>JBEVNC010000090.1:0-14562 GCA_040508315.1 Sphingobium sp.
TTGAAAAGCCGCGCGGACCCCGCCATATGCCGCCACGGAAGTCGGGCGGGCGTAGTCTTCGCCAACCTGGTCAGGTCCTGACGGAAGCAGCCACAACGAATTCGCTGCGGGTCGTTCCGGCTTCCACCTTTTCATAGCAGCGTGTGCCGCTTCGGTTCAGCCTGATAGTTTCTGTTCGCGTCCGGCAATGTGCTTTTCATATTCCTCGACTCGGTCGAAATTCTCCAACTCCGCCAGTTCGCGCTTAAGCCTGGGGCGCTCGAACGGCCATATAATCAACCTGAGCAGACCGTAAGCTCCAATCAGATAGGGAATGTACACGACGTACTTGCCCTTTTTGCCGAGGGCATAGTTCGGTACACCATCCGTCGCCCAAGCGATGAAGTAATGAAGAGGCACGGCGGCCATAATCGTGAAAATAAAGCGCCAGGGGATGCCAATCTGGCGGCGCACATCCTGGCGTCGTTTCACCATGCCTACGCTTGGATTGTCTGCCATCATGAAAATCCCTTGCCGGAGCAATGGTATGGCAAATCATTTCGCATATGGAAAGAGAGGGGCAAGCTATCTCGTCCGGTGGGCCATCATCCTGGCTTTCCGCCTCACCGCCTTCGACAGTCGCGCGGTCTGTCGCTAGAACACGCCCATGTCCGATTCCCCGCAGCCTTACCGCGTCCTCGCGCGCAAATACCGGCCGCAGACCTTCTCCGAGTTGATCGGGCAGGAGGCGATGGTCCAGACGCTCGCCAACGCTATCAGGCGCGGGCGGCTGGCCCATGCGTTCGTGATGACGGGCGTGCGCGGGGTCGGCAAGACCTCGACCGCGCGGCTGATCGCAAAGGCGCTCAACTGTGTTGGGCCGGATGGCACGGGCGAGGCGACCATCGATCCGTGCGGTGTGTGCGAACCCTGCAAGGCCATTGCCGAGGGCCGCCATATCGACGTGGTGGAGATGGACGCCGCCAGCCATACCGGCGTGGACGATGTGCGGGAGATCATCGAGGCGGTGCGTTACGCCGCGGTGTCCGCGCGCTACAAGATCTACATCATCGACGAAGTGCACATGCTGTCCAAGAACGCCTTCAACGCGCTGTTGAAGACACTGGAGGAGCCACCCGCCCACGTCAAATTCCTGTTCGCCACCACCGAAGTCAACAAGATCCCCGTCACCATCCTGTCGCGTTGCCAGCGTTTCGACCTGCGCCGCATTCCCGCCGACCGGCTGATCGGCAATTTCGCCTATATCTGCCGCGAGGAGGGCGTGGAGGCCGATGCGGAGGCGCTGGCCTTGATCGCCGCTGCGGCCGAAGGCTCCGCGCGCGATGGGCAGTCCATTCTCGATCAGGCTATTGCGCACGCCGAACTAGGCGGCGAGCGGCCGCATATCACCGCCGATCAGGTTCGCGACATGCTGGGCCTTGCCGACCGCGGCAATATCCGGCGGCTGCTGGGCCATGTGCTGAGCGGCGATGTCGGCGCGATGCTCGACGCGCTGGTCGAGCAATATGGCATGGGCGTCGATCCGGCGGGGATCATCGGCGGCCTGCTCGACCTGGTGCATGCCATCACGCTCGTAAAGTCGGGGCGGCAGGATGACGATCCGGCGCGGTCGGAGGAGGAGCGAGCGGCGCTTTCCCTCTGGGCCGAGGGGCTGGGGTTCGGCGACCTGCACAGATTGTGGCAGTTGCTGCTCAAGGGGCATGGCGAGATCGGGGCGGCGGTCAATCCGCGCGATGCGTGCGACATGGTGCTGCTGCGCGTCGCGCATGCCGCGACTTTGCCAGACCCGTCCGATCTGGCGCGGTTGCTGGCGGGCGGCGGGGCTGTCCTCCCGGCCAAAGCGCCCATGCCCGCCATCGCTGCCCCGCAGCCATCCGCGCCCGCACCGCAGGAATCGGACGTGGTCGCCGCGCATTTCCCGTCGGATTTCCCGGCATTGGTCGAGCAGCTTTACACCGTCCGCGGCAGCATCGCGAGCGACCTGCACGATTGTGTCGGTCTGATCGCCTATGCGCCGCCGATGATCGAATTGCGCCTGACCCGGCCCCTGTCCGCGACCTTCGGCCGCGAACTGGCCGATGCGCTCAAGGCACTGACCGGACAGTCCTGGCAGGTGAAGCTGGGCGATGGACCCGCGCAGCCGACCCTGCTGGAACAGGAGAAGGCGCGCGATCAGGCGCATCAGGACGCCATCTGGTCGTCTCCGATGGGCCGGGCGGTGAAGGAAGCCTTTCCCGGCGCCGAACTCATCGGTAACGAGGCAGCGAAGCACGGAAGCGCATATTGATGAAGGATCTGGGCGCATGAAGGATTTGAACGATATTCTGGGCATGGCGAGCCGTGTTCAGGAGGAATTGACCAAGGCGCAGGCCAATCTCGACACTATCGAGGTCGAGGGTGCATCTGGCGGCGGTCTGGTGAAAGTGCGTGCGAGCGCGAAGGGCCGTATCCTGGGCCTCGACGTCGACGAAAGCCTCTTCAACATCGAGGACAAGGGCGTGATGGAGGACCTGATCGTCGCCGCGTTCAATGACGCCCGCATGAAAGCCGACGAGGTGAGCGGCAAGGAAATGGCCAAGCTGACCAGCGGCCTGCCTCTCCCTCCGGGCTTCAAGCTGCCGTTCTGACCGGCGGTTAAGGCGGCGGTCATGCGGGGCGCGCTAGCACGGCCGCCCCGCAAATATGGTTGCGACCGATTGAATCGGTTGTGCAGTGCACCGATATGAAAAGGGTGCCGGCCGACTGGCTGGCGGAGATGGAGCGAGAATGACTCAGACCCTGCCCTTGTTGCCCCTGCGCGACATCGTGGTTTTCCCGCAGATGATCGTGCCCCTTTTCGTTGGCCGCGATAAAAGCGTGGTTGCGCTCGAAAAGGCGATGGAGGCGGACAAGGATATTTTCCTCGTCACGCAGTTGGACCCCGCGCAGGACGACCCGGCGCGCGACGATCTGTACGACATTGGCGTCGTCGCGACGGTGCTCCAGATGCTCAAGCTGCCCGATGGCACTGTGCGGGTGCTGGTCGAGGGCAAGGATCGCGCCTCGCTGACGTCTGTGGAGGACGCCGGCGGCTATTTGTCGGCCGAGATCGGCGCGCAGGAGGAGGCCGACGTCGAGGGGACCGAGGTCGAGGCGATGATGCGCTCCGTCGCGGACCAGTTCGAGGGTTACGCCAAGCTCAACAAGAAAATGCCCGCCGAAACGCCGGTGCAGATCCGCGACATCGTGGAGCCGGGCCGTCTGGCCGACTTCGTGGCCGCGAACATCAGCGTGAAGGTGTCGGACAAGCAGTCGTTGCTGGTCGAGGCCGACCCGATGAAGCGCCTGGAAATGGTGTTCGCCTTCATGGAGGGCGAACTGGGCGTCCTTCAGGTCGAGAAGAAGATCCGTGGCCGCGTGAAGCGCCAGATGGAGAAGACCCAGCGCGAATATTATCTCAACGAGCAACTGAAGGCGATCCAGCGCGAACTCGGCAATGGCGAGGGCGAGGATGCTGACGAACTGGCGGAACTGTCTGCCAAGATCGCCAAGCTGAAGCTGAGCAAGGAAGCACGGACCAAAGCTAATGCCGAGCTGAAGAAGCTTAAGGGCATGCAGCCCATGTCGGCCGAGGCGACGGTGGTGCGCAACTATCTCGATGCGCTGCTGGGCCTGCCCTGGGGCAAGAAGTCGAAGTTGAAGAAGGATCTGGTCATCGCGCAGGAGGTGCTCGACGCCGACCATTTCGCGCTCGACAAGGTCAAGGACCGCATCATCGAATATCTCGCCGTGCAGGCGCGGTCGGACAAGCTCAAGGGGCCGATCCTGTGCCTTGTCGGCCCTCCGGGTGTCGGCAAGACGTCGCTGGGCCGCTCCATCGCCAAGGCGTGCGGGCGCGAGTTCATTCGCCAGTCGCTGGGCGGCGTGCGCGACGAGGCCGAGATTCGCGGCCACAGGCGGACCTATATAGGCTCCATGCCCGGCAAGATCGCGTCGAACCTCAAGAAGGCCGGTACGATGAACCCGCTGTTTCTGCTCGATGAGATCGACAAGCTGGGTCAGGATTTCCGCGGCGATCCGGCCTCGGCGCTGCTCGAAGTGCTCGACCCGGAGCAGAACAGCAAGTTCCAGGATCATTATCTGGAGGTCGATGTCGACCTGTCGGATGTGATGTTCGTGACCACTGCGAACTCGCTGAACCTGCCGCAGGCGCTGCTCGACCGCATGGAGATCATCCGGCTCGAAGGCTATACGGAGGACGAGAAGGTCGAGATTGCCGAGCGCCATCTGGTCGCCAAGCAGATCGAGGCGCATGGCCTGAAAGAGGGCGAGTTCACCGTCACGCACGAGGCGCTGCGCGACCTGATCCGTTACTATACCCGCGAAGCCGGCGTCCGTACGCTGGAGCGCGAGATTGCGCGTCTCGCCCGCAAGGCGCTGCGCAAGATCGTGGAGGGCAAGGAGGCCAGCGTCACCGTGACGCCCGAAAACCTCGCCGACTTCTCGGGCGTGCGCAAATTCCGCCACGGCATGGGTGAGGAGGATCACCAGATCGGTGCAGTCACCGGCCTCGCCTGGACGGAAGTGGGCGGCGAACTGCTGACCATCGAATCCGTGACGGTGCCCGGCAAGGGCATGGTCAAGACCACGGGCAAGCTGGGCGAGGTGATGACCGAGTCGATCCAGGCCGCCTTCTCCTATGTGAAGGCGCGCTCGCCTGCTTATGGGATCAAGCCGAGCATCTTCCAGCGCAAGGATATCCACATCCATCTGCCCGAAGGCGCGGTGCCGAAGGACGGTCCGTCGGCGGGCGTCGGCATGGTGACGTCCATCGTCAGCACGCTGACCGGCGTGCCGGTGAACAAGGATGTGGCGATGACCGGCGAGGTCACGCTGCGCGGCCGCGTACTGCCCATCGGCGGTCTGAAGGAAAAACTGCTCGCCGCGCTTCGCGGCGGTATCAAGACGGTGCTGATTCCGGCTGAGAATGAGAAGGATCTGGCGGAAATCCCGGCCAATGTGAAGGAAGGGCTGGAGATCATCGCGGTCGCTCATGTTGACGAGGTGCTGGCACGTGCGTTGACCCAGCCACTGTCCCCGATCGATTGGTCGGAGGCGGACGATCTGGCCGCGCAGCCGCCAATCGGCGCCGGATCGGAAGGAGAAATGCCTATCCGCCACTAGACAGGTGGATAGCTTTCGTCCTAACTTGAAACCTATGGCTGCAAAAGCTTGACCTTTGCAGTCGAAGGCTCTGATTTGCTTTGACTTGGGTGTAAAGCTGCGCCTTATTGCGTCTCCTTAAAGAGCGATTCCCGAACAGCCATCGAAAACCAGGGGGTTCCCAAGGCATGAATAAGCAGGATTTGATCAGCGCGGTTGCTGACGCCAGCGGTCTCTCCAAGACTGACGCGGGCAAGGCCGTGGAGTCGGTGTTCGAATCGATTACCTCTGCCCTGACCAAGGGTGACGAAGTACGCTTGGTGGGCTTCGGGACCTTCTCCGTTTCCAAGCGCAAGGCGTCGACCGGCCGCAATCCGCGCACTGGCGAGGCGATGACGATCAAGGCGTCCAGCCAGCCGAAGTTCAAGGCGGGCAAGGGCCTGAAGGATAGCGTCAACTGACAAATGCATCGACGCCGGCCGGAGGGGTCTGGCCAGGCGACATGCCAAGAAGGGGAGCGTTCGCGCTCCCCTTTTTTTGTGCGCGGGGCAGGGGCTTTTGCGGATTGCATGCGGATCGCGCGAGAAGCGGCTTGACGCTGGGGCGCCACCGGCCTTATGAGCCGCCCTCTGCCGCCACAGTGCGGCCATGGCGACCGTAGCTCAGTTGGTTAGAGCGCTGGTTTGTGGTACCAGAGGTCGCGGGTTCAACCCCCGTCGGTCGCCCCATTTTCCGCAATATGTTGGCAAGACTATTGCCTTGGGTTCAATCGACCAACCCTTTTGCGGTTGTTGCGGGCCCAGGCGGAGTTGACGGCAAAGGCCAGGCACGGGAAACCGTGGAACGATTCTTGAGATCCGCGTTGTCTGATCTCTGGTTTCGACCATTTTCTGTCATAAAATGTCTTGCGCTGTCTCGCTAAAAGCGGACCTTGATGCCCAAGGCACACTGGGGATAGTAATGAGATTATTTTTGGGCGCCATAATCCTATCCCTGCCAAGTATTGCCAATGCTGAAATTTGCACGCCGCAATCCTTCAACATCGCTGCATCGGATGTGCGCGCGGAGATCACCCGTTGGAGGCCCTCAATCCTCGATATATCACCTTCTGATATAGCCGAATTTGAGCGCGGAACTAGCGACGCACCTCGCAACGCTAATTCACATTATGCCGCTTGGAAGATGAACGAACTGATTACACAAGAGGTGCAGTTCGCTCTATCCCTGCAAAAGGAAGTGCAGGGTTCGTCTAAGCCTCGCCTAATAGCGAATATGGCGAAGCTTAACGCTAGTTTGTATAGCCTGGACCAACATTTGACGTCGTTGTCGCATGAATTAATACCCGCAAATGCAAACGAAGCATCATGGATGTTGGACGCGGCTGCGCGACACCTAGGAATGGCGGCTACTATGAATTCTGAAGCGTTTTATGAAGCATGCGTAAAAGAAATAGAGGCTGTTGCGCCTCGGCAATGAGGCACGTTTGCTTACTCATGGCAATATGTAGAAAGCCGCCAGTCCGATCCCACCCATCGTGGCTACCTGGCATGTTCCCGTGGGATGCAAAATAGCCGTCAGACTGCAAACGACCATTTGCAGTCATCTGGGCATTATTTTCTCACGCTCGATTGCAGACATCGGCAGGCAAGTCGCTACAATAAGGTCGATGGCGAAGCATTCTCAAAAGCACATAAGCGGCTGGCTCGCATTCTTGCTCGCTCCAATCGCTATCCCCTGCATAATCATAGTGATCGCCTGCCAAAAGGCATTTGGCCTCAAATCGACCGTTGACCTAACCCCTTCTGACGTGGCGAGCTACTTAGAGGACTGGATAGAGTGCACAGGCGGTGAATGGGATTGGGACGATTTCACCAGTATACCCATCACCGATCCGGTCTTGGAGGGTGTTCGGGAAGAAGCCGCTGCTCTTAGTTATCCCTTGGATAAAGAGGATATTTCTCGGCTGCGAGAGCTTCTACAGCAGGTCAAAGGCCTAATTTAAATGGCTGTTTAGGAGAGAGGTTGGGCAGCTTTTCTTCATTGCAACCCAAAAGCCGCCATTCCGCTCCCCACCCAAATCAGACGCCGCCGCTCTCCTGATTGAAAATGCTCGGGATATTTGCCTCGCGCCGAGACAGGCCCGGCCGCGCCTATCGGCTCCACGTCTCTTTTGATCCGCGTAAACGATGACGCCTGCGTTGCCAGTTCGGGCGCCATGCCCGCCATCGGCATTGCAGATAAATCCATCTTCACCCCGGCCAGAGCCGGCAGCCAACCCTTGCCCCTGTTCCGTCACTGGGTTAGCGGCAGGCATCTGTTGCTCGCCGTCCACAAGGAGCCAACCGCCGTGACTTCGCCTTGGTCTCTCCCGGACTTCGATGCCCATGAGGGCGTGCATTTGTTTCACGATGAGGCGTCGGGCCTGCGCGCCGTGATCGCGGTTCATTCGACGCATCTCGGGCCGGGTGCGGGCGGGGTGCGGTTCTGGCATTATGCGCAGGAGGAAGCGGCGATCACCGATGCGCTGCGCCTCTCACGCGGGATGAGCTACAAGAATGCCATGGCGGGCCTGCCTATGGGCGGAGGCAAGGGCGTGATCTTGGCACCGTCCGACCGGCGCAAGACGCCCGAACTTCTGCGCGCCTTTGGCGATGCCATTGCGACGCTGGGCGGGCGCTATGTGACGGCCGAAGATGTCGGAATAGCCGAAGCCGACATGGTGCGGATCGCCGAGCGCACGCGCTATGTCTCGGGCCTGCCCGTCGCAGCGGGCGAGGCGGGGGGCGATCCCGGCCCGGTGACGGCACAGGGCGTCTATCTCGGCGTCAGGGCGGCAGCCGGGCAGTTGTTCGGAGGCGACGATATGCGCGGCGTGCGTGTCGCCATCCAGGGCGTGGGCAGCGTCGGGGGCGGAGTCGCGCGGCGGCTGGCGGCGGACGGCGCGATCCTGACCATTGCGGATGCCGACGAGAATCGCGCGGCCCTGCTCGGCGCGGAATTGGGCGCGACGGTGGTCCATGCCGACGAGATCGGGGCGGTCGAGGCGGATATTTTCAGCCCCAATGCACTGGGTGCGATATTGAACGAGGCGGGAATCGCGGCGTTGCGGGTGCGCGCCGTCGCGGGCGGCGCGAACAACCAGCTTGCCACCCCATCGGATGCGGCGCGGTTGCACGAGCGCGGCATCCTCTATGCGCCGGACTATGTCATCAATGCGGGCGGCATCATCAATGTCGCGCTGGCCTATCTGGAGCCAGTGACGCGTGCGGAGATCATGGACCGCGTGGGCGAGATACCGGGCCGTTTGCGGACTATCTGGGCGGAGAGTACTGCGACCGGCGCGCCGCCCTCCATCGTGGCGGACGGAATTGCGCAGCGACTGATCGGGCGGGCGTGACGGCTGGCGCGGCGGACGGCGCGGCGGTATAGGCGCGGCCATGACTGATACGCGCGATACGGGGCTTGTCCTCGACCCCAAATATGATCGTGACGGCCTGATTACCGCCGTCGCCACCGACGCCGCGACCGGCCATGTCCTGATGCTGGCGCATATGAATGCCGAGGCATTGGCGCTGACGGTCGAGACGCGGATCGCCCATTTCTGGTCGCGCCGCCGCCAGACGCTTTGGAAGAAGGGCGAAACGTCCGGGCATTTCCTCCATATCGAGGATGTGCGCATCGACTGCGATCAGGACGCAATATGGCTGATCTGTCGCCCCGCGGGTCCCGCTTGCCACACCGGTCGGCCCAATTGCTTCTACCGCCGCGTTACCGTGGACAGGCTGGAGCCGGTCGCGGAATAATCCCCGTCCGACCGCAACTGCGAAAAGACTATTTTCAACTCCCTGCGATTCGCGATAGCATCGCGGGCAGGGAGAGGTCTGCGCACGTGGCAAAAGCTGCATCGCCGTCATTCAGCATCGCAGAGCTGTCGAACGAGTTCGGCATTACGGCGCGCGCGCTGCGCTTCTACGAGGATGAGGGATTATTGGCGCCCTGGCGGGAGGGCGCATCGCGGCGCTATTCGATTCGTGACCGGATCAGGCTCGGTTGGATATTGAGGGGCAAGCGCGTCGGTTTCAGCCTGGCTGAAATTCGCGAGATGATCGAGGCGCAGGAACGGGCGGATGATCCCGCAGCGCAGCGCAATATAACGATCCAGCGATGCCGGGCACGGATCGACCGGCTGCAGAACCAGAAGATGGAAATCGAGCAGGCGCTGGGTGAACTGGGCGCCTTCGTTGCCGGTCTGGCGGTCGCGCGACGGGTCGCGGGGTGAACGAATGTCGGTTCGATGTTTCAACCGCTAAACAGCGATAGCGTCGCTCTCCCTACTTAACGCGCCCGTTCCATATGCGAGTCGATCAGCGACTCGCAGGTTTCGACGAGCGACAGGGCCGGACCCTGACTTCCGAAAATATGATGAGTCGCGATCGCGCCCTCGATGACGAGCAGCAGGCCGTCCGCCAGTGCTTCGGGATAGGCGACGTCGAGATCGCGGGAGAGGTCGACCATGATCGCGCGGAAATCGGTCTTGCACTGTTCCAATACCTCGCGGCCTGGATTTCCCGGCTCCGGCATTTCGACCGCAACATTGCTGATCGGGCAACCGCGATAATCGGGGCAGCGTATCTTGTCGGCATGATGGTCGATCACGGCGCTAAGGCGCTTGCGCGGATCGTCGCCCGCCGCCGCGATGGCAGCCAATATCCCCTCGCGCCCTTCCGCCGCGTTTTGCGTCAGGCAAGCGGTCACGAGATCGTCCTTTGACTTGAACGCGCGGTAGAGGCTGGGCTTCGTCACGCCGGCCTCGCACACGATCTCGTCCACGCCCACCGCGCGGATCCCGCGGCGATAGAACAGATCCTTTGCGGTATCGAACACGCGCGACGCCGCACTTTTGCGCGACTCTCCCGGCCCGCAATCGACGCAGCTTTCCTTGTTTCCGGCCATTGTTACGTCTTCCACACCTCACGACTTGACACCTATGTAACAGATCGGTACGTGGCCAGCAAGACACGTACCGTTCGGTAACATAACGGTCATACAGGCGGGCAGGTTCCATGTATCTATCCAGGATAAAGGCGGGTTCGGACGCGGAGAATCAGGCGCCGCAGGCGGGGCGACGGTGGAAGCCGGCCTATCTGATTCTCCCGATCGTCGGCTTGCTGCTGATCTATTTCCTCATGCGCTGGTGGACGGGTGGCGGTGCGCCGCCCGCCCCGCCGCCCGCGACCGTCACGGTCTCCAAACCGCTGTCGCGCGCCGTTCAGGACTGGGACGACTATGTCGGCCGGTTCGAGGCGAGCAAAGCGGTGGAGGTGCGCCCGCGCGTCTCGGGCCAGCTTGTCGGCATTCATTTCAAGGATGGCGACGTCGTGAAGCAGGGGCAGCTCCTCTTCACCATCGACCCGCGGCCCTTCACCGCCGCGCTCGATCAGGTGCAGGCGCAGGTGGCCAGTGCGTCGACCGCGCTCAATCTGGCGAAGGCGGAATTGGCGCGCGCCAGCCGGCTGATCCCCGATCAGGCGGTCAGTGCGGAGGAGATCGACACGCTGCGTGCCCGCGTCCAGTCGGCTCAGGCACAGCTTTCCGCCGCGCAGGCGAATGTCCGCGCACGTCAGCTCGATGTCGAGTTCGCGCATATCCGCGCGCCCATCGGTGGGCGCATCTCGGATCGCCGCGTGGACGTGGGTAACCTCGTTGCGGGTGACAGCGCGTCCGGCGCGACCGTGATGACCACCATCAACGCACTCGACCCGATCTACTTCACGTTCAACGGGTCGGAGGCGCTCTACCTCAAGAACCGACGCCAGAATGAGGGCGCGCGGCAGGTCGAGATCCGTCTGCAGGACGAGGCCGAGTATAAGTGGAAGGGCAATGTCGATTTCACCGACAACGCCATCGACAATGGCTCGGGCACGATCCGGGGCAGGGCGGTCATTGCCAATCCGGGCAATTTCCTGGTTCCGGGCATGTTCGGCAACATGCGGCTGGGCGGCGGTGCGGTGCATCAGGCACTGCTGATCCCCGACGCGGCCGTCGTCACCGATCAGGCGCGCAAGATCGTCTATGTCGTCGTGAAGGATGGCAGCGTCGCGGTGAAGCCGGTCGAGGTCGGCGCCCTCGCCAACGGCCTGCGCGTCATCCGGTCGGGTCTCGATGCCAGGGACGATGTCGTCATCCAGGGCACGCAGTTCGTGATGCCGGGCGTCAAGGTCAACAAGGTCGCGGGCAGGATCGACGTAGCGAAGGTTGCGGCCAGCGTGCCGGTCACCAGTCCCATATCGTCTCAGGCCACGCTGGCCGACTGAACAAATTTGTCGGAGCCGTGAGGCCGTCGGCGCTGCCTTAAAGCGCAACGGCCCCGCGCGCCTTCCAAACAGGGAATGAAGGAAGAGATCATGCGTCTCAGCCATGTCTTCATCGAGCGGCCGATCTTTGCGGGCGTCATCGCGGTCATCATCACCATCGTCGGCGCGCTCGCCTTTTTCGGGCTGCCCGTCGCACAATATCCCGACGTGGTGCCGCCGACCGTCACGGTCAGCGCAACCTATCCGGGCGCATCCTCCGAAACGCTGGCCGATACGGTCGCCGCGCCGCTGGAGCAGGAAATCAACGGCGTCGACGACATGCTCTACATGTCGAGCCAGTCGACGGGCGACGGTCGCCTCGTCATCACCGTGACGTTCAAGCAGGGCATCGACCTTGATGACGCGCAGGTGCTGGTGCAGAACCGCGTAGCGCTGGCCGAGCCGCGGCTGCCCGAGGAAGTGCGGCGGCAGGGCGTGGTGACACGCAAGTCCACGCCGGACTTCATCCTCGTCGCCAACCTGACTTCGCCCGACAAGTCGCTCGATACCGCCTACCTGTCCAACTATGCGCTGACGCAGATCAAGGATCGGCTCGCACGTATCGACGGCGTGGGCGAGGTTCGCATCTTCGGTGCGCGCGACTATGCGATGCGCGTGTGGATCGACCCCGGCCGTGCCGCCGCGCGCAACATGACGGCGGGCGAGGTCGTGGCCGCGCTCCAGTCGCAGAACGTCCAGGTCGCCGCCGGCTCCATCGGCAAGCCGCCGGAGGACAGCGGCGCCGCCTATGAACTCAACCTGGAGGCGCAGGGCCGTTTCACCACGGCCGAGCAGTTCGCCAATGTCGTCATCAAGAGCGATGGCGGCGGCCGCCTGACCCGCTTGTCCGATGTCGCCCGCGTGGAGCTGGGCGCGGAAGATTATGGCATCAACTTCTACTTCTCGGGCGAGCCCGCGGTCGGCATCGGCGTTTTCCAGCGGCCGGGCAGCAATGCGCTGGGCGTCGCGGACGCGGTACAGGCAGAGCTGAACGAGATGTCGACCCGCTTCCCCCCGGGCATGAAGCATAATGTCTTCTACAACCCGACGGAGTTCATCGCCGAATCCATCAACGCCGTGCAGCACACTCTGCTGGAGGCCGTGATCCTCGTCGTCATCGTGATCGTCGTCTTCCTGCAAAGCTGGCGTGCGGCGATCATCCCGGTGCTCGCGATCCCTGTGTCGCTGGTGGGCACCTTCGCGGTGCTGGCGGCCTTCGGCTATTCGCTCAACAACCTGTCGCTGTTCGGCCTGGTGCTGGCCATCGGCATCGTGGTCGACGACGCCATCGTGGTGGTGGAGAATGTCGAGCGAAACCTCGAACATGGCATGACGCCGCGCGCGGCGTCGCACAGGTCGATGGACGAGGTGTCGACGGCGTTGATCGCCATCGTGCTGGTGCTGTGCGCCGTGTTCGTGCCGACCATGTTCCTGACGGGCCTGACCGGTGAATTCTATCGCCAGTTCGCCGTCACCATCTCGGCCGCGACGATCATCTCGCTGATCCTCTCGCTCACCCTGTCGCCTGCACTGGCCGCGCTACTCCTCAAGCCCAAGCTGGAGGACGAGCCGGAGGGGCGCTGGGCGCGCATGGTCTATTGGGGCGGCAAGCGCTTCAATGCGGGCTTCGACAAGCTCAGCGACTGGTATGCCGCCACGACGCGGCGCATGCTGTCGCTGCGGGCGCTGATGCTGCTGGTCTATGCGGCGCTGCTGGGGCTGACGGCCTTCGTCTTTTCAGTGACGCCGGCCGGTTTCGTGCCCAATCAGGATCAGGGCTATGTACTGGCCGCGACCTTCACGCCGCCGGGCACTTCGCTGGCCAAGACCGACAAGGTGCTGCGCGAGACGGCTGCACGAATGATGAAGATCCCCGGCGTCAAGGGTGCGGTCATGCTGACGGGCTTCCACGGCCCGACCGGCACCAGCGCGCCCAACGCGGCCGCCGCCTTCCTCGTGTTCGACAGTTTCGAGGAACGCGCCAAGCACGACCAGACGGAGGCATCGATCCTGATGGCCGCCAACAAGATCGCGGGCAGCGTCGATCAGGGGCGCGTGTTCGTGATCCCGCCGCCGCTCATTCGCGGCATCGGCACCGGTGGCGGCTTCAAGCTGATGGTGCAGGACCGTTCGGGACGCGGCTATGACGAGCTGAACAAGATCGTCTGGGGCGTCGTGGCAGAGGCGAACAAGGACCCCAATCTGTCCTTCGTCCACACCAAGTTCGAGGCGTCCGCGCCCCGCATCTACGCCGATGTGGACCGTGCCAAGGCGGATATGATCGGGGTTTCGCCGTCCAAGGTGTTCGAGACGCTGCAGGTCTATCTGGGTTCTGCCTATGTGAACGACTTCAACCTGCTCGGCCGCACCTATCGCGTCATCGCGCAGGCCGACCTGCCGTTCCGCGACGATACAGGCGATATCGCTCTGCTCAAGACGCGTTCCAACTCAGGCGAGATGGTGCCGGTCGGCGCTGTCGCGACGCTGAAGGACAAGACGGGGCCGTATCGCGCCGTGCGCTACAACCTCTATCCTTCCATCGAACTGGAAGGCGACACTGCGCCGGGTCATAGCTCGGGTCAGGCGATCGAGGCCATGGAGCGGCTGACGTCGAACCTGCCGGCCGGTGTCACCACCGAATGGACGGAAGTCGCCTATCAGCAGAAGATGGCGGGCAATGCGGCGATCCTGGTCTTCGCGGCGGCCACCCTGTTCGTCTTCCTGGTGCTGGCGGCGCAGTTCGAGAGCCTGATGCTGCCGCTTTCCATCATCCTCATCGTGCCCATGACGTTGCTGGCGGCGATGCTGGGGGTCAATGCGATGGGCAAGGATAATAATATCCTGACGCAGATCGGGCTTGTCGTTCTCATCGGCCTGGCCGCGAAGAACGCGATCCTGATCGTGGAATTCGCCAAGCAGGCGGAGGAGGAGGGCCTCGGCCCGGTCGAGGCGGTGGTTCGTGCGGCGCAGACCCGTCTGCGACCGATCCTGATGACCAGCTTCGCCTTCATATTGGGTGTGGTGCCGTTGCTGATCGCGACGGGGCCGGGTGCGGAACTGCGGCAGG
>JBEVNC010000098.1:0-11286 GCA_040508315.1 Sphingobium sp.
CCCAAGGGCGCGACGCGGGAACGGTGGTGCTCGCCGCTGACGGCGACGCGATCAAGGGCATGGCGCAGGTGAAGGGCATCGCCGCCGGTGCGCACGGCATCCACATCCACACCACGGGCAAGTGCGAAGGCCCCGCCTTCACTTCGGCCGGTGGCCACCTGAACCCCGACGGCAAGAAGCACGGCCTCCAGAACCCCGAAGGATCGCATCAGGGCGATCTGCCCGATCTGGTGGTAGCAGCCGATGGCACGGGCAAGGGCAGCTTTACCGCACATACCAGCGTCGCATCGCTGTTTGATGCTGACGGATCGGCCGTGGTCGTCCACGCTGCACCGGACGACGGCAAGACCGACCCCAGCGGCAATAGCGGCGCGCGGCTGCTGTGCGGCGTGCTCGAAAAGGCCAGCTAAGCGATTTTCCAGCCCCTCTCCCGATGGGGAGGGGCTGGAAGCTCAACAGGACTGGTGGTCCCGCCCCAACAGGCGGTGCAACTGAAACTCCCGCTACATGTCGAGACCGGTCATTCGCCTTGGCTATGGCGAACATCAATCCGTCGTCAGCCCCTGATGCGCTCCCACTCCTCGCCCTCATAGGCGATGGAGGTTTCCACCAGGTCTTCCCAGAGCGTCGCCAGCGCATCGGCAGGCAGCCCCGCCGCCTCCGCCAGCACGCGCACATTGGCGACCACCTGCGCCTTGCGCGGCTCGTCGCGGACATGGCCGCGCTCCGGCTTGATGCGGGCGGCCGCGCGCATATAGGCGAAACGGGTTTCGAGGAGATCGACCAGCGCTCGGTCGGTGGCATCGACACCGCGGCGCACATCGGCCATGGTCTGACAATCCTCAGGGGGCAGCGCGTCTTGCATGTTCCTGCCACTAGGACCGGCGCGCGGCTCTGTCGAGGGCTTGACTCCACAGCGCCTGCCGCTATTAGCCGCCCCTTCGCAATTGGCCCCGTACCCCGGTGAAACGGTGGCCCTGTCCCTGAGCGCTGCAAGGCGCAACACGGATCGCAGGCGGAACCGGGAACAACGTTGTAGCAATATAAGGATCAGGACATGACGAAGCGCACCAGCGCCAAGCACAAACTCGACCGTCGCATGGGCGAGAACATCTGGGGTCGCCCCAAGAGCCCGGTGAACAAGCGCGAGTACGGCCCCGGCCAGCACGGTCAGCGCCGCAAGGGCAAGATGTCCGACTATGGCATCCAGCTGCGCGCCAAGCAGAAGCTCAAGGGCTATTATGGCGACGTGACCGAGAAGCAGTTCAAGAAGAACTATTTCGAGGCTTCGCGCATGAAGGGCGACACCGGCCAGAACCTGATCGGCCTGCTCGAGCGCCGCCTGGACGCGGTCGTCTATCGCGCCAAGTTCGCACCGACCATCTTCGCCGCCCGCCAGGTCGTCAGCCATGGTCACATCTATGTGAACGGCGTGAAGTGCAACATCGCCAGCCGTCTGGTGAAGCCGGGCGACGAGATCACGCTCGGCAAGAAGGCGCAGGAAATGGCGCTGGTCATGGAAGCGCAGAGCCTGCCCGAGCGCGACATCCCCGACTATATCGCCCCCGATGGCGCGGCCAAGATCGTCTACACGCGCGTTCCGACGCTGGACGAAGTGCCTTACCCGGTGAAGATGGAACCCAATCTGGTCGTCGAGTTCTACTCGCGCTGATTTCGCTTCCGTTTATGGAAAACAAGAGGGCGTTCCGATCGGGCCGCCCTTTTTGTGTCGGGATACCCCGCCCGCCCAATGCGTTTGCGCCACCATGAGCAGGCAGCAGTCCATCTCCGTCATCACGCTGGGTATCGAGGATATCGCGCGCTCGAAGCGTTTTTATCGCGACGGCTTCGGCTGGACGCCGGTGTTCGAGAATGACGAGATCGTCTTCTACCAGATGAACGGGTTGATGCTCGGCACATGGCTGAAGGACAAGCTAGCCGAGGATCGCGGCGCGCCGTCCGCGGCATCTTCCGGTGGCGTCTCCATCGCCCATAATGTGGCGGATGCGGCCGCTGTTGATGCACTGGTAGGGCGACTGCTGGCGGCCGGAGGATCGCTCCTTCGCTCTCCCGACGACCCGCCGCACGGGGGCCGGCGGGGCTATGTCGCCGATCCCGATGGCCATGCCTGGGAGATCGCGTGGAATCCGGCCTGGCCGATGGACGACGAGGGACATGTCCGCTTTGGTCTATAGTCGCTTGCGGACACACCCACTTTAGCCATAGCATCGCCGCCATGCGTGCACTCATCCCCCTGCTCATCGCCGCCCTTCCCCTCACCGCCGTCTCTGCCGCGCCGCCCGCTGTGACATTGCCGCCGCCAGCAAAGGTGCAGCCGCTGTCCGTCGCGACGCTCAAGGCGGTTACGAAGACGCTGTCCTCCGACGCCTATGAGGGACGCGCGCCCACCACGCCTGCAGAGCCCAAGACCGTCGCCTATCTGATCGACCAGATGAAGAAGGCGGGCTTGAAGCCAGGCAACAAAGGGCAATGGACGCAGAATGTCCCGCTCGTCGAAATCACCGCGCAGAACATTTCCCCGCTGAAAATCACCGGCGGCAAGACCCCGCTCAGCTTTGCCTTCAAGACGGATTTCGTCGGTGCGACCTACCGGGTCCAACCGCATATGACTGTGGCGGACAGCGAGATGGTATTCGTCGGCTTCGGCATCAACGCGCCCGAAAAGGGCTGGAACGACTATGCCGGGCTGGACGTGCGCGGAAAGACTGTGGTGATACTCGTCAACGATCCCGATTATGAGATGCAGGGGCTGGACGGCACCTTCAACGGCCGGGCAATGACCTATTATGGCCGCTGGACCTATAAATATGAGGAAGCGGCGCGGCAGGGCGCGGCCGCCGCGATCATCGTCCACGACACATTCCCTGCCGCCTATCCATGGGATGTCGTCGTGTCATCCTGGACCGGGCCGCAGCTGCGGCTGGACGATCCGGCGGGCCATATGGACCAGACCCAGTTCAACGGCTGGGTCACGGGCGATACCGCGCGTAAGATATTCACCGCCGCCGGACAGGATATGGACGCGCTGATCGCCGCGGCGAAACGGCCGGGCTTCAGGGCGGTGCCCCTGGGCCTCAAGGCCGGCGTAGATTTCGACAATGCCATCCGCCGTCAGGCGTCGCAGAATGTCGTCGGCATCCTGCCCGGCAAGACTGCGCCGGACGAGCATGTCCTCTACACCGCGCATTGGGACCATCTCGGCCGGTGCGAGCCGGTCAAGGGCGACGATATCTGCAACGGCGCGGTCGATAATGCGACCGGCGTCGCTGGCCTAATCGCACTGGCCCGCGCCAATGCCGCCGCCGGTCCCGCGCGGCGCAGCATCGTGTTCCTGGCCGTCACGGCGGAGGAGTCAGGCCTGCTCGGCTCGCTCTATTATGCGGAGAACCCGATCTATCCGCTCGCGACCACCGTGGGCGGCGTAAATATGGACGGGCTGAACATCATCGGCCGCACCCGCGACGTCACCATGGTCGGCGGCGGCAAGTCGGAGCTGGAGGCATGGCTCGCCCGCGCGGTCAAAGCGCAGGGGCGCGAGATCAAGACCGAACCGACCCCTGAAAAGGGCAGCTTCTACCGCTCCGACCATTTCAGCTTCGCCAAGCTGGGCGTGCCGATGATCTATGCGGAGAGCGGCGACGATCTGGTCAAGGGCGGCGTCACCTCAGGCCGCACGGCGGCGGACGATTATATCGAGAACCGCTACCACAAGCCCGCCGACGAATATGATGCCAAGTGGGACTGGACGGGCGCACTGGACGATCTCCAGCTTTATTATGTCCTTGGCCGCGAACTGGCGGACAGCGATCTGTGGCCCAACTGGTATCCCACGGCGGAATTTCGCGCCGCCCGTGACGCGAGCCGCAAGGGGCTCTGAGCGCAGGACCTGTTGCATCGGCCCCGGCGCGGGTGCAAGAGCCAGCGGCCATGCCGTCATCTCTCCCGTCCCTCCTGCGCTGGCCGCTGTGGATTGCCGCGCTGGGTACTGGTGCCAAGTCCTTTGCCGATAATCCGCTGATCGGCTCGCGGCGGCTCAACGCCATGGGGCTGCATCGCGCACGGATGCGGGTTTCGCATGCGATGACGCGCTGGCGTCGGCGCCTGCTGGCGGGCGGTATCGGCCGCGAGGATCGCGACGCCTTCGATCGGCAAGGCTATGTCGAATGGCACGGCGTCCTCTCCCCGGACGCCTTCGCCCGCATGCGCGGCGCGATATTGGAGCAAGCATGGCCCGCGCGCGAACAGGTGCAGGGCGACGCGATCACCCGGCGCATCGCGGTGGACGACGCCATGCTCCGCGCCGTGCCGGACCTGCGCGCGCTGCTCGATTCCCCCCGCTGGTGCGGCCTGATGCACTATGTCGCCGGATCGCGGGCACGGCCACGTTACTATATCCAGACCATCCTCACCCACCGGGCCGACAACGGCACCGACCCGCAGAACGACATCCATTCCGACGCCTTCCACCCCAGCATGAAGGCGTGGCTGTTCCTGACCGACGTCGCGCCGGAGGATGGCCCGTTCGCCTATGTACCGGGATCGCACCGGCTGACGGACGAGCGGCTGGACTGGGACCATGGCCGCGCGCTCGATGCGCCGGACGGGTTGGACCGGCTGTCGGCGCGCGGCTCGATGCGGATCGACGCGGAGGCACTGCCCTCGCTCCGCCTGCCGCAGCCGCAGCCTTTCGCCGTTCCCGCCAACACGCTCATCGTCGCCGATACCTTCGGCTTTCATGTCCGCATGCCGAGCGACCGGCCGAGCGTCCGCGTCGAACTATGGGCCTATAGCCGCCGCAATCCTTTCCTCCTCTGGCCGGGATTGCATGCGGGCAGCCTGCCCGGCATCGCGACCCGGCGCATGGCGATGATCTGGTGGCTGCGCGACCGGCTGGAAAAGCACGTGCCGCATCCATGGCGGGCAGTCGGCGCCAAGCGACCCGCCGAACCATGAACGCGGTCGCCGAGGCGCTGTTCCGAGTGCCCCCCTTCCCGCGCGCCACCCCCTTTCCCATCGTTCGGCCCGGAAGGACAACAGACGTTTCCGCGCCCGAACTGATCGCTGCGATCCGCCGCGAACGGGTGGGCGGCGAGACATGGGGAGCGGACGACCCCTGGCAGCGTTTCGACCGGCACGAGCCGCTACGGCTTGGTGGCGACGATCCCATGGCCCTGCTGGCTACCATTGCCGGTTGCCCGGTGGTCATCGACGGCTCCGGTCCCTTCGCCGACCTTTCGTCGCTGGAAACGCTCGTCGCCCAGCATCTGATCGCACAGACTAGCTGGCACGACCCCTTTTCCGGCGAACCCGCCTCCCCATTACATGTCGTCGCCCGCCTCGGCGCATGGCGGCGACTGATTGACGCCAACCGCGCCGTCGCCGCCGCTTACGGCTTTGCCGCCTGGAAGCAAGATACGGTCGCGGCCATGCTCTGGAATGGACGCGATTCGTCGATCTTTGCCAGCGCGAACGACACCCACCTTGCGCAAATCCCGCCGGACAAGGCCATCGCCGTATGGAAGGCCCGCGTCCCGGCCGACTTTCTCGCCGAACTCGAACAGTCCGGCCGCCCCCTGCTGGAGGTGGAGGACGGCTTCATCCGCTCCATCGGCCTTGGCGCAGACTGCGTGCCGCCACTGTCCATCGCGGTGGACGATCTTGGCGCGCATTATGATCCGTCCCGCCCCTCGCGCCTCGAACGCCTGCTGGCAGAGGATGAGCCGGACGCACAGAGCCTCGCCCGCGCACGTGCCCTACGGGAGATCATCGCCGCAATGGGCATCAGCAAATATGGTGTCGGCGGCGATCCCCTGCCGCGTCCGGCGGGGACGCGCCGGCATGTCCTCGTGGTCGGACAGGTGGAGGACGACCGATCCGTCCGCCTCGGCGGCTGCGGCCTCGCCTCCAACCATGAACTGCTGCGCCGCGTCCGGACCCGCTGCCCCGATGCCTATATCCTCTACCGGCCCCACCCTGACGTGGAGGCAGGCCATCGCAAGGGGCATGTGCCACATGCCGAAGCCCTGCGCCTTGCCGACGCCATCGACCCCGGCAGCGCGATCAGCGCCCTCATCGCCATGGTGGATGAGGTCCATGTGCTGACCTCCCTCGCGGGGTTCGAGGCGCTGTTGCACGGCAAGGCCGTAATTACCCACGGCATCCCTTTCTACGCGGGCTGGGGCCTCACGACCGATCTTGGCCCCGTGCCCGCGCGGCGCGGACGGCGGCGCACCCTCGATCAGCTCGTGGCTGCGGTGCTGATCGACTATCCGCGCTACCTCGACCCCACGACCGGCCTCCCCTGCGACGCGGAACTGCTCATCACCCGAATGGGGGCTGGCGTACGGCGGGAAAAGGCGGCATTAGTCGCACTACGGAAGGTCGTGGGGCGGCTTAACCGGCTGGTAGCGCGAATACGGACAAGACGATGAAGCACGCGCCGATACAACAGCGTAACATCCTGTTTCTGCAAGGCCCCCCAGGCCCCTTTTTCTGGCTGCTTGCTCAGCGCCTGCACGCAATGGGCCACGGCATCCACCGCATCAACCTGAATGGCGGCGATCAGGGCGACTGGCCGGGTAAAGCGACCGACTATCATGGCACGCAGCGGCGCTGGGTCTTTCATGTCGACCAATATATGCGCGACAACGCCATCACCGACATCATGCTGTTCGGCGACTGCCGCCCGATGCACATGGCCGCACACCAGATGGCCAAGCTGCGCGAGATCCGCGTCCATGTGTTCGAGGAAGGCTATATCCGCCCGGACTGGGTGACGCTGGAACCGAGCGGGGTGAACGGCCGCTCGTCCCTACCGCGCGATCCGCAATGGTATCGCGATCAGGCGCGCGACCTGCCGCCCGTGCCCGACCGGCCGACCATCACGGCCAGCTTCGCGCGGCGCGCGCACGACGCCTATTGGTATTATCACCGCACCTTCATGGCGCAGCCGATATTCCCCTTCTACCGCTCGCACCGCCCCGGTTCGATCATCATCGAGGGGTTCGGCTGGCTCGCCATGCTGGCACGGCGCAAACGTATGGCGGAAAAGGCCGCGGCGACCGTCGCGGCGCTTGCGGACAAATCCTATTTCCTGTTCCCGCTTCAGTTGACCAACGACTATCAGATCAGGGCACATTCCCCCTTCAACTCGATGGTCGAGGGGCTGGAATATGTCGCGAGCAGCTTTGCCCGCAGCGCGCCCGCCAATGCCGTGCTGCTGGTGAAGGAGCATCCGCTCGACTTCAACCTGCGCAACTGGGAACCGACGCTGACCAGGCTGGAGCGTCAGTTGAAGCTGACCGGACGGCTGGTTCACATCGCTGGCGGCGATCTGGAGGAACTGGCGATCGGGTCGCGCGGCATGGTGACGATCAACAGCACATCGGCGACGCTGGCGCTGCGCAACGATGTGCCGACCATCGCGCTCGGCACGGCGATCTACGACATGCCGGACGTCACCCATCAGGGGAAGCTGGACGATTTCTGGATCCGTCCTTCCGCTCCCGATGCGGCCACCTATCAGGCGTTCCAGCGCGTGCTGCACGACCGCTGCCTCGTCTATGGCGGCTTTGCCAGCCAGTCGGCGGTGGAGACGCTGGTCGCATCGACCGTGGACCGCCTGACGCGTCACGATTCGGCGCTTCAGCCGGTGGAGATCGTACCGTTCGGTTGAGCGGACGCCGCGACCGCCTCCACCAGCCTATCGACCACCCGAAAATGCGCGTCCCACTCCGGCACGCGAAAGCCCGAGGCGACGAGCCGCTCCATCTGCGCCGCCCGCGCGGCCGAATCGGGTCGCGCATAGTCGCGGATCGCCGCGTCCCATGCGGCCCCATCGTTCGGATCGATCCGTAGCGCCACATCACCCGCAATCTCCGCGAACACCGGCAGATCGCTGGCAATGACGGGCGTACCCAGCGCAAGCGCCTCCACCAGCGGCAGGCCATAGCCTTCCGCAAAGGACGGAAACAGCAAGGCCCGCGCCCCCGCCATCAGCGACACCAGTTCCGCATCGCCGCACCGCGCCACCTCGGTGACATGACCGCGAAGCTCCGGACAACCGTCCAGCACCGCGGTCACATCCTCGCACTGCCATCCGCGCTGCCCGACGATCACCAGCCGTGGACAGGCATCCCCCAGTTCGCGTGCCAGATCACGCCAGATGCGCAGCAGCAGGATGTGGTTCTTACGCCCCTCGATAGTGCCCAGCGTCAGGAAATAGGGTCGGTCGTCCTCTTGCGGTGCCGCCGCCCCCCTCGCCGCCTCCCAGAACGGTTCGACGCCCAGCAGCGCGACGACGCGATGCGGCGGCATGGCCAATCCCTCACGATCCGCGAACTCGGCCAGCCGGTCGAGCGTATCGTCGCTATTGGCCACCACCGCCACACCGAGCCGCAGCAAGGCGCGCATACGCTGCGCATGGCGTACATCCTCCCCCGCCCGGCAATATTGGGGATGGGTGATGGGGATGAGGTCGTGCACGAAATAGATCGGCCGCACCCCCATCCGCCGTACCCAGCGCGCATGGCCAGGCCGATCCAGCCCGGTATGCCCGACATTGAGATAAGGCAGGCCCCGCGTGCCGCGCGCCAGCGGCGTATAGAAGGACGCGGTCAGGATCGCCGACAGCGCCAGCCGCCGTCCTATCGGCGCGCCGTTCAGCAGCACGTCGAACAGACGCCGCGAGAGCCATAGCGGCAGGATTCGCGTATAGCCGCTGCGCTGCACCAGCGCGCGCGCGCGGCCCCGATAATGCGCGACATAGGCCAGCATGCTGCGGTCGATGCCGGTCGGGATATGACCCAGCCATGCCCGCCACAGCAACCGGCTGACGTCCAGTATGACAGGCTGCCCGCCCGCCGCGTGCCGGTCGCTCAAGCCGCGCGCTCCGCCCCGGCGCCATGGCCGCCCATACTACCGATCCGCTGCTTCATGCCCCGGCGTTAGCAGAGCGGCCCGCGCCTTCCAATGGCCGCTTGCCCACCACCCCTCGCAACATTATGTCCCGCTACATGACATATCGCATGCCTGCCGAATGGGCGCTTCACGACTGGCTCTGGATTGGCTTTCCCGGCGACCCCGCCGAATGGCCCGACGCGCTTCCCGAGGCTCAGCGGCAGGTCGCCGCTTTCGCCGACGCCATCCATGCGGGCGGCCGCGGGGAACAGGTTCGCCTGATCGCCCGCACGCCGGAGGATGTCGACATCGCCCGCGCGCTCGTCGATCCGGGCGTCGCCGTCATCCTGGAGCCGTTCGGCGACATCTGGCTGCGCGACACTGCCCCCATCGCGATCCGCTACGGCGCGGAGCGCAGGCTGGCGGGCTTCGGCTTCAACGGCTGGGGCGGCAAGTTCGAGATGCCGGGCGACGAGGATATCGGCCGCCGCCTGGCGGAACGCACCGACATCCCATTTGAATCCCATCCCTTCATCTGTGAGGGCGGCGCGCTCGACACGGACGGCACCGGCCTGTTCGTCACCACTGAACAATGCCTCGCCAATCCCAATCGCGACAATGGCCTCAGCCCCGCACAGATCGAGACGATGCTGATCGGCGCGCTGGGCCTCGGCAATATGCTCTGGCTGGGCGACGGCCTTGTCAACGACCATACGGACGGCCATGTGGACAATCTCGCCCGCTTCGTCGCGCCGGGCGTCATCGCGATCCCGCACGCGACGACGGCGGACGATCCCAACGACCTGGTCTATGCGGACGCCGCCGCGCGGGCGCTGGCGTTCGGGCTGGACGTCGTGCGCATGCCCTCGGTCGGCACCTACCTGATCGACGGGCAGATCGCACCCGCCAGCTATATGAACTTCTTCACCGGCAATGCGGCCGTGGTCGTGCCGCAATATGGCGCGCCCAATGACGCCGCGGCGGTCGAGGCGCTCCGGTCCTTCTTCCCCGGCCGCGACGTGATCGGCCTGCCCTCCGACGCGCTGCTGCGCGGGGGCGGCAGCTTCCATTGTTGCAGTCAGCAGATGCCGTCCCCGGAAATCCAGCCGTGACGAAAGTGACCGTCGCCTCGCTCCAACTCGCCTTCACGGAAGACGAGGCGGACAATATCGCGCTGGTCGATGATAATGTGCTCAAGGCAGCGGCGCGCGGCGCGAAGATCGTCCTGCCGCCCGAACTGTTCGAGGGTCCCTATTTCTGCAAGACGCAGGACGAGGCCCTGTTCGTCAACGCGCGGCCCACCGCCGAGCATCCCGCCGTCACCACCATGCAGGCGGTGGCGAAGGATCTGGGCATCTACATCCCCACCAGCTTCTTCGAGCGGGACGGGCCGCATTATTACAACTCGCTCGCCATGATCGACGATGCGGGCGAGATCATGGGCGTCTATCGCAAGAGCCACATTCCCGATGGCCCCGGCTATCAGGAGAAATATTATTTCCGCCCCGGCAATACCGGGTTTAAGGTGTGGCCGACCCGCTATGGCACCATCGGCGTCGGCATCTGCTGGGACCAATGGTATCCCGAAACCGCGCGCGCCATGGCGCTGATGGGGGCGGAGATGCTGTTTTACCCCACCGCCATCGGGTCCGAGCCTTATGATCCCGAACTCGACACCAGCCGCATGTGGCGCCGCGCGATGCAGGGCCACGCCGTGTCCAACTGCATGCCGGTGATCGCCGCCAATCGCATTGGCGTCGAGGAAGGACCGCAGGGACCGCAGAAATTCTACGGCCACAGCTTCATCACCGACCAATGGGGCGATCTGATCGCCGAAGCCGAGGACTGGCAGGACGGCGCACTGGTCGCCACTGTCGATCTCGACCAGGCCCGCATGCACCGCGCAGGCATGGGCTTCTTCCGCGACCGCCGCCCGCAGCTTTATGGCCGGCTGGCGGAAGACATCTGACCATGAGCATCGCGCAAACCTACATATTGATCGCCGCCGAGGACAAGGTGGACGAGGCCAAGGAGGTTCTCGAACGCATGGCCGCCGCCGTGCGGCCCCTCCCCGGCTGCGAAGGCGTGACCATACTCCAGGACGACAAACGCCCCGCGCGGTTCATCTTCATCGAGACTTTTGCGGATGCCGAAGCGCACAAGGCCAGCGCCGCATCGATGCCCAAGGAGATATTGTCGGCCCTGATGGCGGTGCTGGCCGAGAAGCCGGATGGATCGACTTACGGATTTGTGGTGAAGGGTTAGGCTAAGACTTTGCTCCTCTCCCGGTTGCGGGATCGTTGCTAAAATTGCCTCTTCATCGTCATTCCCGCGCAGGCGGGAATCCAGAGCCACGCAAACTGCGCT
>JBEVNC010000119.1:0-15139 GCA_040508315.1 Sphingobium sp.
GCGACGTCGAATCGGTGGCGGAGGTTCTTGCTTCGCCGGTGATCGGCAATCTGCGCACGCAGCGTTCGCTGGCGCTCAAGGATCTCGGCGACGTCCTCTCGCGCTATGGCGACAGGCATCCCGACACCATCGCGGCGCGTTCCAACCTCGAGGAGATCGACGCCCAGATCAAGGGCGAGATCAGCCGCATCATGGCGTCGCTCCGGTCCAACGCCCTCGCGGCGCAGGCCCGTGCGAACAGCATCCAGGCGTCCATGGACGGTCTGGCCAGCCGCCAGGCCAACAATGCCCGCAGCGCCGTGCTCGCCAAGAGCCTCGACGCCGAGGTCACCACCGAACGTGCGCAGTTCGACAAGCTGTCGCAGGGCCTGATGGAGATGCAGCAGGCTGCCAACAACTCCATCGCGCAGGTCCAGATCATCGACACGGCCATTCCGCCGCTGCGTCCGACCTCACCCAACAAGCCTCTGCTGCTTGCCCTCGCACTGCTCGTCGCGTTGTCGGCGGCCACCGCGACGGTCACGGTGCAGGAACTGCTGGTCGCCGGTCTCCGCTCGGTCAGCGATGTTGAGGAGCGCCTCGGCATTCCGATGCTCGCGGCCATTCCGAAGGAACGCCATGCGCATCCCGCGGACATCCTGCTGGAAAAGCCTACCTCGCTCTTTTCCGAGGCGCTGCGTCTGGCTCGGGCATCCATCCTCGGCGTTCGCGCCGACCGGAGCCCGCAGATCATCGCGCTCAGCTCGGCCCTGCCGAACGAGGGTAAGACCACGACCGCGGTCGCCTTCGCCCGGACGCTGGCGATCAACGGCGCGAAGACCCTGCTGATCGACTGCGACGTCCGCCGTGCCAACGTTCGTGAACTGGTGAAGATCGCACCGGACCAGCCGGGTCTCGTCGAGTTGCTGCATGGCGAGGCGACGATTGCCGAGGTCATCAGCCCCGGCGACACGGAAAATCTCGACCATCTCCTCGTCCGCGCCTCTTACTTCTCTTCCGAGAATCTGTTCGGCGACGGCAAGATGAACGAGATCCTGGCGGAACTGCGCAAGAGCTACGAACTGATCGTGCTCGATCTTCCGCCGCTCATGGGTCTGGCCGACGGCCGCTTCCTGGCTGCCATGGCCGATGCGGTCGCGCTCTGCCTGCGCTGGGACGTCACCCCCGCTCAGGCCGCGTCCAGCGCGGTGGCCTCGCTGAAGTCCGACGGCACCAATCTGGTCGGCGTCCTCTTCACGATGGTCGATGCCGGGTCCGAAGCTGTCGGCGGCTATTATTACTCGAAGAAATATTCGGGCTACTACCAGCAGAACTAAGCTCTCCGACTCAAGCGATTGATAGCCGCAATCACCAAGTCTCCATTTTATATTTGGTTAGCGCGAGCAAAAAAGGGCCGCGTCCACTATCGATAACTATGGAAATGGTAGGAAGCGCCGTCAGCGCTTCCGAAGCCGACTGTGTCAAATGTCCCCATCTGTGGACGCCACCTTAACGATAACGCGGCCAACGCAACCGAAAGTGTCACGTGTCGTCCGGATCAGCGTCCTATTTCCGATTGCTCTGCATGGCCTTGAATATCTGAAACAAAGCGTCGGCAACCCGCCCCTAGACTTCCTGCGGGGAAAGATCAAAGCAGGTAGCAATATCAAGGTAGATCATCTGATCAGCACAGTAGGCGACGAACACATCGCAAGTCAGGCCATCCAAGCCGTCCAGCGCCGCACGCTTGCCGAGATACAGTCCAACAATTTGGCAGCCGATGCCTAGATGCTGGCGTCTCGCGCCGCCATGAAGGCCTCGCCATATTCGGATCCTTCAGGACCCCTGCGGCCGCCCTCGCCGGTGCCGTGCGGGACGACGCAAATATGAAGACCACCGCCGTCGGATTCGCTGATCGGCTTGTCGGCGGCTTCGAGGCTGCAGAGAAATTGATCGGTCAACACGGGGATTGGCTCCGGACATGTGCCTCGGAAACTGACCCTGACCTGCCCGATTTACTGCTTCGAACCCTGTTTTTACCAACAGATTACCAACAAATCGCCTGAGACGATCCGAGCAGAATGACTCCCGTTCGAGATCATAATCTCATTATAACCCGTTGAAAACACGAAAGGTTTGGAGACCCTTTGAGACCATGTTGGTCTTTATGGTCCCTGAGAGTGGCTGGGGCGGCAGGATTCGAACCTGCGCATGGCGGCATCAAAAGCCGCTGCCTTACCGCTTGGCGACGCCCCATCGGCCAAGCGGGTGATATAGCGTCGCCAGCGCGGATGAAAAGCGATAAGCACGCTCGCCCGGCAAATTGAGCGCTCGCCCCATGAAAGACACTCTTCCCTCTGCCTCTCCGCTGTTCCTTCGCGAGGATGAGGTGCGGCGCGGCATCGAATTGCTGCATTTCGGCCATGTTGCGATGACGGCGTCGCTGGACGATGTGCTGACCGCCTATGGGCTTGGGCAGGCCCATCACCGCGCGCTGTATTTCATCGGGCGGCAGGACGACCAGACGGTGGGCGCGATCCTCTCGCTGCTGGGTGTTACGAAGCAGTCGCTGGGGCGCGTGCTTCAGGATTTGGTCGATCGCGGATTCGTGGAGATGCGCCCCGGCATTCGCGACCGGCGGCAGAAGTTGCTTCGCCTGACCGCATCGGGCCGCAAGCTGGAGGCGGAACTGTTCTCCCGTCTGCGCGAACGCATGGCGGCGGCCTATGCGCAGGCGGGACAAGGACCGGTGACGGGCTTCTGGCGGGTCCTGGAGGGCTTGCTCGATTCGGACCAGTTGGGCCGCCTCGTCGCGTTCCAGATACGGCGCTGAGCGCCCGCGGTCAGATCAGGCGCTGAGCGTTGCCGCCGCCAGTTCGGCGCCCCGGTCGCGTGCGGCACGCAGCGTGTCGGTGAGGAGGGCGAGCAGATGCTCGTCCGCGTCGAGCACGTCGAGGCCGAGCCGGGTCATGCCGCCAGGGCTGGCGACCGCATCGGCCATCGCGGCAGGCGTGTCGGCCGACGCCGAGGCAGTCGCCGCAGCGCCAGCCACCATCTGCAACGCCAGCCGTGCCGACTGGGCCTGGTCCATGCCAAGCCGGGTTGCAGCGCCCGCCAGCGCGTCGATGAAGCGATAGACATAGGCCGGGCCGCAGCCGGTCAGCGCCGTGCCGAGGTCGAAATCACCCTCCGACGCCAGCGCCTCCACCAGTCCGAGCGGGGCGAGCAGGCGTACCACATCGTCGGTGTCGACATTCTGGCTATAGGTCAGCACGACGCCCCGTCCGGTCCGCACCGGCAGGTTGGGCATCAGGCGCACGATCCGCTGCGCCGATGGCAGTGCGCGGCCGAGCAGGCCCAGCGGCAGGCCCGCCATAATCGACAATACGGTCGCCCCCTCGCCCAGCCGGGCATCGAGGTCGGCTGCGATGCCGTCGAATTGCTGCGGCTTGATGCCGATCAGGACGAAGCTGCCCGGCGCGATGTCCTCCGGCAGCGACGTCTCCACGACGATGCCCGGCGCCAGCGAAGGCTTGGCCGGATCGACCACGCGCACGCGGCCGGGCGGCAGGCCGCATTCCAGCCAGCGCGCGAGGATCGCGCCCGCCATATTCCCGCAACCGATGAGCAGCACCGGCCGGTCCCAGCCTGCCAGCGCCGCGGAAAGTTCGCTATCCGTGATCGTCATTCCGTCAGGCTTCGCCATGCGTCTCGATGAGGCTCGCGGCCAGAGCGTCGGCGGGCGACTTGCCGCCCCACAGCACGAACTGGAAAACGGGGTAGAAACGCTCGCATTCGTCGATGGCGCTCTCGATCAGCAATTGCGCCTGATCCAGCGTCAGCGACCCCTGCGCACCCAGCAGCGCGCCGTGACGGAACAGCAGCGTGCCGTTGCTCGACCACGTTTCGAAATGGCCCAGCCACAGCTGTTCGTTGATGAGCGCGATGGTCTCGTACATCGTGACGCGCTTGTCCTCCGTCACCCGTATGTCGGGCATGACGAGAACCTGCAGGACCTGATCGTCCTCGCGCCAGATCGCGCGAATCTCATATTCGGTCCAGCTTCCGCGATATTTGGCGCTGATCTCGTCCTCGGCTACATGCTCGAAGGGCCAGTCATACGCCTCGAAATAGGCGGCGAGCATGTCGATGGGCTCGGCCTCCTGATCGCCATGTGCAAATTCATCTCGATCAATCATGTTTCGCAATCCGGTCCCCTTGAACCGTCAGTTTCCCATTGGCACCGGCCCTAGCATGTTTTGGCAGACAGGCACAGCGACACAATCTCCAAATCCGACAGCCGGGGCTTTTCGGTGGAAAAGCTGTGGAAAACTTGTGGGCGACGCGGGGATGACCGCTATTGGCCCGCGATCAGGTCGCGCACCTTGGCGGCAAGAGCGTCCATCTGGAACGGCTTGGTCAGCACCGCCATGCGCCCGTCCAGATAGCCATTGCCGATGGCGGCATTCTCCGCATAGCCGGTGATAAACAATATCTTGAGGTCGGGCCGCGCCGCGCGTGCCGCGTCGGCGACCTCCCGCCCGTTCATCCCGCCGGGCAACCCGACATCGGTGACGAGCAGGTCGATGCGCGTGTCCGACGTAATCAGTCGCAGGCCTGCCGGACCGTCGGCAGCGTCCATCACCATATAACCCGCATCGCTCAGCACCTCCGTAGCGAGCATGCGGATGGTCTGCTCGTCGTCGATGACCAGTACCACCTCGCCCTCGCCCGCCAGGACCGGAGCGCTGTTTTCCGGCCGCTCCTCCTCCTGCGGACTGGCATCGTGGCGGGGCAGGTAGATGCACACGGTCGTGCCCTGCCCCCATTCCGAATAGATACGCGCCTGACCGCCCGACTGACGTGCGAAGCCGTAGATCATGGAGAGGCCGAGGCCCGTACCCACGCCCAGCGGCTTGGTGGTGAAAAAGGGTTCGAACGCCTTGGCAATGACCTCCGGCGTCATGCCGGTCCCCGTATCGGTCACGCAGACGCAGACATATTGGCCCGGCGGCAGATCGTGCGTGCGCGCGGCGCTCTCGTCGATCCACCTGTTCGCGGTCTCGACCGTCAGGCGGCCACCATCGGGCATGGCGTCGCGCGCGTTGATGCACAGGTTGAGGACGGCGTTTTCGAGCTGGTTGCGGTCGACCAGCGTCGGCCACAGTCCCACGGCGCCCACGCATTCGACCTGGATCGCCGGTCCCACCGTGCGCCCGACCAGTTCGTCCAGTTCGTCGATCAGCCGGTTGACGTCGGTCGGCCGAGGATCGAGCGTCTGCCGCCGCGAAAAGGCGAGCAGGCGATGGGTGAGCGCCGCACCGCGCTTCACCGCCTTGTGCGAGGCATCGAAATAGCGGTCGAGGTCGGCCGTGCGCCCGCGCGCCACGCGGGTCTCGATCAGTTCCAGGCTGCCACTGATGCCGGTCAGCAGATTGTTGAAATCATGCGCGATGCCGCCGGTCAGTTGGCCGACCGCCTCCATTTTCTGCGACTGGCGCAATATCTCCTCAGCCTCCAGAAGCTGTTGCGTGCGGTCCTTGACGCGCTGCTCCAATGTCGCGTTGAGTTCGATGAGCGCGTCGGCGGTCGCGCGCAGGTCCGCCTCTGCGCCGACCCGTTCGACATGGGCCCAGGATCGTTCGGTGACTGCCCGTACGATGTCGAGATCCTGCTCGGTCCATGCATGCGGCTGACTGTCATGGATCGCCATCAACGCAGTCAGGCGCCCTTCCTTGACGAGCGGCATGCAGATGGTAGCGGACGAGTTGATACTGTCGAACGCGCGAACCTCGTCCGGCCCGAGTTCGCGCAGATTATCGAGGATGTAGGGACGCCCGGCCGCTAGTTCCCGCACGGCGGCCGCACCGAAATCGGTAAGCCGATAATGGCCGACGATGGATCGCGTATCCTCCCGGTGCCAGTTGCCACGGATGGTGAACCCGTCCTCGTCCTCGTCCATGTCCGCATAGGCGCAGTTGGACACGCCGAGATGTTCGCCGGTCATGCGGGTGGTGATCGCCAGCACCTCGCCCGCGTCGCGACTGGCCGCGATCGCCTGGCCCAGCGCGTCGAGGAAGGCGAGCTTGTCCCTCGTCTCGCGCAACAGCCTGTGCGTGCGGTGCGCTTCGGTCGTCTCGGCAACGATGGCAATGACGCCAGCGGGGCGTCCGTCATCGCCATGGAAAGGCGAATAGTCGAGGTCGAGGAAGACCTGCTCGGCCCGGCCGTAGCGGAAGAAGGTAAACTCCTGATCGCTATAGGACAGGCATCCGCCCGCCAGGCACTTGTCGATCACGGTCCGGTTGAATTCGGCCACTTCCCCCCAGCTATCGCACACGCTGGCGCCAAGCGAGCCCGGATGGCGGTTCCCTGCGATCGGGATAAAGGCGTCGTTATATAGCATCAGGCCCCGCTCGCCCCACATCAACGCCATCGGTGCAGGGGCGCTGAGGATCAGGTTGACGGCGAACGTCAGGCTGGACGGCCAGCATGAGATGGGGCCAAGCGGGGTCGCCGCCCAGTCGAGATTGCGGATGCGCTCCGCCATCTCGCTGCGCCCGGCAGGAAATCCGTTCTCGTGACCATCCGTCATCTTGTCCGGCCCGCCCCTCCTTTTCGTTACGCAAGAACAGCGAACGACGTCGCAAGGTTCCGATGGGCAGGTCAGCCCAAGGTCACGAAGAAGGCGGGGTCTCCTTCGCCGAGCAACCCCCGCGGCAGGCCGGCAGGCGACAAGCGCAGCGCATCGGCGGCCTGCGAATATAGGCCGCGGGCCTGCATGACGCGAAAGGACCGGCATCGCCCCGTGGCGACCAGCATGGGTTCGCCGTCGCCCGCGCCGCCGGTCAGCGTTACGCGAGCCAGCCTCCCCTCCCGCACCGTGCGCAGCCGGTCCACCTCGCACTGCAGGGTCGGGCCTGCGTCGAACAGGTCGACATAGCGTTCATGGTGAAAACCCTCCGCCTCCAGCATCTTCATCGCAGCCACGCCGGAGCGGTGCGGCTTGCCGATGGCGGCCTGCGCCTCGGGCGAGAGCAGCTTGGTATAGATGGGATATTTGGGCATGAGGTCGGCGACGAATTGGTTGCCGTTCAGCGCATGAAAACGGTCGGCCTCGTGAAATTCAAGGTCGAAGAAGCGCCTGGTCAGGCCATCCCAGAAGGGCGATACCCCGTCCGGTTCTTGATAGCCGCGCAGTTCGGTGAGCACGAGGTCGGAGATCCGTTCGCGGTGCATCGCCATGAACAGATAACGGCTGCGCGCCAACAACTTGCCAAGGCCACCGGTGCGCAGGTCCGGCAGCAGGAATAGCCCACCCACCTCGCTCGCCCCCGCGAAATCGTTGACCAGATTGAGGACATCGGTCGTCACGATACGGTCGAGTTCGCGCGAATATTGGCTGAGGCGCGTGATCTTGTAGGAATAGAAGGGCCGGGTCACGCCGATCCGCGAAAATATCATCGCGGTGCCGCCGATCCGACCGGTCCCCGATTCCTCCAGCAGAAAGATATACAGCTCATCGTCGGGCGCCGATAGATCCCGGTCGAAACTGGCGTCGCTGCGTTCGAGGCGAGTGCGCAGGCCGTCGCGGTCGGCAGGGAGGTTGGTGAAGCCGGGGCCTGTCTGCCCCGCCAGATCATAGATGGCGTCGAGGTCCGCGATGCCGGCGGGGCGGACGAACCAGGGGGCGCTCACCATCCGACGGCTCCATCCAGGCGGCCCTGTGCGAGCCGGCTCAGCGTGAGCGCGGCGAGGCCCGCACGTTCGGTGAGGGAGTCGATCAACAGATATTCGCCATCGGTATGGATCGCGCCGCCGCGCGCACCCATGGTGTCGACCACCGCCACGCCCTCCGCCGCGATGTTGTTGCCGTCGCATACGCCGCCGGTCGCCTGCCAGCCGAGCGACAGGCCGATGTCCCCGCCCGCCTCCGCCACGAAGGCGAACAGGGCCTCGCTCCTCGGGTCCATCGGCTTGGGCGGGCGGGTGAAGCCGCCGCTCAGATCGATGGCGACGTCATGCGCGGCACCGACTTGCGTGACGAGGGCGTCTATGGCAGCGGCCGAGCGCTGCTGCGCAGCGGCGTCGGTCGGGCGCATGTTCCACCACAGCATGGCGAGGTCCGGCACCACATTGCCAGCGCCGCCGCCAAGGCTGCGCGCGACATTGACGGAGACGGACGCCTCCCCCCTGCCCCAGCCGTCCAGTCGCACAGCAAGGTCCGCGGCGGCCACCACCGCATTGCGCCCGTCGCCCGGATTGCGCCCGGCATGGGCGGAACGCCCGCGCACGACAGCGCTGAAATTGCCACTCCCCGGCCGCGCGCCTGCCAGCATTCCGGCGGGGTCCAGACTCGGCTCGAAGGTCATGCCGACCCGGCAGCCGCGCGCCGTCTCTCGCAGCAGCGATGCAGAGCCGAGCGACGAGACCTCCTCGTCCGCGTTCAACACCACGTCCCAGCCAATGGCGTCGAGCGCGCCCGCCGCTTCCAGCGCGGCCAGCGCCTCCAGCATGATGAGGATGCCGCCCTTCATGTCCGCCGTGCCCGGCCCATGCAGTCGGTCGCCGCCCATCGGCAGGCATCGCTGGAAGGGGTGATCCGGCGCGAACACCGTGTCCATATGGCCGGTCAGCATGACGCGGCGATTGGCATGGGGCCGCTTGCGCGCCAACAGGTTGCCGCCATGCGGGATAGCGACACGCTCACCATGATCGTCGAAGGCGGAAACGGGATCGGCTGCGCGATCCTCGACAATGTCCGCAAGGGACAGGAGGCGGTCGCGGAGCAAGCCGCGCATCGTCTCCAGCCCTGCCAGATTACGACTGCCCGAATTAATGTCCGACCACTGGATCAGCGTTGCGACCATGGCGTCACGCCGACCGTCCAATGCGGTCAGGATCGCCCCCTCATCCTCGGAAAGTCCCGGCATTCCGGGGGTCTAGCGCATCGCCAGACGCAGGGCCAGCGGCGAATGCGACAGGCGGGAAACGGGTGCAAGCCACCACGCAGCATAGCAATCATTTGTCATATATGCGCCCGGCTGGCGAAACAAACGGATGCCATCTCTTTACATAAGAGATTGCTCATGGAGATTTATTTTGTTGCTCAAGATCCTCGCTCCCGCACTGCTTTTCGCTGCTCCCTCGGCGCTGCTGGCCGCCGCGCCGGCCACGCATGAGGTGGTTCACACGCCCGGCAAGTCGATCGTGACGCTGCGCCCCATCGAGCGTGCGCAGACAGTCGTCGCCAAGTGCCACCCTGACTCCACCAAGGCCGTTCTGTGCGAGGCTACCCAGCGCTCGCAGCAGGTCGAACTGGCATCGCGCACGAACGCCGATGCACAGCGCCTGACCGCACGCTGAGCCAGCGCGGCGCGAGGAGCGCACCCTCTCTCCTCGCGCCCCGGCTGCTGCATCGCTCGAATAATCATCCGGTTTTAACAATTACCGGCTAAGCCCCAAAAGGCGGCGAATGCCCGGAAATGTGGGAGAGGAAGCCGCCGACGCCCCCGGCACGACCCCGCAACGTGGGCTAGGAGTCATTGGCGTCATTGAGACTTTGCGCCGGATGACTATGTAACCCCTCAGCCCCCTTATAAAATAAGATACGGATGACAGCTCAAACAATCGTATTGGTGGAGGATGACCCCAGCCTCCGCACATTGACCGCCCGCCTGCTTCAGGAAAACGGCTTTCTGGTTCGACCCGCCGCCACCGCGCCGCAAATGTGGACCGCGCTGGAGGGAGGGCCGGCCGATCTCATCGTGCTCGACATCATGCTGCCCGGTACGAGCGGCATCGACCTGTGTCGTCAGATCCGGCGCACCAGCGACGTGCCGATCATCTTCATCAGCGCGCGTGGCAGCGACGAGGACCGCGTCCTCGGCCTCGAACTGGGGGCTGACGATTATCTGACCAAGCCGTTCAACATCCGCGAGCTGATCGCGCGTGTGCGGGCCGTGCTGCGACGCGGACCGATGACGGACGGCGACCCCAACGCGCGGCGTCAGGAAGTGACGTTCGACGGGTGGACGGTCTACCTCTCCCGCCGCGAACTGCGTGCGCCATCCGGTGCGCTGGTCGATCTGACCGGCGCGGAATTCGATCTGCTCGGCACCTTCATCGACCAGCCACAACGGGTCATCGGTCGCGAGCGCCTGATCGAATTGTCGCGCACCCGCATGGGCGACAGTTCCGACCGCAGCATCGACGTGCTGGTCAGCCGCCTGCGTCGCAAGTTCACGGCGGCGGGCAGCAACCCGCCCATCGTCACCGTCCGCGGCGTCGGCTATATGTTCAACGCGCCGGTCTCGCGCGCTTGACGAAAGCCTCGTCGATCGGGTTGCTGGGCAGGATCCTGATCATTCTCGTGCTCGTCCTGGGCACGGAATTCATTGCCAACACCTTCCTGTTCGAACGCGCGAGCCAGTTCGTCATGCGCGAGGACGAGGCGCGCCGCACGGCCGAGCATCTGGTGATCGCCCGGCGCGTGCTGGACCGTACGCCCACGCCCGACCGTATATTGGTGGCGCGCGAACTCAGCACCACCCATTTCTCGCTGAAATGGGCGCCCTCCGCCGATACGTCGACGAGCCGCTTAGGCCTCAACACCCTGCGCGACCAGATTCAGCATCTCGAACCCGAACTGCTGCGCGCGCGGCTGCGCTTCTACCTCAAGCCGTTGCGGCAGGGCGGCGACATTGCGGGCAGCCTGGAACTGACCGACCATAGCGTCGTCATCTTCCATACGGCCCACACCCCCGCCATCTGGTCGCTGACCTTTGGCCGGATCGTAACACTGGTCGCGCCCACACTCATCCTCGTGCTGATCGGCGGCCTGATGGTCCGCCTGACGCTCAGGCCGCTGCGGGTGCTGATGCGCGCGACCGGCAAGGTGGGCAAAGACACGCCTGTGCCCGTACCCGAGCAGGGGCCGCCCGAGATCAGGAGCCTGATCCACGCCTTCAACGCCATGCAGGACCGGATCCATCGCCTCATCACCAGCCGGACGCAGGCGCTGGCGGCGGTCGGCCACGACCTGCGCACCCCGCTTGCGCGGCTCCAGCTCCGGCTGGACGTCAGCGACCTGGATGGGGAAGCGCGCGCGGCGATGAACCAGGACATAGACGAGATGACCGACCTGCTCCGGTCGCTCCAGATCTATCTCAGCGGCGAAGGCACCACCCTGCCCGCCGAGCATATCGACCTTTCCGCCATGATCCAGACGCTGGTCGACGCGGCAAAGGATCTGGGCCACGACGCCTTCTACCTCGGCCCGTCACGGCTGGAGATATGGGCGCGCCCCATCCCCATCCGCCGCGCCCTGTCGAACCTTATCGACAATGCCCTGCATTATGGCGGCAATGTCCGCGTCTCCGTTCAGCAGGACAGCGACGCCATCGTCCTGACCGTGGACGATGACGGTCCCGGCATCGACAAGGACAAGCTGGTCGACGTCCTGCAACCCTTCGTCCGGCTGGATGGCGCACGCACCCGCAATACGCGCGGAATGGGCCTTGGCCTTGCCATCGTGAACGACGTCGTGCGGGCGGAGGGCGGCGAACTCATCCTCGGCAACCGGCTGGAGGGCGGCCTTCGCGCGACGATCAGGCTGCCTGTCATCCAGAAATAGCGGACGGCCCCCGATCCGCCCCGCCATGCCGCATGGCAACATTTTCTTACATGGGCGCGCGGTCGCAGCAAAGCTCCCCGCCTACCTCTTCGGGCATCCTGGCGGACAAGACTGTCCGCAAGTTGGAGGCTCATAACATGAACGAACTTATCGGCCGCGTCTTCAGCTTCGAGAAGACCGTTTTCCCGGGCAGCAGCGAACTTTATGGCAAGCTCTCGTCGCAGGGCCAGTTCCCCAAGGCCCTGATGATCTCCTGCGCGGACTCGCGCGTCGTGCCCGAACTCATCATGCAGGCGGAGCCCGGCGACCTGTTCGTCTGCCGCAACGCCGGCAATATCGTGCCCCCCTATGCAACCCAGAATGGCGGCGTGTCCTCCACGGTGGAATATGCCGTCATGGCGCTGGGCGTGCGTGACATCATCGTGTGCGGCCATTCGGACTGCGGCGCGATGAAGGCCGTCGCCAACCCTGCCGGTCTCGACGCCATGCCCAATGTCGCGGCGTGGCTGCGCCACTCCACGGCGGCGCAGACGGTTGTCAACACCGCCTATCCGGAACTGGATGGCAAGGACCGCGTGCATGCGATCAGCCTCGAGAATGTCGTCGCGCAGCTCAACCATCTGCGCACCCACCCGTCGGTCGCGGCCGCCATTGCGCGCGGCGAAATGTCGCTGCACGGCTGGTTCGTGGACATTCATGCTGGCGTGATCCTCGGCCTCGATGGCGAGACCGGCCGTTTCCAGCCGCTGCGTGACGATCAGCCTCTCCCCGTCGCCGTCGCCGCTGCTGAACGCCGGGCGAGCAGCGCGGGCTTTGCAGAGGCCGCAGAGTGATGGCCAGATTTGGCCTTTCGGGACCGGCGACGGTGCGGGATCTCACCGCGTCTATCGTCGTGTTCCTCGTCGCGCTGCCACTGTGCATGGGCATTGCCATCGCGTCGGGCGTTCCGCCCGAAAAGGGCCTGATCACCGGGATCATCGGCGGCATCGTCGTCGGTTTCCTGGCGGGATCGCCGCTCCAGGTCAGCGGCCCGGCCGCTGGTCTTGCCGTCATCGTGTTCGAATTCGTCCGTGACGAGGGGCTGAGCGCGCTCGGCCCCTTGCTCGTTCTGGCCGGCGCGATTCAGCTGATTGCGGGCGCCATGCGTCTGGGCGGTCTGTTCCGGTCCATCTCGCCTGCCGTGGTGCACGGCATGCTGGTGGGCATCGGCGCGCTGATCGTCATCGGCCAGTTTCACATCCTGTTCGACAGCAAGCCGCTGTCCAACGGTCTGGAGAACATGGCGGCGATGCCGGGCCGCGTCCTCGGCCTGTCGCCCTTCAACCTCGAAGCCGCCGAGTTCGCGCTGATGATCGGCCTGCTGACCATCGGTACGATGCTGGCATGGGAAAAATGGCGTCCGGCGAGCCTCCGCCTCGTTCCCGGCGCGCTCCTCGGCGTGCTCGCGGCGACCCTCGCGGCGGCCGCCTTCTCGCTCGACATCACGCGCATCGACGTGCCGGAATCCATCGTCGGCGCCATCGAAACCCCCGACCAGAGCTTCCTGGCCGCGATGGGCGCACCCTCGCTGTGGCTCACCGCACTCGCCATCGCCTTCATCGCCAGCGCGGAGACGCTGCTGTCGGCGGCTGCCGTGGACAAGATGCACGACGGTGTGCGCACAGACTATAACAAGGAACTGCGCGCACAGGGCGTCGGCAACCTGCTTTGCGGTTTTGCAGGGGCGCTGCCGATGACCGGCGTCATCGTGCGCTCGTCGGCGAACGTGCAGGCAGGCGCCACCACGCGCCTGTCCACCATCCTGCACGGCGTGTGGATCCTCGGCTTCGTCGCGCTGCTGCCATGGTTGCTGCGCGAAGTGCCGATGGCAGCGCTAGGCGCTGTGCTTGTCGTGACGGGCTGGCGTCTGGTTAGCCTGACCCATGCCAAGCATCTGTTCCACAATTATGGAATGTTGCCGCTCGTCACCTGGGCGGTGACCTTCATCCTCGTCGTCACGACCGACCTGTTGACCGGCGTGCTGGCGGGTCTGGCCATGTCGCTGCTGGAGCTGATCCCGTTCCGCCGCAACCTGCGCCTCCGCGTCGAGGAGGAGCATGCCATCGACGCCAGCCGAGTCCGGCTGGGCGGTGCAGCGACGTTCATCAGCCTGTCCAAGCTGACCGACGTGCTGGAGCGCATTCCCGTCGGGCGCAAGGTGCACCTCGACCTCAACAGCGTGAACGGCATCGATCATACCAGTGCCGAGATGGTCCGTGACTGGCTGCAGCGTCGGCGCGGCGGCGGCCAGACCGTCGAGGTCGACGGACCCGCGCCCGTCATGTCGCGACTGGCGGCGGCGCACTGACCCAGGCGCACTGACCCGATAGATTGCCTTGGTGGCGTCCGTGGCCGCGCTTCCTTCGGGGAGCGCGGCCTTTTTTTAGTCAGCCCCAACCCTCTTCGCACCTGCACCACCGCACTGCGGCATCTAGGCCACAGTCAGCAGCCGCAGTGGTTTTCAGCAATGTTTTGTTACCATCGGGCAAGCTAGCAGCGAAACGCCTCTCATAATCTGACATTCTCTGCGGAACGGGGCACAGGCGCGGCACCCCTAAACTCGTGTCAAGAGGCTCCGGCTGCAGAGATCAGGAGGGAACAAAAAAGTCCAATATAAGGGGATTGTTCCATGAAGAAGTATTTCATCGCGGCTGCCGCACTCATGCTGCCGGCTGCGCCCGCTTTTGCACAGGATGAGCCTGCCGAGCCGATCACCATTTCCGGTTCGGTCGCCATCGTCAGCGACTATCGCTTCCGCGGCGTGTCGCAGAGCGACGAGGAACTGGCCGTGCAGGGCGGCTTCTCCGTCAGCCATGAGAGTGGCTTCTATGTCGGCACCTGGGCGTCCAACCTCGCTGGCTGGGGCACGTTTGGCGGTTCCAATACCGAGCTCGACATCTATGGCGGCTTCAAGGCCCCCGTCGGCCCCGTCACCATCGACGTCGGCGTGACCTGGTACATGTATCCGGGCGGTTCGGACATCACCGACTTCGCTGAGCCTTATGTCAAGCTGAGCGGCACCGCCGGTCCCGCATCGCTGACGCTGGGCGTTGCCTACGCTCCCAAGCAGGAAGCCCTGGGCAACTGGAGCGCCACGCCTGAGAGCGAAGAGGGCGACAAGGAAGACAATTTCTACATCTGGGGCGACGTTGCCGGCGGCATCCCCGACACTCCCATCACGCTCAAGGCACATCTCGGCTACTCGAACGGCAACCCCGGCCTTGGCCCGAACGGCACGAGCGTCGCGCCGACCGGCAAATATGTCGACTATATGGTCGGCGCAGACGTGGCCGTCGGTCCGGTCGTCCTGGGCATCGCCTATGTCGGTACGGACATCTCTTACGAGGACCGCGCGTATCTGGCCGACATCGGTTCGTTCATCAACACGAAGGACGGCTCCAGCATCTCCAGCGGCAAGATCGTCGGATCGATTTCCGCGGCTTTCTGATGCGATAACAGGCTGATGCCATGACGGGCGCGGCGGGT
>JBEVNC010000120.1:0-31161 GCA_040508315.1 Sphingobium sp.
CGTATCCGCGCGCGCGGCGCTCATTGCGGCAGTTCGATGGAGGCGCGCCGAGGCGATTTGATCCATTTTGCTGGCAATGACATGGATGTGGCGCCCCTAGCTGCCGCACTTTTGATGCAGAGCATTGTAAACCGTTACCGCAGTGCAATGTTCCGTAGCGCCGCAATGAATTGTCGGGGTCTTTCCCAAGCTTCAAATGCCGTGCAATAAAAGCACGTCGATCGGGGCTGAAATCACCGTTGCGATCCTGTAAGCCCTGGTTGAATCGATTAGGCGATGACGGTCGGCTGGATGCCCGACGGCGTCCTTCCGGCAGGGGGTACAGGCTACATGAACGAGATCGGCGCCAGACGGATGAGACAGGGCATGGGTCGCGGCGAGGCGCAAGCCGCCGCTCGCGAGGCCGCGGGCTGGTCGGAGATTGCGATCTTCGGGCTGTGCATATTCGCGTTCACGACGCCGTTCGTGTTTGCGCTGACGGGCGAAAATCCCAATGTGCGCGCGCTGATGAACGTCGCCACCAACCAGCAGGAGAGCGGATCGCAGACGTTCGTCTACGTCATGCGTGCGGTCGCCGGCATCATTCCCCTGCTGTTCATGAGCCGCCGGATGCGCGACCTGGCGCGGAACGCCGGCCAGCTGAAACCCTTGCTGCCCTTTGGCCTGTGGGCGTTGTTGTCGATGTTCTGGTCGGACGATCTGGGCGTGACGATGCGAAGCACGCTGACGATGTGGGTGCTGTGGCTTGCGGGCTATTGCATGGCGCTGCGCCTGCGGCCGGAAGATTTCGCGCGGGCGATCATTGCGGCGGGCGGCATCATGGGCATCGCCAGCGTCGCCTATACGACACTCAATCCCTATTACGGCATCCATCAGCTGACGGACGCCACCCAGTCGGTCCATGCCGGCGCATGGCGCGCCGTCTATGGCCATAAGAACTTCCTGGCGCATGTCGCCGCCTTCTTCGCGGTTGCGACTTTTTGGGTCGACCGGACGATCATCCCCTGGCAGCCGCTGAAATATGGACTGATCGCGCTGTTCCTGTTCCTGATCGCCCGTTCCACCTCGGCCAGCGCGCTGCCCATCGGCCTGGCGGCGGGCGCGCTCGTGTGGATCCTGATCATGGCCGACCCCAAGACGCGGGTCCGTGCGCTCGTCGTGTTCGCGCCCGCCATGATCGCCCTGTACTGGGGCACGGGCATGATCCTGGACGCGCTGGGGCGCGATTCGACCTTCACCGGCCGGACCGACATCTGGAACTATGCCTGGGAAGCGCTGATGGACCGGCCGTTCACCGGCCATGGCTTCGTCTCACTCTCCTACGGCAGCTTCGCCTTCGTCGTGCGCAAGCAACTGGGCGTCAGCGATCCGCATAGCGGCTATTTCGACGTAGCGCTCGGCACCGGCCTGATCGGTCTCGCGCTGTTCCTGGTGATGCTGGTCTATGCCCTGCTGGCGGCGCGTCGGCTCTATGTCGCGGGTGGCGGCGAACGACAGGTCGCCATCGCGCTCTCCGGCTTGCTCATCGCCTGGCTGGCGTCCAGCTTCACCGAATCGAGCAGCCGGCCGTTGACCGCCATGGGCGGGCTCGGCCTGTTCGCGGTCGGTGCGCTGCTGTCCATCCCCCGGCCCAAGGTCGTGGCCATCGATCCGTTCGCCGAGATGCGGCGGCGCATGCGGGAAGCCTGAGGTAAGGGCGGGGCGCCGTTCCCCTTGCGTCTGCTTATTGCCGGTCGGCGATGTGCACGGTGCAGGGGACGATCTCTTCCGGCTGCGGGCGCGGCTTGGCGATTCTGAACCGGGCGAGGTAGCCGCCTGCGAAGGGGCTGTCGCGAAACGCGACCTGCTCGAAGCCCACCGCCGCCAGCTCGCATTTCAGCAGGGGCGGCGGCGTCCCGTGATTGCCGGTCAGCCGATTCGCATCGACCACGATGATCTCGCCATCGGGTTTGAGCGCAGGGTAGAGCCGCCACAGAAAGGCGTAAGGCTCGGTAATCTCATGATACATATGCACCATGAAGATGCGGTCGAAGCTGGCGGCGGGTAGCTTCGGGTCGTCCTGCGTGCCCAGCTTCACGCTGACATTGGCCCAGTTCTCGCGGTTGATACGGCGACCCAGCGCATCGATGATCTCCGGCACGATATCCTCGGCCAGCACGCGCCCCTGCGGCCCTACGCGGCGCGCAAGGCGGACGGTGTAATAGCCTTCGCCGGCGCCGATGTCCGCCACCGTCATGCCGGGGCGCACGCGCGCGGCGGCCATGATCTGGTCCGCCTCGTTCACCCGGTCGCGCGTTTCCTCCTCCGACCAGCGGGTCGAGATGATCGCGGCGACCGGACGGTCGGCTGCGGGAAAGGTGACGGCGCTGGTCGGGCGCTTGCTATGATCCGTACTGTTCAGCCGGTCGCACGCCCCGAGGGGCGCCACCACCACGGCGGCGGCCAGTCCGAACAGCCCCGCCCGCATCATCAATCGACGTCCTCGACCTCGACCTTCTCGCCAGTCACCTTCTGGCTCAGCGCGGCGGCCATGAACGGGTCGAGCGCGCCGTCCAGCACATCGTCGGGCGAGGTGGAGGTGACGCCGGTGCGCAGGTCCTTCACCAGCTGATAGGGCTGCAGCACATAGGATCGGATCTGGTGGCCCCAGCCGATCTCCGTCTTGGCCTGATAGTCGGTGCTGGCCTCGGCCTCGCGCTTCTGCATCTCGGCCTCGTACATGCGCGCTTTGAGCATGTTCATCGCGGTCGCGCGGTTCTTGTGCTGGGAACGGTCGTTCTGCGATGCGACGATGATGCCGCTGGGGACGTGGGTGATTCGCACCGCCGAATCGGTGGTGTTGACGTGCTGTCCGCCAGCGCCCGACGCGCGATAGGTGTCGATCTTGAGGTCGCTTTCCTTGATGTCGATCTCGAAACTGTCGTCGATCACCGGATAGACCCATACGGACGAGAAGCTGGTGTGCCGCCGCGCCGCGCTGTCATAGGGACTGATGCGCACGAGGCGGTGAACGCCGCTCTCGGTCTTGGCATAGCCATAGGCATTCTCGCCCTTGACCAGCATGGTGGCGGACTTGATGCCGGCCTGCTCGCCCGCATGATAGTCGACCATCTCGACCTTGTAGCCGCGCCGTTCCGCCCAGCGATAATACATGCGCTGGAGGATTTCGGCCCAGTCCTGGCTCTCCGTGCCGCCAGCGCCCGCGTTGATCTGGATATAGGCGTCGTAGCTGTCCGCCTCGCCCGAAAGGAGCGCGGTGATCTTGTCCTTGTCCGCCCGTTCGGCGAGCGCGGCGAGACCGGCGACGCCTTCATCCGCCATCTCGGCATCGCCTTCCTCTTCGGCCATCTCGATCAGTTCGACGGTGTCGTTCTTCTCGGTCTCGATGGCGCGGGTGGCGCCGATGGCGCTGTCCAGGCGGGTGCGCTCGCGCATCACCTCCTGCGCCTTCTTCTGGTCGTCCCACAGGGTCGGGTCCTCGACGCGCGCGTTCAGCTCGTCCAGGCGGCGCAGCGCGCGGTCCCAGTCCAGCGATACGCGCAGGAGGTCCAGCGCGGCGTCGATACGGTCAACATAGGCTTGCGCTTCGGCGCGCATGATGTGTTCTCCAGATAACGCCCTATCCTTTCGGGAATAGGGTGGGGAAGAGGGGATGACGCCGATGTTCCGCGTCGTTCCCGTCTTCCGACTTCGCTCGATTAGCTCTTAATATATCCCGCCTTGCTCGCGGGCGAAATCCCTGCTGGCCTGACCGCTGGGCGCGCCACGCGCCGCATGGTCGGCATCGTCCTTGCGGGAGGCAACCTCGTCCAGCCGCATGGAGCGACGCGGCTCGGTGTCGGGCTTGAACGCTTCCCAGATGATCGTGGGCTTGCCGTCATTGCTTGGCCAGCCACTGAACACGCGGCGGCCGCTCGTCCTGTCGATGCGGACCATGCGGATGCCGGGCGGCGCGAGGAACGGTTTGACCGGCATCTTCGCGAGGATGGGCGTCATCGCTTCCTTCCAGATCGGCGCGGCGATGCGGCCGCCCTGTGCGTAACCGCCCAGGCTGCGCGGCTGGTCGTAGCCCAGATAGACGCCCGCCACGATGTCAGGCGATCCGCCCACGAACCACACGTTGGTCGGGCCGGACGTGGTGCCGGTCTTGCCGAACAGCGGGCGCTTGAGGTCGGCGAGGCTGGTCGCGGTGCCGCGCTGGATGACGCCTTCGGTGATGTGCACCATCTGGAAGGCGGTCATCGCATCCATCGCCTGCCCGGTGCCCGAGACGAAGCGCGGCATCGCCCGCCCGTCCCATTCGCGCGCGTTGCAGCCGTCGCAGGGGCGCCAGTTCTCCGGCCAGATCATCTTGCCGCGCCGGTCCTGCACATAATCGATGGGCTTGGCGACCATGCGGCGGCCCTGATTGGCGAGCATGGCGTAGGCATTGACCATGCGCTCCACCGTCGTGTCGCCGGAACCCAGCGCCATCGCGATATAGGGCGGATATTTGCCGATCCCCATGCGGTCGATCAAGCGCACGACCCGCTCCATGCCGGTCTGCGACGCGGTGCGCACCGTCATCAGGTTGCGCGACTGCTCGATGCCCCAGCGCATCGTCTTGGGGCCAGCGCCGCCGCCCTCGAAATTGCGGAAGCATTTCTGGCCCAGGCGCGCGGACTGGATGACGCAGAAGGGGCCGTCCACGATGATGGAGGCGGGCGTCATGCCATTGTCGAGCGCGGCGGAATAGACGAACGGCTTAATGGTCGATCCCGGCTGCCGCATTGCCTGCGTCACGCGATTATAGGGCGAGAGCCGCGAATCGAAGCCGCCCTGCATCGCGTAGACGCGGCCGTTATGGGCGTCCTCGATCATCATGCCGCCAGACACCGCGGGGACGTTGCGCAGCGCATAACTGCCGCCCCCGATTGGCTTCACGACGATCATGTCGCCGGGCTTCATCGCGTTGAAGGCCGGTGTCGCGGTGCCGCGCAGCGGAATTTGCGCCGACGATGCGGGCAGGCTGCCGGTCTGGCCGCCGCGAAAACCTATGGTCGCTGCGCCGCCCGCCTTCTCCAGCACGACTGCGATGCGCCAGTCCTCATAATCCACGCCCTTGTTGCTGGCGACCAGTTCGGCGGGCCAGCGCGGGCCAGGATCGATCTGCGCGATGGGGCCGGACCAGATCCGCCCGCCGGAATAGCGCAGCAGGCCATTGCGCAGCGCCTTGGTCGCCTGTTCCTGCATGAACGGGTCGAGCGGCGTGCGCACCCACAGGCCGCCCGCATAAATGCTGTTGGGGCCGTCCTTGGCCGTCTCGCCGAACTTCGCGATCAGGCGGCGACGCACTTCCTCGATATAATAGCCGCCAATGCGCTCATAGCCATCGGGCCGCGCGCCGATGGTGCCCAGCGGTTCGGCGGTTGCGGCGCTGCGCTGGGCGGCGGTGATGTAGCCGTTGCGCTCCATCTCCCCCAACGCCCAGTTGCGGCGGTCGAGCGCCCGCGCCATGCCGCTTTCCGTTTCAGGGCGGTAATTAGCGGGACCCTTGGGCAGGATCGCGAGATAGGCCATTTGCGGGAGCCGCAGGTCGGCCACATCCTTGTCGAAATAGGCGCGCGCCGCAGCCTGTACGCCGTACGCGTTCCGGCCCAGGAATATCTGGTTGAGATAGAGTTCGAGGATCTGCTGCTTGGTCAGCGCATCCTCGATACGCCAGGCGAGGATCATTTCCTTGATCTTGCGCGTGGGCGAATAGGCGTCGCCAATCAGCAGGTTCTTGGCGACTTGCTGCGTGATGGTGGAGCCGCCGCGCGCGCGCCTGCCGGAGCCGATCTTGCTCACATAGTCGAACACCGCGCCCGCAAAGCCGGGAAAATCGACGCCATGATGGTCGAAGAAGGTCTTGTCCTCCGCCGACAGATAGGCGGCGATCAGCTGGGGCGGCAGGTCGGAATATTGAAGCTGCACGCGTCGTTCGCGCGCATAGCTGTGGATCGGTCGGCCATTGACGTCGCGAATCATGGTGGGCAGCGGCGGCTCGTACGTGAGCAGCGCGTCGGCATTGGGCAAGTCGCGCGCGAAGATGGCCCAGAACAGGCCGGACGCGATGAGGAGGCCGCCCAGCGCATAGGCGATCCACCGCAGCCACCGGCGCGACCATAGCGCGCGCAACCGGCCGCCCATGTTCCCACCGCCCCGCACGACCCGGAATCTCCGGTGCTCCGAATTGTCCGACGTCGTTTCCGTCATATCGGGGAGGCGTGTAGACTGTCCGTCGCCGCTTGGAAACGCTTTTGCTCCGCCTTGTCGCGTGGACGGGGTGATCGCACGAGGGAATCCATGACCGATATGCGGTTTCACGGCACGGGGCGCGAGCGTGCAAACATGTTCACCGCCGATTAAGCCGCGTTATCCGCACCCCTCACGGCGCGATGATGCATTGGCCGTTGCTCCCCGTGCAAAGGGCTGCTAGCCATGCCCGGTCCGGTAATCGGCCATTGACGAAACGGAGATGGAACGGCCCGGATATTCGCAACCGCTCGCTAGGGAGCGGTTGACACAGGTTGATGCTGCAATGAGGACTTCCGTGCCAGCCCGTCAGAACGCTTTTGAGCGTGCGGCGGCATGGATGGCTGACCGGCGCGCCCGACGGATGGTCGGGCATGGGGCGACCGGCGCTCCTCGTGCAGCAGACACATTCCACCCTTCACTTCATTGGGTCCGTTCGCGACAGGATGACGCCATGGCGTCTCTCGCAGGGTCCGCAGACAAATCCACAGGGCGGTTCCGGTCACGTACCGGCAGGTCCTGTGGTCGGAGAATTTTGAATGACACTTCGCATGTTGATAGATGCGCGCCACCGGGAAGAGACCCGTGTCGCCGTCGTCAAGGGCAACCGGATCGAGGAATTTGACTTCGAGTCCGCCGAGCACAAGCAGCTCAAGGGTAACATCTATCTCGCCAAGGTAACGCGCGTCGAACCGTCGCTTCAGGCGGCGTTCGTGGACTATGGCGGCAACCGCCATGGCTTCCTCGCCTTTTCCGAAATCCATCCCGACTATTACCAGATCCCGCGCGAGGATCGCGAGGCGCTGCTGGCCGAGGAGGCCGAGCATGCTGCCGAGGAAGCGGCGCTGCGCGAGGAAGAGGATGACGATTACGAAGGCGACGATCACGACATCCATGACGAGGGTGTCGAGGAAGTCGTTCGCCCCGCCCATGACGATGAGGATGACGATGCCCCCCATGCGGAGGGCGACGCCGAGACATCCGATGGCGAGCAGGCCGAGGGGCGCGGTCGCCCGCGCCGTGGCCGCGGCGGCAAGTTGGACGCCGCTGCCGAGGAGCTTCGCCGCAAGCGCATGGCGCTGCGCCGCCGCTACAAGATCCAGGACGTCATCAAGCGCCGCCAGGTGCTGCTCGTCCAGGTCGTCAAGGAGGAGCGCGGCAACAAGGGCGCGGCCCTCACCAGCTATCTGAGCCTCGCGGGCCGCTATTGCGTCCTGATGCCCAACACCAGCCATGGCGGCGGCATCTCGCGCAAGATCAGCAACAATGCCGACCGCAAGCGCCTGAAGTCGATCATCGCCGAAATGGCGCTGCCGTCCTCCATGGGCTGCATCGTGCGCACGGCGGGCCTGTCGCGCACCAAGCCGGAAATTCGCCGCGATTTCGACTATCTCGCCCGCCTGTGGGACGAGATCCGCGAAAAGACCCTGAGCGCCGTCGCGCCCGCGCTGATCCACAACGACAGCGACCTCATCAAGCGCGCGATCCGCGACATCTATAATCGCGAGATCGAGGAAGTGATCGTCGAGGGCGAGCATGGCTATCGCGCGGCGAAGGACTTCATGCGCCTGCTGATGCCCAGCCATGTGCGCAAGGTGCGGCTCTATTCCGACCCCGTCTCGCTGTTCCAGCGCTTCGGTGTCGAGGACCAGCTGGCGGCCATGTATCATCCGGTCGTGCAGTTGAAGTCGGGCGGCTATCTGGTCATCAACCCGACCGAGGCGCTGGTGTCGATCGACATCAACTCGGGCCGGTCCACGCGCGAACATAATATCGAGCAGACCGCCTACGCGACCAATATCGAGGCGGCGCGGGAGATTGCGCGCCAGCTTCGCCTGCGCGACATGGCCGGCCTCGTCGTCATCGACTTCATCGACATGGAGCACAACTCCAACATCCGTAAGGTCGAGAAGGCGATGAAGGAGTCGCTGAAGGAAGATCGCGCCCGCATCCAGGTCGGCCGCATTTCCGGCTTCGGCCTGATGGAGATGAGCCGCCAGCGCCTGCGTACCGGCGTTCTTGAAGCATCCACCCGCGCTTGCCCGCATTGCGAGGGGACCGGTCTGGTCCGTACCGCGTCGTCGGCCGGTCTGTCGGCGCTGCGCATGCTGGAGGAGGAAGCCGCGCGTGGTCGCGGATCGCTCATCACCCTGCGTGCGAGCCAGGAAGCGGCGTTCTATGTCCTCAACAACAAGCGCCGCGAGTTGGACGAGATCGAGGAGCGCTATGGCGTTCGCATCGAAATCCTGCCCGATGGCGAGGAAGAGGGCGCGCGCATGTCCGTCGAGGCGACCGGGCCGCGGCCCGAGCGCGTCGTGACCTACACGCAGATGCTCTCCGACCCCGAAGACGACGACCTCGATTATGACGAGGCCGAGGAGGAAGAGGAAGAGGAGGAAGCCGAGGCCGAGACCGAGGAGGCTTCCGCCGAATCCGAGCCGCGCGGCGAGCGTGCCCCGGCTGGGCAGGATCGTGGTGACGGCAACCGCAAGCGCAAGCGTCGCCGTCGTGGCCGCCGTGGTCGCCGCGACGACGATCAGTCGGTCGAGGGTGGTGAAGAAGCCGCCGAAGGCACCGAGGACGATGTCGCCGAGGGTGAACCCGTCGAGGCACTGTCCATCGATGCCGATGTCGATGCCGATTTGGACGAGCCGGTCCAGGCCGTTGGCGAGGTCGAGGCGGATGTCGAGGGTGAAGCCCCGCGCAAGAGCCGTCGCGGCCGTCGCGGTGGCCGTCGCCGTCGCGGTGGCGATGCTGCCGGTGGCGAGACCGTCGAGGGCGGTAACGGGGAAGGCTTTGCCGCCGACCTGCCGGACGATCTCGAGCCGGTGACGCCGGTCGATGCCGACATCGAAGTCCCGGTCGAGGCCGTCGTGGAAGCGCCCGTCGTCGAAGCCGAGGCCGAGCCGGAACCGGAGCGCAAGACGCGCCGCCGCCCCCGCGCCCGCAAGGCAGAGGTGGCCGAGCCGGTCGCTGCGCCGGTCGAGGAGGCCATTGCGGCTCCCGCGGTCGAAGCCGCTCCCGAGGAGGTAGAGGTCAAGCCAAAGCGTCGTGGTCGCAAGCCCAAGGCCGTCGAAGCCGAAGCCCAGCCCGAAACGGCAGCCCAGCCCGAAGCGGTGATCGAGGCTCCGGCCGACGAAACGCCCGCCCCCAAGGTGCGCCGTCCGCGCGCCAAGAAGGTGAAGGCGGACGTCGAGGTCGCGGCGACGCCCGAGGCGGACGTGGCGGCTCCCGAGCCAGCGCCGCAGCCTGCCGCTACCGAGCCGGAAGCCGAAACGCCGGCGCGTCCCGCCGCCGATGTCGGTGGCGATGCGGACGGCGAGGAAGGCCCCGCACGTCGCGGCTGGTGGCAGCGCACGTTCGGCAACTGAGTAACCGGACCGGCGATGGCGCGTTCTTTCGGGGGCGTGTCATCGCCGGTTCAGGCTGGCGGCTTATGACCATGGCATGGCTTTCCTGACGCATAGGTCGATCCGCTGGATGCGCGGCACCCTGGCTGCTGCGCTCGGGGTAGCGCTGTCGCTGTCGCCCGCACATGCGCAGCAGGTGCTGCGCGATGCGGAGACGGAGGCGATGCTGGCGGAGGCATCGGCCCCGCTGATCAAGGCAGCCGGGCTGGACCCGCGCAACGTGCAGGTGCTGCTGATCCAGGACCCCAGCATCAACGCCTTCGTGGCGGGCGGGCAGATCGTGTGGCTGCACACCGGCCTCATCGCGCAGGCCGACAATATCAATCAGGTGCAGGGCGTCATCGCCCATGAACTCGGCCATATCGAGGGCGGCCATGTCGTCCGATCGTCGGAGGGGATGAAGGTCGCGAGCGGCATCTCGCTGCTCAGCCTCGTGCTGGGCGCAGCCGCGATGGCGGCTGGCGGGGCCGAGGCGGGGCTGGGCATATTGGCGGCCGGGCAACAGGCGGCGATGGGCAAATATCTCGCCTTCAGCCGCACGCAGGAAAGCAGCGCCGACCTTGCCGGCGCGCGCTACCTCCACACCGCTGGGATCACCGGCAAGGGCAGCCTCGAATTTTTCAAGAAGCTCCAGAACCTGGAATATCGCTATCGGCTGCGCGAGGATCTGGGCGACGGCTATGCAACGACCCATCCGCTGTCGGGCGAGCGTATATCCGTCCTGACCGACCTGTACAGCAAGGACCCGGCCTGGAACAAGCCGGTCGACCCTGCGCTCGAGGCGCGGTTCGAGCGGGTGAAGGCCAAGCTGATCGGCTTTGTTTCGGACCCGCCGGTGACGCTGCGCCAATATCCCACGACGAACATGACGCCGCCCGCCCTCTATGCGCGCGCCTATGCCTGGCATAAGGGCGCCTATTCCGACCAGGCGCTGGTCGCGGTGGACACGCTGCTCAAGACGATACCGGGCGATCCCTATTTCCTGGAACTGGAAGGCCAGATTCTGCTCGAATCGGGACGTCCGGCCGAGGCGGTTGCGCCGCTGCGTAAGGCCACGGCGGCGACGAGCGGCAATCCGCTGATCGCCAGCATGCTCGGCCATGCGCTGGTCGCGACGGAGGACCCCGCCAATCTCGACGAGGCGGAACGCGTCCTGCGTACCGCCCTGGTCAAGGACCGCGAAAATCCCTTTGCCTGGTATGTGCTGGGCACCGTCTATGGGCATAAGGGCGACACGGCCCGCGCCGCGCTGGCCAGCGCCGAGCAGGCCAATCTGTCGGGCGACGCCGCGCAGGCGCTGCGCCAGTCGGAAATGGCCATGGGCACGTTGGCGCAGGGCACACAGGATTATCTGCGCGCGCAGGATATCGCGATGGTGTCCCGCGCCGCCATGAGCAAAGACAGGAAACGCAAGTGAACGACAAGGCTGACGACAGCAGGGCTGACCGGGGTTCGCTGCTGCGCGCTGGGCGCACATTGCTGGGCGCGATAGTGAGCCGGACCGCTCCGCCGACGCCGGGTCGCCGACGCCGGATCGCCATCGGTGTCGCGGGCGTCGGCATCGCCGGGCTGGCGGCGGCTGCCAGCGGCGCTCTGGAAGGCTTGAAGGCGGCCGATGTGCCCGCAGCGGAGCGCGCGCGCATAGAGGCGGTCGTGCGCGACTACATCCTCCAGCATCCCGAGATTATCCCGGAGGCGATAGAGAAGCTGCGCGACCGGCAGGCGGTCAAGACCATCGACGACAACCGCAAGGCCCTGGAAACCCCTTATGCCGGCGCATGGGACGGTGCGGCGGACAGCGATGTCGTGCTGGTCGAGTTCTTCGACTATGCCTGCGGCTATTGCCGCGCGGCCGCGCCCGATATCGCGAAGCTGCTCGCCGAAGATAAGCAGCTCAAGATCGTCTACCGCGAACTGCCCATATTGGGCGAGGAGAGCGGGCAGGCGACGCGGGTGGCGCTGCTCGCGGCGGACAGCGGCAAATATCCTGCCTTCCACAAGGCGATGTATGACGGCACGCAGGGCGAACTGAACCATAGCGCGATTCTCGCTGCGGCGAGCAAGGCGGGTCTCGACAAGGCGAAGGTGCAGACGGCGCTGGCCGCGAGTGGCACGCCGGACGAGGTGATGACCAACCTCGGACTGGCGCGGGCGCTCAGTGCACAGGGGACGCCGTTGTTCGTGGTGGGCAATGAGATATTGCACGGCGATGTCGGTTACGACGCGCTGAAGGATGCCGTGGCGAAGACGCGGGCGGCCAAGGCGGCCAATTGAGCGGCGGCTATATGGATTTCCGCTGCTCCGGAGGGCCTTCCATATTTCCTCGTCCGCTGGTCATTCCCGCGAAGGCGGGAATCCAGAGCCATGCAATGCTGCGCTTTTCACCCTGGATCCCGCCTTCGCGGGAATGACTGGGAATTTGCGATGATCCTTTGAAGGGTCCGCCCTCCCGTCCGGGGAGGAATTTCGCGCCCGTTGTACGTCCCCAACCGCGCCCCTACATCTCCTTCAGCATTATCACGCAAAGGAGCGATACGGGTGAACGGGATGAAGACGGCCATGCTGCTGGCGGCGCTGACGGCGTTGTTCATGGGGCTGGGCTATATGTTTGGCGGCGCTGGCGGGGCGTTGATCGCCCTGGTCGTGGCGGCGGGCATGAACCTGTTCACTTACTGGAACGCCGACCGGATCGTGCTGTCGATGCACAATGCGCGGCAGGTGGACGCGTCGAGCGCGCCCGATTTCTACGCGATGGTGGCGCAGCTTGCCCGCCGGGCGAACCTGCCTATGCCCAAGGTCTATATCGTCGAGGATCGCAGTCCCAACGCCTTCGCCACCGGCCGCAACCCGGAAAATGCCGCAGTCGCCGCGACCACCGGCCTGCTGTCCATGCTCTCGCGAGACGAGGTGGCAGCGGTGATGGCGCATGAGCTTGGCCATGTCCGCAACCGCGACACGCTGGTCATGACGATGGTCGCCACCATTGCGGGCGCGATATCGATGATCGCCAATTTCGGTTTCTTCTTTCGTGGCCATGGCGACGATGCGCCCAGCCCCATGGCGGGCATCCTCGCCATCCTCGTCGCCCCTTTTGCCGCGATGATCGTGCAGATGGCGATCAGCCGCACGCGCGAGTTTGGCGCTGACCGGGCGGGGGCGCAGATCAGCGGCAATCCGGGTGCGCTGGCGAGCGCGCTCGCAAAGATTGCCGGGACTGCGCGTCAGGTGCCCATGCACGCGGCGCAGCGTAACCCGGCGGCCGCGCAGCTCTATATCGTACCGACCGGCGTGTCCGAATTGTTCTCGACCCATCCGGCGACGGAACGGCGCATAGCCGCGTTGCAGGCCATGGGCGGTCCTGCCCCGCGCCCCGCCGTTCGTGCCGGGCCACGGCGTTCGGCGCTCGACCCGCTGGGGCCGCGCTGATGGTCCGAGCACCCGACGCCGCGGCGATCGAGGCCCTGGCGCAGCGGGCGGTCGAGACATTGCCAGAGGTGTTTCGCGGCCATCTGGACGGTGTGATCTTCCGCGTCGAGGAGTTCGCCGACGAGGCGGCGTTGGCCGCCGTCGGACTTGACGATCCGTGGGAACTCAGCGGTCTCTATGAGGGCCGCCCGCTGACCGAGCAGAGCATATGGTCGTCGGGCGACATGCCTGCGCGCATCCGCCTGTTCCGCCGCCCGCTCCTCGAGGAATGGGTGGATACGGGCGTGGCGCTGGACGAACTGATCGCCCATGTCATCATCCATGAGATCGGCCATCATTTCGGCTTTTCCGATGCCGATATGGACGCCATCGAGCGGAGTTGAGTGGCGGTGGGGCATGCGATCCAGCTGATTTTGGGCGTCACCCCGGACCTGATCCGGGGTCCCGCTGCCTTCCGATGGACTTGTTGATTCTGAAATCGCTGGACCCCGGATCAAGTCGGGGGTGACGGCGATTTCGCGGCTTTTCTTGATCGAGGCGACGAGCGACCAGCCCTGCCGTCGGAATCCGCAAGCGCCAACAAAAACACCGGGGAAATGATCCCCCGGCGCCTTGTCTCTTATGCCGCTTCGCCGCTGCGCTTGAAGCGCTTGCGCTCGTTCGGGTCGAGGTAGCGCTTGCGCAGGCGGATGGTCTTGGGCGTGACCTCGACCAGCTCGTCATCGTCGATATAGGCGATGGCCTGCTCCAGCGTCAGCTTCCACGGCGGGGTCAGGCGGACAGCGTCGTCCTTGCCCGAGGCGCGGAAGTTGGTCAGCGCCTTGGACTTCATCGGGTTGACCTCGAGGTCGTCGGGCTTGGCATTCTCGCCGATGATCATGCCCTCGTAGAGAGCCTCGCCCACGCCGACCATCAGGATGCCACGCTCCTCCAGCGGACCCAGCGCATAGGCGTTGGCCTCGCCCGCGCCGTTGGAGATGAGGACGCCGTTCTTGCGGCCCTCGATCTTGCCCTTGTGGGGGCCGTATTTCTCGAACAGGCGGTTCATGATGCCCGTGCCGCGCGTGTCGGACAGGAATTCGCCATGATAGCCGATCAGGCCGCGCGACGGTGCGGAGAAGGTGATGCGGGTCTTGCCACCGCCGGAGGGACGCATGTCCGTCATCTCCGCCTTGCGCAGGTTCATCTTGTCGACGACGGTGCCGGAAAATTCCTCGTCCACGTCGATCATGACGGTCTCATAAGGCTCCGTGCGCTTGCCGTCCTCGTCCGTGCCGAACAGCACGCGGGGGCGGCTGATGCCCAGCTCGAAGCCTTCGCGGCGCATCGTTTCGATGAGCACGCCCAACTGAAGCTCGCCGCGACCGGCGACTTCGAAGCTGTCCTTGTCGGCCGATTCCGTCACCTTGACCGCGACGTTGGACTCGGCCTCGCGGAACAGGCGGTCGCGGATCATGCGGCTCGTCACCTTGTCGCCTTCGCGGCCAGCCATCGGGCTGTCGTTCACCGCAAAGCGCATGGAGAGCGTCGGCGGATCGATGGGCTGCGCCTGAATCGGCACGGAAACGCTGGTGTCGGCGATGGTGTTGGACACGGTGGCGACGGCGAGACCGGCAAGGCTGATGATGTCGCCCGCCTGCGCCTGATCCACCGGAACGCGCTCCAGCCCGCGGAAGGACATGATCTTGGACGCGCGGCCCGTTTCGATGATCTTGCCGTCCATGTCGAGAGCGTGGATCGGCTGGTTGACCTTCAGCTTGCCCGAGGTCACGCGGCCCGTCAGCACGCGGCCGAGGAAGTTGTCGCGGTCGAGCAGCGTCACCAGGAAGGTGAAGGGCGCGTCCACGTCGAGTGCCGGCGGCGGCACATGGTCGACGATCTTCTGGAACAGCGGGATCAGCGTGCCTTCGCGGCGCGACGGGTCTTCGCTGGCATAGCCGTTGCGGCCCGACGCGTAGAGGACGGGGAAGTCGAGCTGCTCGTCGCTCGCGTCGAGCGACACGAACAGGTCGAACACTTCGTCCAGCACTTCCTGGATGCGCTCGTCGGGACGGTCGACCTTGTTGACGACCACGATGGGGCGCAGGCCGAGGGCAAGCGCCTTGCCGGTCACGAACTTCGTCTGCGGCATCGCGCCCTCGGACGAGTCGACCAGCAGGACGACGCCGTCGACCATGGACAGGATGCGCTCCACTTCGCCGCCGAAGTCGGCGTGACCGGGCGTGTCGACGATGTTGATGCGAACGGACTCGCCGCCCTCTGGCGGGATCCACTCGACCGACGTCGGCTTGGCGAGGATGGTGATGCCGCGCTCTTTTTCGAGATCGTTCGAGTCCATGGCCCGTTCTTCGACGCGCTGGTTATCGCGGAAGGTGCCGGACTGGCGGAAAAGCTGGTCGACCAGGGTGGTCTTGCCATGATCGACGTGCGCGATGATGGCCACATTGCGGAGGCTCATGAGTCTCTCGATACCTTAGCTGGGGGAGCGCGCGGCCCTGTGCCACGGCGTCTGCTTGGGCGCGCCCTTAGCGGAAATGCGCGCACGGTGCAACCTGAGCGCGCTATTGCGTATCGCGCGCCGGGGTCAGGCGGGTTGCGCCGCCCTGTCCTGCCATTTGGGATAGGCGGGCAGGGTCATCATCAATATGCCGCCCAGCGCGCAGCCTATAGCGCCCGCCGCCAGAAAGGGGCCATAGCCGCCCGCCATGTCGTAGACGCGTCCCGCGAGAAACGGCCCGAGCCCCGACGCAAAGGCCATCAGCGCGGCCATGACGCCGTAGATGACGCCGAAATTCTTCATGCCGCCATAACGGGCGGTCAGGAAGCCGGTGATCTGCGTCTTGGTGCCGAAGGCATAGCCGTTGACGATCATGGCGAGGACGATCAGCACCGGCGAGCGGATGCCGTCCATCAGCAGGAAGAATGTCAGCGATGCGACGCCCAGCGTCACGCCGCCGATCCGGTTGGGGCGGAAGCGGTCGAGAAGATAGCCCGTCATCAGCTTGCCGACGATGGCGGCGACCCCGGCCAGGCTGGTCAGCCATGCGGCGTGGTCGCGCGACACGCCCGCCTCGGTCAGGATGGGGAAGAGGTGGATGGTGAGGCCGATGGTCATGACCATCACGATGAAGTTCGAGATCAGCACGCGCCACAGGGCGGAATCGGCGGCGGCCTCTCGGACGGACAGGCCGGTCAGGACGGCGGTCTCGGCCTCTTCGTCCGGCTTCTCCTTCTTTTGCGCCGCGATCTTGTCATGCGCGTCGTAAAAGAAGAACAGGCACAGCAGGAAGGTGATGCCGCCCCAGCCCACCGCCAGCCAGATGAAGGCGGCGCGCCAGCCGAAACTGGCGATGAGCCAGTTGGCGAGCGGCGGCACGATGATCTGCGCGACCGCAGTGCCCGACAGGGTGAGACCGAGGGCAAGGCCGCGCGACTGGTTGAACACGCCCAACACGGCGGCGGTCCAGCAGGTGGACTTGATCGAGACCGCGACGATGCCGAAAATGCCCCACAGGATCAGCCACTGCGTCGAGGAGCCATTGGCGAGGCTGAATGCGGCGACCGCCGCCATGGTCAGGATCAGGCCCGGCAGCACCAGCCGCCGCGACCCGAGCCGGTCGACCAATATCCCGAAAAAGGGCGACAGGACCGCCGTCAGCAGCGTGGCGACGGACGGGCCGGAGGACAGCAGCGTGCGGCTCCAGCCGAATTCCTTGGTCAGCGGCTCCATGAACAGACCTGACGCCGCCAGCAGCAACGAGAAGAAGGAGAAGCCCAGCGACGACGCCAGCACGAGCGGCCAGTTGGATTTCCACTCCTGAGCGGATGTCAGTCCATTGTCGCTCACCGATCTCTCCTCACCTGTTTGCCGCTTGTGTAGCCAGCGCAAAGGGTTTGTCCATGGCGCTGTTGCGGGGAGGAGGTGCAGTGGATGGATGAGCAATGATGAGAGCGGCTGCATCCCTCGTTCGTCATGCTGTAGCGAGTTGGCGGCTATGAGGCGCACACCGGTCTAAACCCTCGGCATACGGTTCCACGCATCCAGCGCAGCGATCTTGTACGCCTCTGCGAGCGTCGGATAGTTGAACGTGTTCTCGATGAAATAATCGATGGTGCCCCTGAGGTTCAATACCGCCTGGCCGATATGGATCAGCTCCGTCGCGCCCTCGCCGATGATGTGGACGCCCAGCAGGCGGCGGGTCTTGAGCGAGAAGATCATCTTCATCATGCCATTGTCGAGGCCCATGATGTGGCCGCGCGACGTCTCGCGAAAGCGGGCAATGCCGCATTCATAGTTGATGCCCTTGTCGTGTACCTCCTGCTCGCTCATCCCCACCGTCGAGATTTCGGGGACGGCGTAGATGCCGTAGGGGAAATATTGCGGGGCTGGCGGCATGGGCAGGTCGAAGGCGTGGCAGGCGGCGATGCGGCCCTGCTCCATGGAGGTGGAGGCGAGGCTGGGAAAACCGATCACGTCGCCGGCTGCATAGATGTGCGGCACCGCCGTCTGGAACGTGGCGGGGTCGACCGCAATACGTCCGCGTGAATCGGGCGTCAGGCCGCATGCCTCCAGTCCCAGCGATGCCGTCGCGCCCATGCGCCCTGCGCAATAGAGCAGCATTTCGGTGCGCACCGTCCGGCCATCGGCCGTGGTCGTGCACACGCGCCCCGCCTCATCTTTGGTCACGGAGGTGACGGGCGAGCCGAGGCGGAAGGATACGCCCCGGTCGCGCAGCTGGTGCACGAACTCATCGATGATCTCCCGGTCGATGAAGTCGAGGAAGGTCGGGCGCGGTTCGATCACCGTCACCGCCACATCGAGTGCGGAGAAGATCGTCGCATATTCGATGCCGATCACGCCCGCGCCGACCACGGTCAGCGTGCGGGGTACGCGCGGCACCTCCGCCACTTCGTCGCTGTCCATCACATCGGGGTCGTTGAAGGGGATGTCGGCGGGGCGATAGGGGGCGGTGCCGACCGCGATCAGGAAACGCTCGCCCTCTATCGCGATCTCGCTGGCGTCGGGCGCTGTGACGATGACGTGATTGGCGCCGGTGAACCGCGCGAAGCCCGACATGGTGTGGACGCCGTTGCGCTGGAACTGATGCTCCAGCACGTCCACCTCATGCTCCAGCGTCTTGGCGAGGCGCATGCCCAGGTCTTCGCTGCCGATGTCCTTCTTGACGCGGTAGGAGCGGCCGTAAAAGCCGCGCTCGCGCCAGCCAGAGAGGTTGAGAGCGGTTTCGCGTAAAGTCTTGGACGGGATGGTGCCGGTGTGCACGGAAACGCCGCCGACGCGCTTTCGCCCCTCGACCACGAGCACGGATTTGCCGAGCTTTGCCGCCTGCACCGCCGCGCGCCGTCCGGCCGGGCCGCTGCCGATCACGACGAGGTCATATTTCTCCACGGCCGTCTCCCCATCGCCCGGACGCATCCCTGCGCCGGGCCTAGCGCCACGGACATCTCTCTCCCTATCGCCATGCTATGGTGTTTACGACTGAATGCAACGACCATCGCCCTGCACCGGGCTGGCATATTACTCTATCTATCTGGTAGGGAATGCCAATGTGACATCTGGAAGGCGGCCGCGCGTTGGATTACATGGATCGCGTGGCTGGCGGCTTGAAAGGACGATGATGGGATCGAGGCGGATCGGGTTGGCGCTCGCGCTGGCCGCTTGCGTGGCAGGATGCCAGAAGGAGGACACGGCCAAGCCCCAGGCCGCCGCGACGCAGGCGATTGCCTGGCGCCATGGCGATGTGACCGACGCGCTTGCGGAAGCGAAGGAGGGCGGCAAGCCCGTCTTTCTCTACTGGGGTGCGAAATGGTGTCCGCCGTGCAACCAGATGAAGTCGACCCTGTTCAAGGACGCCGCCTTCATCGAGCGGACGCGCGGCTTCGTGCCCGTTTATCTCGACGGCGACTCGCCCGGCGCGCAGCGTTGGGGCGAGCGGTTCGGCATCAGCGGCTATCCCACGGTGATCCTGCTCCGCCCCGATGGCGAGGAAATCACGCGGCTGTCGGCGGCGTCCGCGCCGACCCGCCTTGCCGATGTCCTGCGCGTCGCGGCAGGCCGCAGCATCTCGACAGAGGCGCTGCTCGAAAAGGCGCAGGGCGATCCGAAGGCATTGTCGAAGGACGATTGGCAACTGCTCGCCGACTATGACTGGCAGAACGACCCGCGCCATTTCAGCGATTCCGCGCGGGCAGTGACGCTTCTCGACCGGCTGGCCGGAACCGCGCCCGATCCGGCGTTGCAACACCGCTTCGCGCTGCTGGCGCTCGTGATCGGGGCCGAGGAAAAGGATGACAAGGTTCAACTCACCGCCGCGCAGCAGGCGAAGACGGCCGAACTGCTCCCCGCGATCCTCGCCAATCCGGCTGAGGTGACTGCGAACCGGCAGGAACTGAGCTATGCGGCCGCGCCCCTGATCCTCGCGCTGCCCGATGCGGCGACCCGCGCGAAGCTGGGCGGTGAATTGGTGGGCGCGCTCGACCGGGTCTATGCGGACAAGGCGCTTCCCATTCCCGACCGGCTGGGCACTGGCTTTGCCGATATCGCGCTCGCGGATGGCAAGGTGCCGCCAGCCCTGCTGACCAAGGTGCGCGAGCGTGCGGCCTGGGCGGACAGCACGGCCAAGGACGCGATGGTGCGCCAGTCCGCGATCTCGACCGCGGCCGACCTGCTGCATGAGGCGGGCGACACGGCGGGGGCGAAGCAGTTGCTGGAAGCCGAACTCAAGCGCTCCGCCTCGCCCTATTATTATATGCTCGGCCTGTCCCGGATCGCGGAGGACGAAAAGGATGGCAAGGCGGCAGTGGAATGGGCGCGCAAGGCCTATGAAGGGTCGGAAGGCCCCGCCACCCGCGTCCAGTGGGCCATCGAATATAGCAAGGCAGTGCTGCGCCTGACGCCGGGCGACAAGCAGGCCGTCGAACGCAGCGCCTCGGCAGTGATCGACGAACTCGGCAAGAATGGCGACGGCTATTATCAGCGCACCCGGACGAAGGTCGCGGCATGGGGAAAGCTGCTGCGTAGCTGGAGCGAGAAGCATGGCGAGTCCGCCGTGCTCGGCCGGTTCGAGGCGCGCATGGCGGATGTGTGCGCCAGGCAGGGCGAGGGTGCGGCCAGTTGCCGTAACTGGGCACAGGCAGGATAGCGATGAAAATGCGTCTCATTCCCCGATCATCGGTGTCATAAAAGGACGCGTTGATTTCCGAGCAGCAACAATCGGTTAAGGACCGTTTGTCAGACGACCACGGGTCAGCCCGGAAATCATACCCTTCGCCGTTTTTGCGAGTGCGAACCAAAGGCGCTCTTGACGAACGCGGTCCAGCGGCGTCTTGAAGCTTCCTGTCCGGGCCAGCGGACGGTTAGCGGGGGCTGACAAGCACATGGACATAGTCGAAAGACTGAGACCCTATGGGCAGGGCCTTGCGGTGGTCGGGGCGGATGGCACGCAATACAGCTTTGCTGAGCTTGCGGACCGGATCGTCGCCATCGCCGACGAACTGGCGGGCGACTCCCGGCCGCTGGTGCTGCTGGAGGCCGACAACAGCATCGACGCCATAGCAACGATGCTGGCGGCTATCGGCGGCCATCTGGTCGTCATGCCATATGCGCCCGGCAACGACGTGCTGGCGGACCAACTCACCGCTTCCTTCGGCCCGAGCCATATCGCACGCGTGCGCACCGACGGGCGTTTCGGCTTTGAGCGGGTCGGGGATGCGCCACCCATGCACCCCGACCTGTCGGTCATGCTGTCCACATCCGGATCGACCGGCAGCGCCAAATGCGTGCGGCTGTCGGCCGCGAACCTGATTGCCAATGCCGAGTCCATCGCAGACTATCTGGAGATCACGCCCGCCGACCGGGGATTGCTGACGCTCCCCATCTTCTATTCCTACGGCCTGTCGATCGTCACCAGCCACCTATTGGCAGGCGCCGCGGTGCTGCTGCCCGACCGGAGCATGATCGAGCCGGGCTTCTGGGATTATGCGCGCAGGTTCAGCGCGACCAGCTTTGCCGGCGTACCGCATATTTACGAGATGCTGGAGAGGGTCGGACTGGCGGAGAATGCACCGCCGTCGCTGCGCCATTTCACGCAGGCGGGTGGGCGCCTGCCCCCCGAACGGGTCGCGCGCTTCGGCGCCGTCGCCCGGCAGATCGGCGCCCGCTTCTTCGTCATGTACGGCCAGACGGAGGCGACCGCGCGCATGGCCTATCTGCCACCCGATGCCGTCGAAAGCGCGGCGGGGGCCATCGGCATGGCGATCCCGGGCGGCCGGCTGACGCTGCGCGACGAACAGGGTTTCGTCATCGACGGCGCGGGTGTGGTGGGCGAACTGATCTATTCGGGCCCGAACGTGATGATGGGCTATGCCGAAACGCGCAGCGACCTGCCGCTGCCGCCCTGCCGGTCCGAGCTTGCCACGGGCGACCTCGCCATGCGGCGCGAGGATGGATTTTTCGAAATCAGCGGGCGGCTCACGCGCTTCATCAAGGTCTATGGGAACCGCATCGCGCTCGATCAGGTCGAGATGCAGCTACAGGCGGAGGGGCACCGGGTCCTCGCGACCGGCGTGGACGAGGTGCTGCTGATAGCGGCCAGCGACCCCGGATCGAATGCGGCGATCACGCGGACGGTGCGATCGTCCTTCGGAATCAATTCGGACCGGTTGCAAATCGTCAATATCGCAGACTTTCCCAAGCTGCCGTCCGGCAAGCCCGATTATGCGACCCTGAAAGGCTGGATCAGGCTGCCGGGCGGGGAAAATCCGATGCCGGTTGACCGTACATCCGCGCGCGCAGGCGTGATGGCGGCGTTTCGGGCGTCGTTCGGGCATGCGGTGCTGGACGACCAGTCGAGCTTTCTGTCGCTCGGGGGCGATTCGCTCAACTATGTGAACATGGCCATCGGCCTGGAAGCGTATATCCCGGCGCTGCCCGAGCAATGGCAGGTCATGACCATCGGCGAACTGACCGCTGCGGCGGAGGCTGCAGTGCCTCCCGTGGGCGAGAGGGCGCGCAGGCCGCGGATGACCCATCTCGACGCGTTGCGCGGGCTGGCCTGCCTGCTCGTGGTCGCGCTGCACGTGGTGGGCAATCCCGATTCCGGCATCGGCGTGCCCTGGCATTCGCCATGGCGCGCATTCACCGACAGCCTGACGTTCGTGCGGATGCCGTTGTTCACCGCGCTGGCAGGCTTTTTCTATGCGCTGATGCGTGTCACCACGGCAACCGACCTGTTGCGGCGCAAGGCGGAGACGCTGTTGCTGCCCGGCATCACGGTCAGCGCTCTCGCCATGGCGCTCTACGCTTTTCGCTATGGATATACTGGCGAGCCTGTTGTCGATCTGCTGCTCGGGTTCCAGCATCTCTGGTTCCTGTTCATGCTATTCTACACCTTCGTCATCGTGGCCTTGCTGGAGCGCAAAGGGCCGAGGAGCTGGAAGCTCTGGGCGGTCGTGGCAACGTGCATCTTTTGCGTGCACTTCCTTGTGCCGTCGGACGCGCGGACGATATATTTGCAGTTTCCGGTGCTGTTCCCCTGTTTCGTGTTCGGCATCTTCCTGCGCCGGATCGACTGGCTGACCCGCTCGACGCCGCTGGCACTCTTTTCGGCGGTGGGGGCCATCGGTTTCTGGCTGCTGGTGATCGCATCGCGGTTAGGTGGATTCACGATCGTCGCCGAATTTTACATCGGTTACGTCGCGAGCTTCCTGGCGATCATCGCCCTGGTGCGTTTCTTCCCGTCGGTTCCGGTGCTGGCATGGATCGGTGCCTATTCCTTCACCATCTACCTGTGGCATCCCACGGCCAACGCCGCAGTGCGCGCCGTGATCGACCTGCTGCATTTCCCGGCCATACCGTGGCTGCGGTTCGTGGTGGGGATGATCGCCGGTACATTGCCACCGATCATCGTGCACATGGTCGTCAAGCGGGTCGTCCGCCCGGTCCCGGCACTGCGGCTGCCCGCCGCCGCGATCACCGGCGCCTGATCGATCCTTCCGCGGGGGGCGCCCGCACCGCCCACGCGCGCGCCTCTGCCAAAGCGGGCCGCGGGCTGGGCCTTGCCGTGTGCCGTTCCATCGCGCGGACGCATGGCGGCGATGTCGTGCTGTTCCCGGGCGCGGCGGGCTTTACCGCGCGGTTGCGACTGCCATTGCCCTTTGGGCAGGGTGGGCGATTGGCGGCCTAGCGCGCGCTCGACTCGGGCGCGAGCGCGGGTTAGCCTTGCCGCCATGCTCAGCGCCATTGCCCTTCTCGCCGCGGCCGCGGCCGCGACCCCGCCGCCGCCCGCACCAAAAGCGTGGGAGGCGGTCGAGGCGGATTGGGTCGCCATTCCCGACGATGAATTGCTGGTGATGACGCTAGCAGGCGACCGGCGCGTCTTCATCCGCCTCGCGCCGCGACAGGCACCGGTGCATGTCGAGAATATCCGCAAGATGGCGCGCGCAGGCTGGTGGGATGGCACCAGCGTCTACCGCGTGCAGGACGGATGGGTCGCGCAATGGGGCGGCGGCGCGGCGGACAAGGCGGAGTTGCCCGGCATCGTCGCGCAGCCCCCGGCGGAATATGACATAGCCGCGTTCGATCCGGTGCATCGGCTGACCCGGTCGGACGCTTATTCGACCGCATCGGGGGTGAGCGCCGACGGGTGGCCGATTGCGACCGACGGTAAGGCGGCGTGGCTGACCCATTGCTATGCCTCGGTCGGTGTTGCGCGCGGGGCGGACCCGGATACGGGCAGCGGCGCGGAATTGTTCACGGTCATCGGGCAGGCGGCGCGGCGGCTCGACCGCAATTATGCCATGGTCGGGCGCATCGTCGCGGGAATGGAATATCTCTCGGCTTTGCCGCGCAGTTCGGCGGAGATGGGCTTTTACGAGAAGGCGCAGGACCGTGCACCGATCCTGTCCGTCCGCCTCGCCGCCGATATGCCCGCCGCGACGCGCCCGCATTACCAGTATCGCGCGCCCGGCAATGCCCGCTTCTCGGCGTTGATCGCGCGCAAGGAGAACCCGCCGCCGCCGACCATCGGGCTGGGCGGGGCGGACATATGCGACATTCCGCTGGAGGTGCGGGCGACGCCGGTGAAATAGCAAACATGCCCGTCCGTATGGAAATGCGGCTTGTGGGCGATGCGTCTCGTTTTGGTGGTTGCGCCGGGCGGCGGGATGACGGGATAACGGAGCATAGTACCGCATAAGAACAATCCGGCGAGGACGACTGCATATGAGGATGACGGGGGAGGAGCGCATCGCCGCTCCGCGGACGCAGGTCTGGGAAGCGCTGAACGATCCCGCCATATTGCAGCAGTGCATTCCCGGTTGCCAGTCGCTGGAGCGCGAGGCGGACGGGCGTCTGCGCGGACTGGTGGAGATCAAGATCGGCCCCATCGGCGCGCGCTTCAACGGCGTGGTCACCCTGTCGGACGTGGACGCGCCCAATGGCTATACGATCACTGGCGAAGGGCAGGGCGGGACGGTCGGCACGGCGAAGGGCGGCGCGAAGGTGCGCCTGTCCGATGACGGCGCGGGCACGCTGCTGCGCTATGAGGTCAATGCGGAGGTCGGCGGGCGGCTGGCGCAACTGGGCGGGCCGATCATCGACGCGACGGCCAAGCAACTGGCGGGCAAATTCTTTCGCAAATTCGGTGAGGTGGTGGGTGGATCGGAGGACACGCCCACGGTCGCGGCCGTCGGTGCGCCCGCCGCTCCGGTCGTGTCCGCGCCCGCCCAAGTGCAGCCGCCAGCATCCTCCGGCTTTCCCATCGCATGGATATTGGCGCTCGCCTTCGCGGCGCTCACCGGCTTCCTTGTGGGACGCGGGCAGGGCGGGTCGGGGTCCGACTGGATGGGGCTCGCCATCGGGCTGCTGGTGATCGTGGTCGCCGCCGCCGGGTTCGCTTTCGGGCGCTGGGCCGCCCCGGTTGTCACCATCGACGCCGCCAGTCTTGCACGCCTGTTGCGGGAGGGTGGTCGATGAAGCCCGCGCCCTTCGACTATGTGGCGGCGCAGAGTATCGACGAGGCCGTCGCGTTGCTCGCCGAGGCGGGAGGCGGCGCGCAGATATTGGCGGGCGGGCAGACGCTGATGCCACTCCTCGCGCTGCGCATGAGCCAGCCCTTCATCCTGATCGATATAAACCGGATCGCCGCGCTCACCGGCGTGGAGACGAATGCGGCCGGAACGCGGGTCGGGCCGATTATGCGGCAGAACGCGGTGATCGCCGACCCGACCCTCAACCGCGTGCTGCCCGTGCTGACGACGGCGATGCGCCATGTCGGTCATCACCAGACCCGCAACCGGGGCACCATCGGCGGGTCCATCGCGCTGGGCGAACCGGCGGCGGAGATGCCAGCCACTGCCGTCGCGCTGGGCGCATCGGTGGAGGTACGATCGGTGCGCGGCATGCGGACCATCGCGGCGGACGACCTCTATCTCGCCCCCTATGCGACATCGGTGGAGCCGGACGAACTGGTGACAGCGATCCATTATCCCGACTGGCGATCGCACAGCATCCCGATCTTCCGTGAAGTGGCGCGGCGTCCCGGCGATTTCGCGCTGGTCGGGCTGGTGGGCGCGATCACGGTCGAGCAGGGCAGGATCGCGCGTGCGGGCCTGGCATGGTTCGGCATGGGTCCGACGCCGATGCGGGCACGGCAGGCCGAGGCGGCGCTGGTCGGACAGGCGGTGGCGGGACTCGATACCGCCGGGATCGCCGAACTCGCCATCGCCGACACCGCACCCTTCGACGATCATCATGCCACTGCCGACTATCGGGTGACGGTGGGCCGCCGCACGTTCGCGCGGACATTGGCCGAGGCTCTGGACGTGAAGGTGGCGGCATGAGCGAGCATCGCATCGAAGTCACCGTCAACGGCTCCGCCCGCCGCGCCATGGTGGAGCGGCGCAAGTCGCTCAGCGATTTCCTGCGCGGCGATGCGGGCTGTACCGGCGTCCATGTCGGCTGCGAACATGGCGTGTGCGGGGCGTGCACGGTGATCGTGGACGGGCTTGCCGTGCGGTCCTGCCTGATGCTGGCGGTGCAGGCGGACGGGTGCGCCGTCACCACTGCCGAGGGACTGGCGGCGCCCGACGGGACACTGCACCCCGTGCAACAGGCGCTCAAGGACTGTCACGGCCTGCAATGCGGGTTTTGCACGCCGGGCGTGGTGATGACGCTCGCCGCCCTGACGGCGGAGGCGACGCCGGGCGAGGAGACGCTGACCGCCGCCATGTCGGGGCATTTGTGCCGTTGTACCGGATATCAGGGCATACGCCGGGCGATCCGTCAGATCGTCGCCGAACAACTGGCCTGAGTTTCAGCATGTCTCCCTGCCAGGAGCATATCGGGCAACATTATCGCCATACCAGACGGATCATTTTAAGCAGGATGCCGCCATGACCACCTTCTCCCCCGTCGCCATCGTCACGGGCGCCAGTCGCGGTGCCGGGCGTGGCATCGCCATTGGGCTGGGTAGCCATGGCTATACCGTCTATGTGACCGGCCGGTCGGAACGGGCGGGCGACCATGCCCTGCCCGGCACGATCTACGAAACCGCCGAGGCCGTCACGGCGGCGGGCGGCACGGGCATTGCGGTGCGCGTCGACCATGGCGATGACGCCGCCGTGGAAGCGCTGTTCGGGCAGGTCGCCGCGCAGCAGGGACGGCTCGACATACTCGTCAACAATGCTGCCGCGATTTACGATGAACTGATGATGCCCGGCCGATTCTGGGAAAAGCCGCTGAAACTGGGCGATATCATCAATGTCGGCATCCGCAGCAGCTATGTCGCAAGCTGGCACGCCGCACCGGTCATGGTTGCACAAGGCTCCGGCCTCATCGTCAACACCTCCGGCTCGGGCGGGGTGCATTATGTATATGGCCCCGGCTATGGGGCCCACAAAGCCGGGCAGGACAAGATGGCCGCCGACATGGCCGTCGATTTCGACGGCACCGGGGTTTGCGTCCTCTCCATCTGGATGGGCGCATTGCTGACCGACCGGCTGAAGATGCTGATCGCGTCGGATACCGCCAAATATGGCTATCTATGGAATCGGGTCGAGACGCCGGAGTTCACCGGCCATATCGTCGCTGCGCTCCATGCCGATCCGGCGCTGAGCGAACTATCGGGGCAAACGGTCATCGGCGCGGAGATGGCGGTGAAATATGGGATCGTCGATGCGGAGGGACGCCAGCCGCCATCCTATCGCGACACGCACAAGCTGGAGCCGCGCGTCCAATATCCCAACATCATTCGCTGAGGGAGGCCGGGCGGCAGGCGATGATCGGGTTCCGGCGGAGCCGACCGCGAAGTTGGGTCGGCGCGGTCATCGCGTGGACGCAGTAAAACTCACGTCCCCGGCTTTGCGGCCCCCTGTCCGAGCATCGCGCGCAGTCGCCAGCGCAGGCTGTGCGACACGCCCCAGATCATCGCGAAGGCAAAAAGCTGCTTCGCGGTCGGCTTGCCGATGCGGAAGGCGGTGCGGAAGAAGGTGCGAAAGGCCAGGTTGCGCTCTGGCCCCACCAATCCCTGCGTCGCATTGGACAGGCAGAAGGCCGCCAGCGCGCGCGGGGTCATCACGTCGCGCATCCCCTCCACCCAACCGAGCGAGGGCCGCCATGGATAGAGGCCGCCCGCATAATAGATGACCAGCGGCTCGTGCACCGTCACCAGTCGGTAGCCATGCTGCTTCACCGCGCGGATCACCAGTTCCCATTCCTCGTGCCGGGCATTGCCGAAGCCGAGCGTCCGCATAAGCGGTGCGGGGATGAGCAGCGAGGAGGTCTGGAGCATGGAGTCGCCGCCGCGCAGCCAGCTGTGCCGGTCGAACAGCCATTCGTCGATGGGCTTGGCGCCGTCATAGGGGCGGCCGGGACGGATGAAGTCCCCCTCGTCCGTCACCACGCGCGACAGGGCGGTGACGATGATGTCCGGTCCGGCGACGGCCAGTTGGCGCTCCAGCTTGTACGGCACCCATTCGTCGTCATCGTCGAGGAAGGCGATATAGTCGCCGGTGGCGGATCGCGCGCCCAGATCGCGGGCGGGGCCGGGGCCGTCCTTTGCGGCAGGGTTCACGACATGGATCACGCGCGGGTCGGCAATGGCCTTGAGCGCATCGACCGATTCGGGGTCGTTCGATTCCACAGCGACGATCACTTCCAGGTCAGTGACGGTCTGGGCCAGCGCGGTGCGGACGGCGCGCAGCAGCTTTTCGGGACGCTTATAGGTTGCGATGACGACGCTTATGCGGGGCATTGCCGGTCAGTCCTTTCCTGCGCCCAGGCCCGGGCGCGCCGCCAAGTCGACAGGGCGAACAGCATTTCGCCCAACAGGATGCCGAGGATCGACCAGAGCGGCCCATAGGCCAGCACCAACAGCGTCACCGCGACCAGCGAGGCAATGGCCGAAAAGAGGCTCGCCATGGCGAGCGACCGGAATCGCCCCGCCGCCTGTAGCAGCACGCTATCCGGCATCCGCAGCAACCGCGCAATACCGACGATCAGCCACAATATGCCGCCGATGGCGAGAAAGCGCGTGTCATAGGCGGGCGGGAAGATGAGGCGCGGCGCGAAGATCATCAGTCCCGCCGCCAGTATCGCGGTGCCGACCCAGATGGCGGCGAGCAGCAGGCGGAAGGTCAGGATCGCCCGATCCACCTTGCCTATGTCGCCGGCCGCAATGATGTGGGCGAGACGAGGGCGCTCATATTCCGACAGGGCGTTGAGGCCGATGGTTAGCGGGCGGATGAGAAGCGCGCTGGCCGCGACCGGGGCGAACTGCGCCGGACCGGCAATGAGCGCGACGAGATAGGCGTGGCCATTGGCGGTTGCCTCCGTCGTCATGACGCCGAACAGCGCCCAGCGGCCATGGCTGTGCCAGACCGCGCGATAGCCCCAGGCATGGGCGAAAGACACGCCGCCGATCCGTGCCAGCAATTCGCGTGGGCGCAGCGCGGCAATCGACAGGATGATCGCGATCAGCAGCATGGCGCTCGTCGTGAACAGCGGATTGAACGGCAGCGCGACGATCGCAAGCGGCGCGGCGAGGATGGCGAGACTGTAGACGATGTCGGAGCGGGTGACGGCCAGCTGTTGCCCCGCCAGATAGGCGTGCGCCCGGCCGAACCAGCGTTGGAGCGCCAGACCCGCATAGGCGGCGAACAGGAGCGCAGTGCCGACCGACGTGCCCAGTGCAAGACAAATCCCGATGAACAATAGGGCGCACAGGGCCGCGCCGATCAGGCTGGCGCTGAACAACTGGCGGTCGATGGCGTCGCGCTCTTCGGCGGTGCCCTGCGAGAGCAGAGAGGAGAGGGGGGCGCCGAACAGGGCGGAGGATATGCCCCAGCTCAGTTGGGTCAGAATCATCAGGAAGGAGAAGCGGCCGAACTCGCCGGGGTCCATCATGCGCAGCAGCAGAAGCGACAGCAGGAACTGCGAGCCTGCGGTCCCGATCGGGCCGACCATGGCGAGCAATTGGCGCCCGATCCCGTCGAGGAGCGATGAAATCTTTCGGGCCACTATCGCTCTTCCGTTCCGCCATCGCCGGATCACATTATCCGCCAGCGACGGGTGCCAGCAGGCTTATATCATGCTGTGCTGCATTGCAGCAAATGATTGGCCGGATCGGCGCGATCCTGTGGACAGGGAATGGCTACCTCCAGACACACGAACGCCGCGATGACCGGGGTCACCGCGGCGTTCAGTTCACCAGCAGGGCTTAGTTCTGCTGATAGTAGCCCGAATATTTCTTCGAGTAATAATAGCCGCCGACCGCTTCGGACCCGGCATCGACCATCGTGAAGAGGACGCCGACCAGATTGGTGCCGTCGGACTTCAGCGAGGCCACCGCGCTGGATGCGGCCTGAGCGGGGGTGACGTCCCAGCGCAGGCAGAGCGCAACTGCATCGGCCATGGCGGCCAGGAAGCGGCCATCGGCCAGGCCCATGAGCGGCGGAAGATCGAGCACGATTAGTTCGTAGCTCTTGCGCAGCTCCGCCAGAATCTCGTTCATCTTGCCGTCGCCGAACAGATTCTCCGAGGAGAAGTAGGAGGCGCGGACGAGGAGATGGTCGAGATTTTCCGTGTCGCCGGGGCTGATGACCTCGGCAATCGTCGCCTCGCCATGCAGTAGCTCGACGAGACCGGGCTGGTCCGGTGCGATCTTCACCAGTTCACGAACGTTCGCACGGCGGACGTCGCAGTCGATCAGCAGGGTCTTCGCGCCGTTGATCGCCAGCGTCCGGGCGAAGGCGACCGCAGTCGTGGTCTTACCTTCGTTCGGCAGCGCCGAGCTGAGCGCGATGATCTGCGGGCTCCGGTCGGCGCGAACGCCGAGGATGGATGCCCGAGCCAGACGCAGCGCCTCGGAAAAGAGCGAGGTCGGCTTTTCCAGCAGGATGTCTGCCGGATGCGCATGGCGCTCCTTCGGAATGGCCGCGAGCATCGGAATGCCGAGGCGCTCCTCCACATCGCTGACCGAGCGGAGACCGGCGACCAGCAGTTCCTGCACCGTGACCGTCGCGGTGGCCGCAGACAATGCGACGAGCAGGGCGAGGGCAAGCAGCAGAGGCTTGTTGGGCGAAGTCGGACGCAGCGGCGGGATGGCCGTGTCGATGATCTGGACCTGCGCGATGGAGTTGTTGGCAGCCTGCTGCATCTCCATCAGGCCCTGCGACAGCTTGTCGAACTGTGCACGTTCGGTGGTGACCTCGGCGTCGAGGCTCTTGGCGAGCACGGCGCTGCGGGCATTGTTGGCCTGACGGCTGGCCAGACCGTCCATGGACGCCTGGATGCTGTTAGCACGGGCCTGCGCCGCGAGGGCGTTGGACCGGAGCGACGCCATGATGCGGCTGATCTCACCCTTGATCTGGGCGTCGATCTCTTCGAGGTTGGAACGCGCGGCGATGGTGTCGGGATGCCTGTCGCCATAGCGCGAGAGGACGTCGCCGAGATCCTTGAGCGCCAGCGAACGCTGCGTGCGCAGATTGCCGATCACCGGCGAAGCAAGAACCTCCGCCACCGATTCGACGTCGC
>JBEVNC010000145.1:0-10926 GCA_040508315.1 Sphingobium sp.
CGCGCTGGAGGAGCATGGCTGGGCAGGCGCGCTGATCGGAACCGGGTGGGAGCGGCCTGACAGTTTCACGGTCGCGACCGCTCTCACAGCGCTGACCAGCCGGTTCGAACCGTTGATCGCGATACGGCCGGGCTACTGGCACCCCGCCCAGTTCGCCGTCGCGGCGGCGACGCTCGACAATCTGAGCGGCTGCCGGGTGCGTATCAACATCGTGTCGGGGCAGGACAATCTGGCGGCCTATGGCGACAGCGAGGGCGATCAGGCCCAGCGCTATGCGCGGACCCGCGAGTTCATGTATCTGGTCCGCAGGCTCTGGAGCGAGGAGCGCGTGACCTTTCATGGCGCGCATTTCCAAGTGAGCGACGCCACCATCGCCCCGCGCATCCGGGTCCGCGGGGGCCGGGTACATCCAAAACTCTATTTCGGCGGAGCCTCTGCCGCCGCCGAGCATGTCGCGGCGACCGAGGCGGACGTCCAGCTATTCTGGGGCGAGCCCCTGGACGATCTGGCGGAACGCATCGCGCGGCTCAAGCGGTTGAGCGGCACCCTCGACCGCAATCTGCCACCGCTGCAATATGGGCTGCGCATCACCACGCTTATCCGCGATACCAGCGCCGAGGCATGGACCGAAGCGGAGGCGAGGGTCGCGCGCATGGCCGCGAGCAGGGGCGATGGATGGACGGGCCTGAGTTCCCCCGCCGCAGTGGGGCAGCGACGCCTGATCGACCTGCAGAGCCGCGGCGATGTGCTGGACGACAATCTCTATACGGCGCCCGGACGCTATGGCGGCGGCGGGGCTGGCACGACATGGCTGGTCGGGTCGGCCGACGAAGTCGCCCGCTCGCTGCGCAAATATGAGGCGCTGGGCATCAGCCATTTCATCTTGTCGGACACGCCCTATCTGGCGGAGATCGAGCGGCAGGGCACGCAATTGCTGCCGTTGCTGCGTTAAAGCGGCGCGATCGCCTGTAACCGCCATTTTCGGTTGAAGGACAATTGCGTCCGGGACAATGGCGCTATGTCGATGGCCAGGGTGGTCGCGAGCGGAAAGCCCAATGCGTGGGCCAATGCGGCACGGATGGCCATGGGGTGACTGATCGCGCAGACCGCTTCCGCCCGGTCGGCGATGCCGTCGAGCCACCCGCCGATCCGCAGCCGTGCGTCCGCCATCGTCTCGCCATCGGGCGTACCCCTCAATGGGTCGGCCAGCCATGACGCGAGCGCGCCGGGCTCGGTTGCCTCTATCTCTTCGAACGACCGACCGGCCCAGCGTCCGGGGGCCAGTTCGGCCAGCGCGGGCTCGCTCTGCGCGGCAAGGCCAGTCGCTTCGGCCGTCTCATGCGCGGCGCGCCATGGGCTGCACAGGACGTTCCCCGCGAACCGAGGCGGGAGCCGGAATGCAGTCGCATCCCGCAAGCCGCGCGCATCGAGGCTTTCGTCGCTCGCCGGGAAACTGCCCCGACGGCCGGACGCGGTCGCACCGGCGCAGAGCAATAGGACAGTGGTTGCCAGCTTTGCCTCCCGAGGCTTGGTACTGCACGACCGTTATCGACACCGCGGCGGCGCGTCACGGCCCAATTCGCCGCTGGTGCCATGCGACGACCGCTAGCCCGCCAGTCCAGAAATTTCGACCGGATCGCCAGCTTGGCCGCGCGAGGGCCGCTCACCATTGCTCTGCTGCGCCGATACGCGATAGTCCGCCGAGCCGCGGTGCGACGACAATGCAAGGCCGACAAAAGGGGAGCGATATGCAGGTTGCGGGATATGTGGACGGCGCGTTCGTCACTGGATCGGGCGACATTCTGACGGTCGAGAATCCGTCGAATGGCCAGGTGGTAGCGAGTTTTCTCGGCTTGTCGGCAACGCAGATCGAAACCGCGATACTGGCCGCGCGAACATCGTTCGACCAGGGGGACTGGAGCAAGCGCACCACAGCCGAGCGCGCCGAGCTGCTCCACCGTTTCGTCGATGCGATGGAAGCACGGTCGGCGGAGACGCTGGCAATCCTCGTGGCCGAAACCGGCTGCCCACAATATTCCAATTCCATCGCGGCGCAGTTCGCCACGCCCCTTCGCATGGCGCGGGAGATTATCGATCTCGCCGCCAGCTTGGCCGAAGTCGAGGAGAACGCGCTGCCCGACAGCGAGAGCCGCAATCGGCTGGATCAGAAGGTCCGCAGCCTCCGACGCTATCGCCCGCTTGGCGTCGTCGCGGGCATCTCCGCCTATAATTTCCCGCTGCATACCGGCGTCTGGAAGATGATGCCCGGCCTCATCACCGGCAACAGCGTCATCCTGCGGCCCAATCCGCTGACCCCATTGTCGTCGCTGGCCTTTGCCGAGGCGGCGGACGCGGTGGGCCTGCCGCGCGGTGTCCTGAACGTCGTGCTGGAAGGCGGTGTCGAGGGCGCGCAACTGCTGACTAGCCATGCGGCGGTCGACATGGTGACCTTCACCGGATCGTCCACCGTCGGCGCGCAGGTCGCGGTGCAGGCCGCGCCCACCTTCAAGCGCGTGCAACTGGAACTGGGCGGCAAGTCGGCGCAGATCTTCCTGCCCGACGCGGCCGAGAAGGCGGTGCGGGCGGCGGTGTCCATATCGACATCCCATGCCGGTCAGGGCTGCGTGCTGGGCACGCGGATATTCGTGCCGCAGGATCGCAAGGCGGAGATCGTCGAGAAGGCCGCCGCCGCCGTGGCCGCGCTGACTTTGGGCCATTCCGACGCGCGGGATACGGAAGTCGGCCCCGTCATTAGCGAGAATCAGGTCAGGCGCTGCGAGCATTTCGTCCAGCTTGCCGTCGAACATGGTGGCCGGGTGGCAGCGGGCGGGCGCCGCCCCGCACATCTGAACGATGGCTTCTTCTTCGAGCCGACAGTGCTGGACCTGCCCGACAACAGTAATCCAGCTGCGCAGGAGGAGATATTCGGTCCGGTCGCAAGCATCATCGGCTATCGCGACGTGGACCATGCGGTCGAGATGGCCAATGATTGCCACTATGGGCTGTCGGGCTATGTGTTCGGCGAGGATACGGATGAGGCGCTGGCCGTCGCGCAGCGGATCGAAAGCGGCGCGGTCCATGTGAACGGCGCGCTTTCCAGCACGTTCGTACCGTTCGGCGGGATCAAGGCCAGCGGCCTGAATGTCGAGCGCGGGGTAGAGGGCCTGCGCCTGTTCCAGCGGATGACCGTCTACAGCGTCACGGGATGATCCGACTCGTCGGAGGCGCTGTCTTCGACGTCCTCCTGTTCATCGCGCCGGAGGCTCCGCCCAAAGGCGAAGCGTTCGCAGCAAGCGATGATCCGATGCCCGGGCCTGCGATCTAGACCCTTGTCATTCCATTGCGGTGGAGTATCCTGAAGACCATCCTGCGAATGCGGGATCGATTTGGCAGTAAATGTCAAATCATGGCATGAATTCTCCGTGGGATAGGGGGTTCGTGTCGGACAGGAGCGTTGCTTTATCTGGTAACGCTTCGAATAGTACCAAGCGTGGGTCGCGCATATAATAACAATCGCGTCTATCTATAAGAAGTGACACCTTTTCAAAGGTTGCGCCCCGCGATGACGTACCCACCGCCGCCTTCTTCTGGGAAGGCGCCAAAGTCTGTTGCCCCGCAACTTTCCGTGCCCAAAGGCGGCGGCGCGATCCGCGACATGGGCGAGAAGTTCAGCGCCAATCCGGCCACCGGCACGGGCGGCATGTCCGTGCCCCTCGCGCTGACGCAAGGGCGCAACGGCTTCGGCCCGCAACTGGGCCTTGGCTATGATTCCGGTTCCGGCAATGGCCCGTTCGGACTTGGCTGGAGCCTGTCGCTGCCCACCATCAGCCGCAATACCGATCAGGGCTTGCCGCTCTACGACGACGCGAACGAGTCCGATGTCTTCACCCTGTCCGGCGCGGAGGATCTGGTGCCGGTGCGCCGCCGCACCGCCATGGGCGGCTGGGGCGATGTTGAGGAGCGACAGGTGGGCGATCATGTCGTGCGCGCCTATCGTCCGCGGGTCGAGGGGCTGTTTGCCCGCATCGAACGCTGGGCGCATCGCAGCGACCCGGCCGACGTCCATTGGCGCTCCTGGTCCGGCGACAATATCCTGACCATCTATGGTGCGACCGCGGCGGAACGCATCGCCGACCCGCTCGACCCCCGCCGCATCTTCTCCTGGCTGATCGGCGAGACGCGCGACGACAAGGGCAATGCCATTCTCTACCGCTACCGGGCGGAGGACGGCGCGGGCGTGGACCTGGCCCATCCGGCCGAACGCAATCGGGGCGCGCCGGGCGATATCCGCCGCACCGCCGCGCGCTATCTGGACCGGGTCCATTATGGCAACCGCACGTCGCTGCTGGATGCGGACGGGCGGCGGCCCCGTTTCGTGGACCGCGCCGCGGTGGATGCGGACATTGCCGCGGGCGGCTGGATGTTCCAGCTGGTGCTCGATTATGGCGGCCATGACAGCGAAACGCCGACGCCCGTGGAGACCGGGGCGTGGACGATGCGCGCCGACCCCTTCTCTTCCTATCGGTCGGGCTTCGAGGTGCGCACGGCCCGCCTGTGCCGCCGCGTGCTCATGTTCCACAATTTCCCCGGCCGCGACGGCGTGGGCGCGGATTGCCTCGTGCGCTCCACCGATATTTTCCACGACGATGGTGGCGGTTACACCGTCCTGCGCGGCGCGACCCAGACCGGCTATATCCGCCGCGACGGCGGCTATGACCGCAAGAGCCTGCCGCGGGTCGAATTCGACTATAGCCTGCCGCGCATCGACGATACCGTGCGGACGGTCGACCCGGACAGCGTCGCCGACCTTCCCGTCGGCATAGACGAGGCGAGCTATCGCTGGACCGACCTGCATGGCGAGGGTGTTCCCGGCATCCTGGCGGAGGCGGGGGGAAGCTGGTTCTACAAGTCCAACATCAGCCCGGCGCCGCTGCGGCCCGACAGCATGGCGCAATTCCTCCCCTTCCGTCCCGTCGAGCGGCGGCCCAACGCCGCCCTGGCCGAAGGTGCGACCGTCCTCGACCTCGCCGGGGACGGCAGGCCCGATGTCGCGCTGCTGGAGGCCGACGAGCAGGGCTTGTGGGAGCATGACGGGGCGGAGGGGTGGCAGAATTTCCGGTCCTTCACCGAGCGGCTGAACCGTCAACTCGATGCACCCAATTTGCGGCTGATCGACCTGACCGGCGATGGTCGCGCCGACATCCTCATCACGCAGGACGACAGCTTCATCGTGCATGACGGGCTGGGTGAGGCAGGCTTCGGCCCGGCTCGCCGTCTCGCCCAGGCACTGGACGAGGAGGAGGGGCCGCGCCTGTTGTTCGGCGATGCGGACCAGTCGATCCATGCCGCCGACCTCAGCGGCGACGGCCTCATCGATCTGGTGCGCATCCGCAATGGCGAGGTGTGCTACTGGCCCAGCCTCGGGCATGGCTGTTTCGGGGCCAAGGTGACGATGGCCAATGCGCCATTTCTCGACGACGCCGAACTGTTCGATCCCGACCGGCTGCGGTTGGTCGACGTGGACGGTAGCGGCACGACGGACATCATCTACCTCCACGCCGACGGACCCCGGCTCTATTTCAATCAGTCGGGCAATGGCTGGAGCGAGCCGCGCGCGCTTGCGGGGTTCCCGCGCATCGACGATCTGGCGTCGGTGGCGGTCATCGACCTTCTCGGCACCGGCACGGCCTGCCTCGTCTGGTCGTCGCCCTTGCCCGGCGCGGCGATGCGCTTCGTCAATCTGATGGGCGACGGCAAGCCGCACCTGCTTATCGCCTCGCGCAACAATATGGGCGCGGAGACTGTGATCTCCTACGCGCCCTCGACCCGCTTCTATCTGGAGGACAAGCGGGCGGGTCGGCCATGGCCCACGCGGCTGCCCTTTCCGGTCCATGTCGTGGAGCGGGTCGAGCAGCGCGACTATGTCGCCCGCACTCGTTTCGTCAGCCGATACATCTATCATGACGGCCATTTCGACGGGGAAGAGCGCGAGTTTCGCGGCTTTGGCATGGTCGAGCAGATCGACACCGACAGCTTCGACGGGCATGTCGCCGGCGTCGCGGCGCTGGACGGCAGTCAGGATGTCTCGTCCGAGCAATTCCAGCCGCCGGTCACGTCGCGGACATGGTTCCACAGCGGCACGCGTGCAGGCACGACGGCGCTCCTGCACGTATCGGCCCATGAGTATTTCGGCGGCGCCTCCCAGCTTTCCGAGCCGGAAATCCCCGCCGACCTCATCCCCGAGGAACTGCGCGAATATGTCCGCTCGCTCAAGGGCCTAACCCTCCGGCAGGAGGTCTACAGCTTCGACGGGTCGCCCCATCAACATATCCCCTATACGGTTTCGGAAAGCAGCTATGCCGCCCGCCTGATCCAGCCGCGCGGGGCGCTGCGGCACGGCGTGTTTTTGCCGCTCGGGCAGGAAACGCTGAGCATCACCTATGAGCGCGACACCGCCGATCCGCGCATCGCCCATGGCCTCACGCTGGAAGTGGACGATCATGGCAATGCACTCAAATCCTGCTCGGTCGCCTATGGGCGGGCCGCCAGCGATCCGTCCCTCCCGCCGGAGGTCACGGCGGAGCAGCAGCGCCGCCACATCACCTATGCCGAAACCAGCCATACCGGCGACCACATCACGCAAGACGACTATCGCCTGCGCATCTCGTTCGAAGCGCGCAGCTATGAAGTGACCGGCATCGATCCCGCCGGGGACCGCTTCACCCTGCCGGAGATGCGGCAGGCCATCGCCGCCACGCTGCCGCTGGATTATGAGGTCGTGGCCGACGGCCTCGGCCCCAGCCGCCGCCTGCTGTCGCACAACCGCACCATCTTCCTGGGCAACGACCTGAACCCGCTGCCGCTGGGCACATGGGACACGCTGGGCCTGTCGCACCAGAGTTTCGCGCTTGCCTTCACGCCAGGCGTGGTGGCCACCCATTATGCTGGGGCGGTTTCCAATGGGGAGTTCGCGGCGGCAGGCTATGTCCATTTCAATGGGGACGCCAACTGGTGGATACCCTCCGCCACGACGGTCTACCCACCCGATACCGCGACGCGCTTCTACATGCCCACCGGCTCGCGCGATCCGTTCGGCATCGAATCGGAAGTGACCTATGATGCCGACGACCTGATGGTCGAGCAGGTGGCGGTCAAGCAGTCGCCCTGGAACGTAGTGCGCGCGGTCAACGACTACCGGATCATGGGGCCGGTCATGACCATCGATCCCAATGGCAACCGCTCCGCCGTGCTGCACGACGCGCTCGGCATGGTCGTGGCCACCGCGATCATGGGGAAGGACGGGGCGGGGGAGGGCGACACGCTCGCCGATCCGACCTTCCGGTGCGAGCATGAACTGTTCAACTGGGTCGACAGCCGGTCGCCAGTGCGCACCCGCAACTTCGCGCGGGAGGAGCATGGCGGCGCTGCGCCGCGCTGGCAGGAGAGCCTGTCCTACATCAACGGCGCGGGCGACGTGGCGATGGTCAAGACGCGGGCTGCTCCCGGCAAGGCGCTGGGCATAGGCGGCGATGGCCAGCGGATCGAGATGGACGCCGATCCTCGCTGGGTCGCGACCGGCCGCACCATCCTCAACAACAAGGGACTGCCGGTCAGGAAATACGAGCCCTATTTCAGCGCCTCGCCGGAGTATGAAGACGAGGCCGTACTGCGGGAGATCGGGGTGACTCCGGTCGTGCAATACGACCCGCTGGGCCGCGCGATCAGGACGGATTTCCCGGACGGCACCTTCTCCCGCGTGACCTTCGACACATGGAAGGGCAGCAGTTTCGACCCCAATGACACCGTGCTGGAAAGCCGCTGGTACGCCGAACGTGGCAGCCCCGATCCCGCCGCCGAGGCAGAGCCGCTCGCCGACCCCGCGCGCCGCGCCGCATGGCTGGCGGCGAAACATGCGGACACACCCGCCACCGTCCACACCGACAGCCTGGGCCGCCCCGTCTACCGCATGGTCGACACTGGCGGCGGCCAGTTCCTCGCGACGCGATCCTGGAGCGACATGACCGGGCGCTTCACCGCGCAGTTCGATGAGGAAGGGCGGGAGGTCGCCAGCGGCTTCACCGCCATGGCGGGTGTCGCGGTCACGGGCACCAGTGCGGAGCGGGGCAGGCGCTGGGCCTTTTACGATATTGGCGGCGACATGATCCGAAGCTGGGACGAGCATGGCCGCCGTTTCCGCGCTGGGTTCGACGATCTGCGCCGCCCGCTCGGCAGCTATGTCGCGCAGGGCGACGGGCCGGAAATCCTGCTGAGCCATGTCGTCTATGGCGACCGCCTGCCCGATGCTGCCGCGCGCAACCTGCTCGGCGCGCCCTACCAGACCTTCGATCAGGGCGGCCTGACCCGCGTGCCGTCGGTGGATTTCAAGGGCAATCCGACCCTCACCGAACGCATCCTTCCCCGCGCGGTCGAAGGAGATATCGACTGGTCGTCGGTCGCCGCAGCCGACGATCTGGCGGCCATCGATGCCGCCGCCGCGCCGCTGCTGGCAGGTGAGGAGGTCTTCAAGGCGACCGCACGGCATGACGCTCTGGGCCGGCCGTTGGAGGTCATGCTGCCCGACGGCACGGTCCTGCTGCCGACCTATGACGAGGCCAATCATCTCAAGTCGCTCGGCGCGCGCCTGCGCGGGATCGGCGATCCGGTCGATTTCCTGCGCGAGCAATCCTACGATGCAAAGGGGCAGCGCCAGTTTGCCCGGCTCGGCAATGATCTCGTCACCCGCTATTTCTACGACCCCGCCAGTTTCCGCCTGACCGACCTCGTGACCGGCGCGGATGGTGCGGAGCCGATCCAGTCGCTGCGCTTCACTTATGATCCCTCGGGCCATGTCACCGATGTTGCCGATGCCGCGCAGCAGACGCATTTCTTCAACAATGCGGTGGTCAAGGCGGAGTGGCGCTACGAATATGATGCCGTCTACCGCCTCGCCCGCGCCATGGGCCGCGAGCATGCGGGCGTGCCCAACGATGCCGTGCGCGGTCATGGCGACCTTGCGGCCCTGCAGCTTCCCCATGCCAATGACGATGCGGCGGTGCGTGGCTATACCGAAAGTTACAGCTATGACCGGCTGGGCAACATCACGGCGCTTAGCCACCGTTTCAAGCCGCAGCCGGGCATTGGCGACGGCTGGACGCGGCGATATCGCTACGCCTTTCAGGATACACCCGGCGATCGCACCAACCGCCTCGTCGCCACCAGCATGCCGGGCGATGCCGATCCCGGCCCGCTGAGCGGCGCCTATACCCATGACGCCTATGGCAATATGATCCGCATGCCGCATCTTGCGGAAATGCGCTGGGACCATATGGACCAGCTTTGCCGTGTCGATCTAGGCGGCGGCGGCACGGCCCATTATCGCTATGGCAGCGGCGGGCAGCGCGTGCGCAAGGTCGTCCGGCGGCTCGGCGACATCGACCTCGAATGGATATATCTGGGCGCGGTCCGCATCTTTCGCAGGCGGCGGCGCAGCGACGGGGCGATCCGGATGGAACGCTGGACCGTCCATATCAGCGACAATATGGGGCCCATAGCGCAAGTCGACACCAAGGTCCGCGACGAGGATGGCGACGATCCCGCCAACCCGCTCAACACGTCCCTCATCCGCTACCAATATGGCAATGGCGTCGGCACCGCGATGCTGGAGACGGACGCAGGCGGCAGTCCGATTTCCTATGAGGAATATCACCCCTTCGGCACAAGTGCCTATCGCTCCGCGCGCAGTGGCTTCGACCTCAGCCTCAAATGCTATCGCTTCAGCGGCAAGGAGCGGGACGACGAGACCGGCCTCCATTATTATGGCGCGCGCTATTATGCCTCATGGCTCGGCCGGTGGACGAGCAGCGACCCGGCGGGGCTGGTCGAGGGCGGCAATCTCTACGCCTTCTGTTCCGGCAATCCGGTCGGTCGCACCGACCCGACCGGCCACCAGTCCAGGCCCGTGGGGTCGCTGAATCCGGTCGGCGAGGTGAGCTGGTCTATCCCCGCCGACAGATTCCTGAACAAGGCGACGGGCGAGAGATATGACGACGCCACCGTCCTGACCAATGTCAGTGGATGGTTGCAAGGGGAGAAACGAAAGTTCGAGCCTGGCACCCTGGTCATCGAACGCTGGGAAACGCGCACGAGCAAGGGCCGCGAATATCAGGTGCCGGTCGTCAACGCGAACTGGCTGGGCAAGAATGGCAAGCCGCTGCTGCCGAAGCGGGGCGAGTTCGGCTATGTCGAGCCGATGAACAAACAGCCCAGGGCGGAATATTCCACGCCGGGCAACAAGGCATCGCGCACCACCGAGAACGAGCATAATTCGCCCCATGCGCAAATGAAGGCGGTGGACCAGTCCTATACCAAGAAAGTGTATCGCGGCGACGCTGCGACACGGTCCCCGCGCGGTGTTTCCCTCGACAAGACGCTGGAGGACAACAGGCGCTCGACCGCCATCCAGCAGAAGGTGGCGAACGGGCAGGGCGTCAACGAGATGGAGGAAATCCATCTGCCCAGCAACGCCAGTTTCCACAGGGCCAACCAGGCCGCGCGCAGGGCAGGCGAGCCGCATATCGCCGATGAACGCTCGATCAATCGCGGCACACTGGAACAGATCGGCAATCGCTGGGAACGTGGCCGCAACGACCGGCTGCCGAGCGGCGCCACCATCGAGGAGCCCGACATCGCGCCGACCGCCCCGGCCGCACCCAGGAGCGGCGGTGGCAGCACCGGCACTGGCACCGGCGGCGGCGGTTCGCCCGCGCCCGCTGCGCCCTCCGGCGGAGGCGGCGGCAGTGGCAGCAAGGCGCCATCGGGCGGCGGCGGCGCGATCGCGGCCCCGCGCGGCGGCGGCTCCGGCTGGGGCAGCGCGGTGGGCGGCACGCTCGCGCGTACCTTCATCCCCGGCTTCGTCGAGGCGGAAAT
>JBEVNC010000147.1:0-32907 GCA_040508315.1 Sphingobium sp.
CGAGAAATTGCGCGAACTGGTGGAGGAGCAGGTGAGGACGAGGTCGCCGAGGCCCGACAGTCCGGTCAGCGTCTCGATCCGCGCGCCGCGCGCCAGGCCGAAACGCGTCATCTCCGCAAAGCCGCGCGCGATGAGGGAGGCCCTGGCATTCTGGCCCAGCCCCGCGCCCTCCACCACGCCGCAGGCGATGGCGAGCACATTCTTGACCGCGCCGCCAATCTCCGCGCCGACGACATCGGTCGAGAGATAGGGGCGGAAGGTCGGCCGGGCGATGCGGGCGCCAAGGCGCTCGGCAATGGCGCTATCCTCGCAGGCGAGGGTGATGGCGGTAGGCTGTCCCTTTGCGACTTCATGCGCGAAGGTGGGACCGGACAGGACGGCGATGGGGGCGTCGGGGCGCACGTCGCGCGCGACCTCGCTCATCAGCAGGCGGGTTCCGGCCTCGATCCCCTTGGCGCACAGGATCAACGGAACGGCGCCGGTGTCGGCGCTGGCGAGCACCGCGCGCAGATGCTGCGCCGGGGTCACGACCAGCAACGCCTCGCATCCCGCCAGTGCGCCAAGCTCTCCCGTGGCGCGGATCGCGGGGGAGAGCGGCACGCCGGGCAGGTAGATGTCGTTGACATGGCCGCCATTGATCGCGGCAGCCACGTCGGGCTCATGCGCCCAGAGCAGAATCTCGTCCGCGCCGTCGCGTGCGACGACCTGGGCCAGCGCCGTGCCCCAGGCTCCGGCGCCGATCACACCGATGGTCATGCCTTAGCTCCTGCTCCGCGCGCCTTTTCGGCATCGGGGTCCAGCGGCCAGCGTGGCCGCGCCGGTACGCCCAGGTCGTCCGTCATGCCTGCGGACAGGCGCTCGACGCCCGCCCAGCCGATCATCGCCGCGTTGTCCGTGCAAAGCCACAGCGGCGGCGCGACGAAGGGCAGGTCGGCGCTGGCCGCCAATGCCGACAGCGCGCTGCGTATCGCCTGATTGGCTGCGACGCCGCCCGCCACGACCAGCGCGGTCGGGCGACGCTCCACCGCGGCGAGCGCGCGGCGGGTGCGGTCGGTCAGGCAATCGATCACGGCTTGCTGGAAACTGGCGCACAGGTCGGGCGCGCTCCATTGGCCGGTCTGCGATGCGCGAAGGACCGCGCTTTTAAGGCCAGCGAAGGAGAAATGCGGATCTGCGGTGCCGACCAGCGGGCGGGGCAGGGGAACGGCCTTCGGGTTGCCCAGCGCCGCTGCCCGCTCCACAGCCGGGCCGCCGGGATGGCCAAGGCCGAGCAGCTTGGCGGTCTTGTCGAAGGCTTCGCCCGCCGCATCGTCGATGGTCGTGGCGAGGCGGCGATAGTCGCCGGGCCCGCGCACCTCGATCAACTGGCAATGGCCGCCGGATACCAGCAGCAGCAGATAGGGAAATTGCAGGCTTGGGTCCGCAAGCCGGGGGCTGAGCGCGTGCCCCTCCAGATGGTTGACCGCGATCAGCGGCTTGCCTGCCGCCATGGCCAGCGCCTTGCCCGTCACCAGGCCCACCATCACCCCGCCGATCAGGCCGGGGCCTGCGGTGGCGGCAATGGCGTCGACCTGATCGAGCCGCATGTTCGCTTCGGCCAGCGCCGCCTCGACCAGCGGCATCAGGGCGTCCACATGCGCGCGCGCCGCAATCTCCGGCACTACGCCGCCATAGGAGGCGTGTAGGGCCTCCTGCGTCGCCAGCTTGTGCGAGAGGATATGCCGGTCGGCGCGGACCAGAGCGGCGGCGGTTTCGTCGCAGCTCGATTCCAGCCCGAGGATAACGGCGGAGGGGGAAAGGGTCATCGGCCTTCCCTCTATCGCCCGTTGCGATTAGAGCAAGCCGCATATGGCCCCTCTAGGATCGACATATCGACAGCCGTTGCCCTTTCGCATCGGTACGCGCGGCTCCCCGCTCGCGCTCATTCAGGCGCACATGACGGCTGATGCGCTGCGCGTGGCGCATGGCTGGGGCGAGGATGACGTCGTCATCGTCACCGTCACCACCAGCGGCGACCGGATACAGGATCGCGCGCTTGCCGAGGTTGGCGGCAAGGCGCTGTGGACCAAGGAACTGGACCGGGCGCTGTTGATGGGGGAGATCGACTGCGCGGTGCATTCGATGAAGGATGTCGAGACGATCCGTCCGGAGAGCATCGCCATCGCCGCCATGCTGCCGCGCGCGGCGGTGGAGGACCGGCTGCTCGGTGCGGAATCCGTTTCCGCGCTGAAGCAGGGCGCGCTGGTGGGGACAAGCTCGCCGCGCCGGGCCGCGCAGCTGCGCCGCCTGCGACCCGACCTCGTGCCGATCCTGATCCGGGGCAATGTCGCCACGCGCATCGCCAAGCTGGACCGGGGGGAGGCGGATGCCACGCTGCTCGCCGCCGCCGGGCTGGACCGGCTCGGCATGGGCGCGACCGGCGCGACCATCTCCACCGACGAGATGCTGCCGGCCCCTGCGCAGGGCGCGGTCGGGATCGAATGCCGCGCCGACGATGACGCGGCCCATGCGCTGCTCACGGCGATCGGCAATGCCGACACCTTTGCCTGCGTGATGACGGAGCGGGCGCTGCTGCTGGCGCTGGGCGGCACCTGTCACTCGCCCATCGCAGCGCTGGCGCGGATGGAGGAAGGTGAGATTTATCTGCGGGCCGAGATATTAGCCGAGGACGGGTCGGAGCATGTCGCGGGCGAAACCCGCATGGCGCCCGGCGACAGGGAGCCCGCCGCGGCGCTGGGCCGCGACCTACTGGAACGGGCGAGTCCCGCCCTGCGCGCGCTGTTCCATGGCTGAGCCCGTGCTGGTGCTGCGCCCGGAGCCGGGGGCGGCACGCACGGCGAAAATGCTGCGCGAGGCTGGTTTCGATCCGATCTGCTATCCGTTGTTCGCGGTGGAGTCGGCCGGGTGGACCCCGCCCGATCCGGCCGATTTCGACGCGGTGCTGATGACCAGCGCCAATGCGGCGCGGGTTGGCGGGGCCGGGCTGGCGCTGTACCGCGACCTGCCGGTATTTGCCGTGGGTGATGCCAGTGGGCGCGCGGCGGCAGCGGCAGGCTTTGGGTCGGTGACGGTCGGCGGCGGCGATGTCGCTGCGACATTGCCTTTGGTCGCGGCGGGTAGCCGCGTGCTGCACCTGTCGGGCGAAGATGTGCGCGATGCCGATCCGCTCGGCCTGTCGATCACCCGTGTCCCCGTCTATCGCACCGTGCCGCTGGGCAATGCGGAGGAGCTGGCGAGCCTCCTTCCCCAAAATCCCCTTCCTCGTCATTCCCGCGAAGGCGGGAATCCATCTCCGAACCCCGATACCGGATGGACAGGTCGGGGAATGGATTCCCGCCTTCGCGGGAATGACGAAAGGAAAGGTGCGGCAATCGCACTTCTCCATTCGCCCCGCGCCGCCGCCCATTTCGCCAGCCTCGTCAACGACGCCCATCGCACCCAAATCGCCCTCGTCACAATCAGCGACGCAACCGCTCAGGCCTGCGGAAACGGGTGGAAAAGCGTCGCCGTTGCGGCCTCTCCCGACGACCCCGCCATGCTCGCCCGGCTGCGAACGCTTGTATGACCGCGTAAATCGTCTAGTCTCCCGCGCCAACGCAGCGATCGGGGCGCCATGACAAGCGGACGGGACCAGACAACGCCGCCACGACGCGGTTTCGGCACGCGCCTGATGTTCGGCCTCGGCATATTGGCGTTTGTCGGCGGTGCGCTGCTGATGGCGTGGCTGGCGCAGAACTGGCCGAAATTGCGGGGCAATGTCGTTCCCGCGCCCATCGCCGATGTCGTCCAGAATGCGGTCGCGCCCGATCCGGCGACACAGCCGGTCCTGCCGACCGTCGCGGTTCCGACCGCCATCGAGGCGCAGGCTGCCCGTATCGCCGAACTGGAACAGCGCCTCGCGCGCATCACGCTGGCGGCGCAGGCCGCGTCCTATAATGCGAATCGCGCCGAATCGCTGATGACCGCCTTTGCCGCGCGCCGCGCCCTCGATGCCGGACGGCCGCTCGGCTATATCGAGAATACGCTTCGCCTGCGTTTCGGCGACGCCCAGCCCAAGGCGGTGGCGACCATCGTCAACGCCGCCGCCGAGCCGGTGACGCTGGCGGACCTCAGGCTGGGGCTACAGGATATCGATCCCGTCGCCCGCGACCCGCGCCAGCGGGGCAGCTGGTGGCAGGGCTTCTGGCGCGAAGTCGGCAGCATGGCCATCATCCGCAAGGCGGGCGCACCCTCGCCCGAGCCGGAGCAGCGCCTGCTGCGCGCGCGCCATAGCGTGGAACTGGGCCAGATCGACCAGGCGATAGCGGAAATGTCCGCCCTCCCATCCCAGCCGCGTGTCGCGCGCTGGCTGGAACTGGCACGTCGCTACAACGAGGCGCACCGGGCGCTGGACGTAGTGGAAGCCGCCGCGATCCTGGAGCCGCGGTCCATTCCGGGTGCAGTGTCCGATCAGACGGTGGCGGCGCCTGCGCCCGTGCCCGACCGAGCGGCGCCGGAGGCGCCTTGAACCAGCGGCGCGACCGCTGAACAGATCGGCGGGTAAGGGGGATTTCTGCCCAACGGTTTCGTCACCCCGGACTTGATCCGGGGTCCCGCTGCCCTTGTTGCACTTCCCGTCGTAACAAGCTGGACCCCGGAGCAGGTCCGGGGTGACGAGAGATTTTACCTGAATGGGTAGATAACGGACGTCTTACCCGCCTTCTTGCGGGAGGGATTAATGCCGTCGCTCTTGGCCCTCAGCGCAAGGCGCGCCCCTCATTGGAGACACGCGTCCCATTGTCCATCTCCGTTCGCCCTGAGCGAAGTCGAAGGGCCCTGCTGAGCGGAGGCGAAGCACCTTGGCCTCGCTGCGCCCGGCAGAGGGCATCGACTTCGCTCAGCCCGAACGAATTTCAGGTCCGCAATTGGTCGCTGCCCCACCGTCCCGCCTACTTCGCTTCCACCCCCGGTTTCCCTGTCGCAGGCAGTTCGCCTTTCAGCGACAGCGCCACCTTCTCCGCGCCGTCCATGACGCGCAGGATATTTCCACCCGCCAGCTTGGCCAGGTTCGCATCGGTCCAGCCGCGCCGCATCAGTTCGGCGAACAGCCTGGGATAGGCTTCCACGCCGTCCATCCCCTCGGGCAGGACCTCCAGCCCGTCATAATCCCCGCCAAGGCCGACATGATCATAGCCTGCGACCTTTGCGATATGGTCGACATGGTCGGCGACCTGGGTCACGGTCGCGCGCGGCTCGGGGTGCGCCGTCAGCCATTCGGCCAGTGCCGCCTTCTCCTTGTCGGGCTCGCCTGCGAAATCCTGCTTGAACTGGGCCTTCACCCCTTCGCGCAGGCCGCCCCACAACCGCCGCTCCTCGGAGATATATTGCGGCGCGAAGTTGACCATCACGATGCCGCCATTGGCCGCGACCAGCTTCAGCACATCGTCGGGCACGTTGCGCGTATGGTTGCACAGCGCCCGCGCGCTGGAGTGGGAGAAGATGACGGGCGCACGGCTCGCCTTGATGCCGTCGCGCATCACGCCTTCGCTGACGTGGGACAGGTCCACCAGCATGCCGAGCCGGTTCATCTCGCCCACCACTTTCACGCCGAAATCGGTCAGGCCGCCCCGCACGGGATTGTCGGTGGCGCTGTCGGCCCAGCTGATCGTCTTGCTGTGGGTCAGCGTCAGATAGCCGACGCCCAGCTTGCTATAGGCGCGCAGCACCGACAGGCTCTCGTCGATCTGGCCGCCGCCCTCCGCGCCGATCATCGATGCGATGCGTCCGGCGCGATAGGCCGCGCGCGCCTGCGCCGCGGTGCGCGCGATGGTGAAGACGTGCGGATAGCGCAGGGCCATCTGCTGGACGAGGTCGATCTGTTCCAGCGTCAGCTTGACCTGTTCCAGCCCGGGCAGGCTGGCGGAGACATAGACGGACCAGAACTGCCCGCCGACCCTGCCCTTGCGCAACCGCTCGATATCCGTGTCGAACGCGACGGGGTCGAGCTTGGTCAAGTCCATCGTCCAGCGCCCGTCGCCGCCCTTGCCCAGCATCTGCCCCGGCCAGTCATTATGCCCGTCGATGATCGGCACCGCCTTGAGGATGCGGTCGAGCCGGGCCAGATCGCCCGCGGAGGGGCCCTGCGCCTGCGCGGCAAAGGGGAGGAGCGCGAACGCCAGCGTGGCGGCGATGCGCAGGACGGGGCGGCGATGGTGGAGGCGGCTTATCTGCATGACGCGGATCATAAACGCTGTTTCGCCCGCCGCGCCAGCGACAACCGATGATACGCCATGAGATGCCGCCATCGGCCGGTCCCGATCCCCGGCATCAATCCTTGATTTTTCGCGAGCGCAGCATAGAGGGGGCTATTCAGATTACCGGGTTGGATCAGGGGAAGCTGCGACATGGCCGAATTCACTTTGCCCGCTAACAGCAAGATCAGGGCAAATGGCGTCACTCACAAGGCTCCGGCCGGGGCGACCAAGGTCCGGAAGTTCAAAGTCTATCGCTACGACCCCGATTCGGGTGAGAATCCGCGTTACGACACCTTCGAACTCGACCTCGACACTACGGGTCCGATGGTCCTCGACGCGCTCATCAAGATGAAGAACGAGCAGGATGCATCGCTGACCTTCCGCCGGTCCTGCCGCGAGGGCATTTGCGGTTCCTGCTCGATGAACATCAACGGCAAGAACGGCCTCGCCTGCACCACGGCGATCGAGGACTGCAAGGGTACCGAGGTTCGCATCACGCCGCTGCCGCATATGGACGTGGTGAAGGATCTGGTGCCGGACTTCTCGCACTTCTACGCGCAGTATCAGTCGATCCAGCCGTGGCTGCGGACGGTCACGCCGCCGCCCGCGGGCAAGGAGCGGCTCCAGTCGCCCGAAGATCGCGAGAAGCTCGACGGCCTCTACGAGTGCATCCTGTGCGCCTGCTGCTCGACGTCCTGCCCCAGCTACTGGTGGAACAGCGACAAGTTCCTGGGCCCGGCGATCCTGTTGCAGGCCTATCGCTGGCTGGCCGACAGCCGCGACGAATATACGGGCGAGCGTCTCGACGAGCTGGAAGATCCCTTCCGCCTCTATCGCTGCCACACCATCATGAACTGCTCGAACGTGTGCCCCAAGGGTCTGTCCCCGGCGCGCGCCATCGGCGAGATCAAGAAGATGATGGTCGAGCGCGCAGTCTGACCGGGCCTGATTTCGTGGCGGAGGTTGTTGCCGACGGGCCGTGGGCCGGCTGGATTCGTCATACCGACGAGGAGCCGGACACTTATCTGAGCATCATCGGCCCCAGCTACAGCCGCCCCGACGGGGTCGACCGCGCGATCGTGGCGGTCGACACCCGTCCGGTGCATCGCAACCGCATGGGCGCGCTGCACGGCGGCTATCTCGCGGCGGTGGCCGACCATGTCGGCTTTGCAGCCCTCAAGGCGCTGGGCAGGCCGGAGCAGCTGGGCGGCGTGACCATCGACCTGCAGGTGCAGTTCCTGGGGTCCGGCAAGGTTGGACCTGCCCTGTTCGCCGATGTGGAAATTCTCAAGGAAACGGGCCGCCTGTTCTTCGTGCGGATGACCTTCCGCCAGGATCATGGACTGGTCGCGGCAGCGACGGCGACTTTCCGGAAGGCGGCTGGGCCAAAGTGACCGGCGTCCTCGACCGCTACGAGTCGCTCGTCGCGGCAGGTGAGATCAGGCCGGACCCGGACCAGCGCGCGGCGGCCATGCGGCTGGACGGCATCGCCAGGGCGCTGGAGGCGACCGGCGCCAAGGGCGGCGGCCTGTTCTCCCGTATGTTCAGGAAGGCCCCCGCGCCGGTGCGCGGCCTCTACATGTGGGGCGGGGTCGGACGCGGCAAGTCCATGCTGATGGACCTGTTCTATGACATGCTGAAGGTCGAGCATAAGCGGCGCGCCCATTTTCACGAATTCATGCTCGACGTGCACGACCGGTTGCGCGTGGCGCGCCAGTCCGAAAAGGGCGATCCGATCCCGCCCGTGGTCGAATCCATCGCGAACGACGCGCGCGTGCTGTGCTTCGACGAGATGGTGGTCAACAATATGGCGGACGCGGCGATCCTCTCGCGCCTGTTCACTGGCCTGCTGGACGCAGGCGTCACGGTCATCACCACCTCCAACCGCGTGCCGGACGATCTCTACAAGGACGGCCTGAACCGGCAGCTGTTCCTGCCCTTCATCGACCTGCTGAAAGCGACGCTCGATGTAATTACGCTCGACGGGCCTGTCGATTACCGGCTCGACCGGCTGGGCGGCGCGCGCACTTGGCTCGTTCCCAATGGCGACGCGGCCACGGCGGAGCTCAGCGAGACCTTCTTTCGCCTCACCGATTATCCGCCGAGCGACCGCAAGAATGTGCCGTCGGAGGAGGTGACCGTGCAGGGCGGGCGCACCATCCATGTGCCCAAGAGCCTGAAGGGCGTCGGCGTCTTCTCGTTCAAGCGCCTGTGTGCCGAGGCGCGTGGCGCGAGCGACTATCTCGCCATCGCTCGCCATTTCCACACCGTCATCATCGTCGGCATCCCGATCCTGGGACCGGAGAATCGCAACGAGGCCGCGCGTTTTGTCACGCTGATCGACGCATTGTACGAATATAAAGTCAAGTTGCTGGGCAGCGCGGAGGCGGAGCCGGAAGTGCTCTACCCCAGCGGCGACGGCGCTTTCGAGTTCCAGAGGACTGTTTCGCGCCTCATGGAAATGCGGAGCCAAGACTATCTGGCGCTTGGACATGGTGGTGAGGAATAGGGCTTGTGAGATTGCGAACCATTATCACAAATAGTGTCTACACCTGCCCGAATCTGCATTGAAACGGTAATGAAATCGGCCTAACGGGTCATTCGACCAGGCGGCCTCGACACGTCTAAAAGGAGGAATTGATGGCCCGTAAGAAGATTGCGCTGATCGGCGCTGGCAATATCGGCGGCACGCTCGCGCATCTCGCGGCACAGAAGGAACTGGGCGACGTCGTCCTGTTCGACATCGTCGCAGGCGTTCCCCAGGGCAAGGCGCTCGATCTGCAGCAGTGCGGCCCCGTCGAGGGCTTCGACGCCATCGTCAAGGGCACCAACGACTATGCCGACATTGCGGGCGCCGATGTCATCATCGTCACCGCCGGTGTGCCGCGCAAGCCGGGCATGAGCCGCGACGACCTGCTGGGCATCAACCTGAAGGTCATGAAGGCCGTGGGCGAGGGCATCAAGGCCAACGCACCCGACGCGTTCGTCATCTGCATCACCAACCCGCTCGATGCGATGGTGTGGGCGCTGCGCGAATTTTCCGGCCTGCCCCACAACAAGGTGGTCGGCATGGCAGGCGTGCTCGACTCGGCCCGCTTCTCGACCTTCCTCGCGGAAGAGTTCGGCGTGTCGGTTCGCGACGTCTCCAGCTTCGTGCTCGGCGGTCATGGCGATACCATGGTGCCGGTGGCCGAATATTCGACCGTCAAGGGCATCCCGATCCCCGACCTCATCAAGCTGGGCCGTTCCACGCAGGAGCGCATCGACGCCATCATCAAGCGTACCGCGGTCGGCGGCGGCGAGATCGTCGGCCTGCTCGGCACCTCGGCCTTCTACGCTCCGGCTGCTTCGGCGATCGCGATGGCGGAAAGCTATCTGGGCGACCAGAAGCGCATTCTGCCCTCGGCCGCCTATGTCGAGGGCAAATACGGTCTCGACGGTCTGTATGTCGGCGTGCCGGTAGTGATCGGTGCCGGCGGCGTCGAGGAAGTGATCGAGATCACGCTGGACGACACCGCGAAGGCTGGCCTTCAGGTCTCCATCGACGCGGTCAAGGAACTGCTGGTTGCGTGCAAGGGCATCGACCCCTCGCTCGCCTGACGGTTAAAGCGCGCCCGGCCTCTGGTCGGGCGCGCCTGTCCATTTAGATATTATCGAACCCGACATAGGGGGTAGCATGTCCATTCTCATCGACAAGAACACCAAGGTCATCACCCAGGGGATGACCGGCGCCACCGGCACCTTCCACACCGAGACCGCGCTGGCCTATGGTACGCAGATGGTTGGCGGCGTGACCCCCGGTAAGGGCGGCACCACGCATATCGGCCTGCCCAATTTCGACACGGTCGCCGAAGCAAAGTTCGTCACCGGCGCCAATGCATCGGTGATCTATGTTCCGCCGCCATTCGCGGCCGATTCGATCCTGGAAGCCATCGACGCGGAGATCCCGCTGATCGTGGCGATCACGGAAGGTATTCCGGTGCTCGACATGGTTCGCGTCAAGCGCGCGCTGTCGGGCAGCAAGTCGCGCCTAATCGGCCCGAACTGCCCCGGCCTGCTGACCCCCAATGAATGCAAGATCGGCATCATGCCCGGCAGCATCTTCAAAAAGGGTACGGTCGGCGTTGTGTCGCGTTCAGGTACGCTGACCTATGAGGCGGTGTTCCAGACGTCGAATGCGGGCCTGGGTCAGACCACGGCCGTTGGCATCGGCGGCGATCCGGTCAACGGCACCAACTTCATCGACGTGCTGGAACTGTTTCTGGGCGACGACGAAACCAAGTCGATCATCATGATCGGCGAAATTGGCGGCGATGCCGAGGAACAGGCAGCGCAGTTCCTCATTGATGAGGCGAAGAAGGGTCGCAAGAAGCCGATGGCCGGTTTCATCGCTGGCCGTACGGCGCCTCCGGGCCGCCGCATGGGCCATGCCGGCGCGATCGTGTCCGGCGGCAAGGGCGACGCCGAGAGCAAGATCGCCGCGATGGAAGCGGCCGGGATCAAGGTTGCGGCTTCGCCGTCCGAGCTGGGCTCGACGCTGGTCGAGGTGCTCAAGGGCTGAGCCGAGTACGGGCTGGACGGTTGGCGCGGGGCGCGCCGCCGTCCTCCCGGGTCGTTCAAAGGGGCGTATAAAACGGGGGAGGGCTGCGATGGAAAGCGGTCGGCCATGACGGCTGCCCTCTTTCCGACGATATTTGCGATTGGATAGTGCGATGGGATATGAAGGTCAGATAGGCGACGGGCTGCCCGGTTCGGAAATCGAGCAGGGGCCGAGTTGGGAGCGGCGCGGATGGCCGGTCACGACGACCGACGACCTGACTGCGGCGCTGGATCCCACGCAGATGGAAGTGGTGATCAAGAAGGCGGCGAAGGCAGCCGGGGCCACCATGTCCGATGCCGACGTCGTTCGCGCCGCCGCCGATTCCATTCGCGCCATGATGCTGATCCGCACCTATCGCGTGCGCGGGCATCTCGCCGCCAATCTCGATCCGCTCGGCCTGACGCAGCGCGAATTGCCTGCCGACCTGACGCCGGAATATCATGGCTTTTCGGGCGCGGACATCGACCGCCGCGTCTATCTGGGCGGGCATCTCGGCCTCGAATGGGCCACGATCCGCGAGACCGTGAACATCCTGCGCGCAAATTACTGCGGCAATGTCGGCCTCGAATATATGCACATCGCCGATGTGGAGGAGCGCGTCTTCCTGCAGGAGCGGATGGAAGGCGTGGACAAGTCCATCGACTTCACGCCCGAGGGCAAGAAGGCGATCCTGACCAAAGTCATCCACGGCGAGCAATATGAGAAGTTCCTGGGCCGCAAATATGTCGGCACCAAGCGCTTCGGCCTCGACGGCGGCGAGTCCATGATCCCCGCGCTCGAAGCGGTCATCAAATATGGCGGCCAGCAGGGCGTGCGCGAGATCGTGTACGGCATGGCGCATCGCGGCCGCCTCAACGTCCTCGCCAACGTGCTGGCCAAGGGCTTCCGCGTCATCTTCCACGAATTTTCGGGCGGCACCGCCAATCCCGAGGATGTCGGCGGATCGGGCGACGTCAAATATCATCTCGGCACCTCCACCGACCGCGAGTTCGACGGCATTCAGGTGCATATGTCGCTGGTGCCGAACCCGTCCCATCTGGAGACGGTGGACCCCATCGTGCTGGGCAAGGTGCGCGCGCAGCAGACCTTCCGCGGCGATCTCGACACCCATGCTCAGGTGCTGCCCGTGCTGATCCACGGCGATGCGGCCTTTGCGGGTCAGGGCATCGTGTGGGAGTGCCTCGGCTTCTCCGGCATTCGCGGCTACAATACCGGCGGCTGCATCCATTTCGTCATCAACAACCAGATCGGTTTCACGACCAGCCCGCAATTCGCGCGCTCCTCGCCCTATCCGTCCGACGTGGCGAAGGGTGTTCAGGCGCCGATCCTGCACGTCAATGGCGACGATCCGGAAGCCGTGACATTCGCGTGCAAGATCGCGATCGAATATCGCCAGACCTTCCACCGCGACGTCGTGATCGACATGTGGTGCTATCGCCGCTTCGGCCATAATGAAGGCGACGAGCCCAGCTTCACCCAGCCGCTGATGTATTCCAAGATCCGCCAGCACCCGGCGGTGAGCGAAGTGTATGGCGCGCGTCTGGCCGCACAGGGCGTGATCGACGACAGTTTCGTCAAGGGCGTGACCGACGAGTTCGTCGCCGAACTGGAAGGCGAGTTCGACGCGGCCAAGAGCTACAAGCCCAACAAGGCGGACTGGTTCGCCGGGCGCTGGTCGGGCCTCCACCAGCCCGCCAATGCCGAAACCGCGCGTCAGAATGTCGCGACGGCGCTGTCGAGCAAGCTATTCGACAGCCTCGGCAAGACGCTGACCACGGTGCCGGAGGGCGTAAACGTCCACAAGACGCTGCGCCGCGTACTCGACGCCAAGGCGGAGATGTTCGCCAAGGGCGAGAATTACGACTGGGCGACCGGCGAGGCGCTGGCCTTCGGATCGCTGCTGTCGGAGGGCTATGGCGTTCGTCTGTCGGGTCAGGATTCGGGTCGCGGCACGTTCAGCCAGCGGCATTCGGTCTGGGTCGATCAGGCGACCGAGAATAAATATATCCCCCTCTCCACCGTGCCGCATGGCCGGTTCGAGGTGCTGGACAGCCCGCTGAGCGAATATGGCGTGCTTGGCTTCGAATATGGTTTTGCCATGGCCGACCCCAAGACGCTGGTGCTGTGGGAAGCGCAATTCGGCGATTTCGCCAATGGCGCGCAGATCATCATCGACCAGTATATCGCTGCGTCCGAAGCCAAATGGTTGCGCGCCAACGGCCTCGTCATGCTGCTGCCGCACGGTTATGAAGGTCAGGGCCCGGAGCATAGCTCGGCGCGTCTGGAACGCTTCCTTCAGCTGTGCGCGGAGGGCAATATCCAGGTCGCCAACTGCACCACGCCTGCGAACTATTTCCATCTGCTGCGTCGCCAGATGCTGCGGCCTTTCCGCAAGCCGCTCATCATCATGACGCCCAAGTCCTTGCTGCGCCACAAGCTGGCGGTCAGCAGGACGGAGGATTTCCAAGGCGACACCCATTTCCGCCGCATGCTGTCGGACACCAATCCGGCACCGGATGCAGAGACGACGCGTCTCGTGTTGTGCAGCGGTAAGGTCGCCTACGACCTCATCGAGGCGCGCGACGCCGCAGAGGACGAGGGTACGCAGATCGTGCGCGTCGAGCAGCTCTATCCCTTCCCGACCGAGGCATTGGCCGTCCGGCTGGCGCGTATGCCCAAGCTGGAAGAGGTGATCTGGTGTCAGGAGGAGCCGCGCAACAATGGCGCATGGTCCTTCGTCGAGCCGTTCATCGAGCAGGCGCTCGACGCGGCGGGCAGGTCGCCGATGCGTGCCCGCTATGCCGGTCGCAAGGCGGCGGCGTCGCCCGCTACGGGCCTCGCCAAGCGGCATCTCGCCGAACAGGGCGCTCTCATCGCGGATGCGCTGGGTCACAGCGTCCGCACTGAAATCAAACGCCAGAAGAAGGGCTGACAAACGCCATGGCAACCGAAGTCAAAGTGCCCGTGCTGGGCGAATCCGTCACCGAAGCATCGGTGGGCCAGTGGCTCAAGCAGCCGGGCGAGGCGGTCGCACTCGATGAGGCGATCGTCAGCCTCGAGACGGACAAGGTCGCGGTCGACGTGCCCTCGCCGGTCGCGGGCGTGATGGGCCAGCATCTGGTCAAGGAAGGCGACACCGTCAATGTCGGCGCCCTCCTCGGCATCATCGAGGAAGGCGGGGCTGGCGCAAAGCCTGCCGCTGCCCCCGCTGCGGGTGCCGCCCCGGCGGCGAAGGCGGAAGCGGCCGCTCCGGCGCCTGCCACTGCGTCTGCACCCTCCACCGACACGGGCAGCGTCACTCTGTCGCCCGCCGTGCGCCGCATGGTGCTCGAGCATGGCCTCGACCCCAGCAAGGTCAAGGGCACCGGGAAGGACGGCCGCCTGACCAAGGACGACGTGGCTGCGGCGATCGCCGACGGCTCGGCCGTGGCCGCTGCATCGGCGCCCGCTGCCGCTGCTGCGCCCGCCGCCGCTGCCGCGCCCGCCAATGAACGTCGCCAGGAACGGGTCAAGATGACCCGCCTGCGCCAGACGGTCGCCAAGCGCCTGAAAAGTGCGCAGGAGACCGCCGCGCTGCTCACCACCTTCAACGACGTGGACATGTCCGCCGTCATGGAGGCGCGGGTCAAATATAAGGACCTGTTCGAGAAGAAGCATGGCGTGCGCCTCGGCTTCATGGGCTTTTTCACCAAGGCGGTGACGATGGCGCTGAAGGACGTGCCCGCCGTCAACGCGCAGATCGAAGGCGACGAGATCGTCTATAACGACTTCGCCGACATCTCGGTCGCGGTATCCGCGCCCAACGGCCTCGTCGTCCCGGTCATTCGCGATGCCGACAAGCTGAGCGTCGCCCAGATCGAAAAGACCATCGGCGATTTCGGCAAGCGCGCCAAGGAAGGCCAGTTGACCATGGAAGACATGAAGGGTGGCACCTTCACGATCTCCAATGGCGGCGTGTTCGGATCGCTGATGTCCACTCCGATCATCAATCCGCCGCAGTCGGCCGTGCTCGGCCTGCACCGCATCGAGGAGCGGCCCGTCGTACGCGATGGCCAGATCGTTATCAAGCCGATGATGTATCTTGCGCTCAGCTACGACCACCGCCTGATCGACGGGCGCGAGGCGGTGACATTCCTCGTCGCGGTGAAGAACGCGATCGAGGATCCGACGCGGATTTTGATCGACCTTTGAGGATGGCCAGTGCTCCTGCGAAAGCAGGAGCACAGGGTGGAGCGAAGCGACGAAGGCAGGCCATGTCTATCTGATGGCGAGCGGACGCAATGGGACGCTGTATCTGGGAGTGATAAGCGATCTCCCAGGTAGAGCCTATCAGCACCGCAACCGCCTCGTGGATGGTTTTTCCAGGGAGCATGGCTGCACCCATCTGGTCTGGTACGAAGTTCATGACGATCTGCAGGAAGCGAGGTTTCGCGAATTGCAGATGAAGAAGTGGAAGCGGGCCTGGAAGATCGCGTTGATCGAACGGGATAACCCGCAATGGTTGGATTTATATGGGACGCTCTTTTGATCGTGCTCCTGCGAAAGCAGGAGCCCAGGGTCACAAGCGGTTTGCCCGACTACCCTGGGTTCCTGCTTTCGCAGGAACACGATGGAGACTGTGATGGCTGAGTTCGACTATGATGTCCTTGTGATCGGCGCGGGACCGGGTGGCTATGTGGCGGCGATCCGCGCGGCGCAGCTCGGGCTCAAGACGGCCTGTGCGGAGAGCCGGGCGACGCTGGGCGGCACCTGCCTCAATGTCGGCTGTATCCCGTCCAAGGCGCTGCTGAACGCATCGCATCTCTTTCACGAGGCGGCATCGGGCGCGCTGGCCAAGCATGGCGTCAAGCTGGGCGGGGTCGAACTCGACTTCCCCGCGCTGATGGCGGACAAGGACAAGGCCGTCACCGGCCTGACCGGCGGCATCGAATTCCTGTTCAAGAAGAACAAGGTCGACTGGCTCAAGGGTCTCGCGACATTCACCGGCGCGAACAGCGTCGTGGTGGACGGCAAGACCGTCACCGCGAAGAATATCGTCATCGCCACCGGCTCCAGCGTCACACCGCTGCCGGGCGTTACCGTCGACAATGCGGGCGGCGTGGTGGTCGATTCCACCGGCGCGCTCGCGCTGCCCGCGGTGCCCAAGACCATCGTCGTCATCGGTGGCGGTGTCATCGGGCTGGAGCTTGGTTCGGTCTGGGGCCGCCTGGGCGCCAAGGTCATCGTCGTCGAGTTCCTCGACCAGATCCTGCCCGGCATGGACGGCGAGGTCCGCAAGGAAGCGGCCAAGCTGTTCAAGAAGCAGGGCTTCGACATCCGCACCTCGACCAAGGTCACGGGCGTTTCGGTCGATGGCAAGATCGCGACCGTTTCCGTCGAGCCCGCCGCGGGCGGCGACGCGCAGACCATCGAGGCCGACGCAGTGCTGGTCGCCATCGGTCGCCGTCCGAATACGGAGGGGCTGGGCCTCGACAAGATCGGGCTGGAACTGAACCAGCGCGGCCAGATCGAGACGGATCATGAGTTCGCGACCAAGGTTCCGGGCGTGTGGGCTATCGGCGACGTGATCCCCGGCCCGATGCTCGCCCACAAGGCCGAGGATGAGGGCATTGCGGTCGCGGAGAATATCGCCGGGCTGACCGGCATCGTGAACCATGCGGTGATTCCGTCGGTCGTCTACACCCATCCCGAGATTGCCGGTGTCGGGCTGACCGAGGAAGCGGCCAAGGAAAAGGGCGCCGTCAAGGTCGGCAAGTTCCCGATGATGGCCAACAGCCGCGCCAAGGCGATCGACGACACGGATGGCTTCGTAAAGGTCATCGCGGATGCGGAGACCGACAAGGTGCTGGGCGTGTGGATCGTCGCCGCGCCTGCCGGAACGATGATCGCGCAGGCTGCGCAGGCCATGGAATTCGGCGCGTCGAGCGAGGACATCGCCTACACCTGCCACGCGCACCCGACGCATAATGAAGCGCTGAAGGAAGCCGCGATGGGAGTGACAGGCAAGCCCATCCATATGTGATTGGGAGCGGTAACCCTTCTCTTAGCCCCTCCCCTTCAGGGGAGGGGGCGGGGTGGGGTCTGTCCTCCGCGCTACAATCGAAAACGAGCGCTTGCCGAACTACCCTACCCCAACCCCTCCCCTGAAGGGGAGGGGCTTAAGATTTGGGCGTCGCGTCGGGCAATCCAACGCCCCTCACGCTAGCTTGGCGGACTCCAGCAGCGCCTCGGCATCGCCCGTCATGCTTTCCAGCAGTCGGCGTTCCAGCGTCGCCAGTCGCTGCTTGCTCTCGATCTTCCCGCCCAGCAGGTCGGTGACATAGAAGGTGTCGATGGCCCGTTCGCCATAGGTGGCGACATGGGCGCTGTGCACTGTGACCTTCGACTGGAACAGCGCGAAGGCCAGGTTGAGGAGGAGGGCGGGCCGGTCGCTCGCCGTGATTTCCAGCACCGTGAAGCGGTTGGACGCGCCATTGTCGATAAGCACATTGGGCGCGACCGTGAAGGTTTCCGCCCGCGTGCGCGCCATCGGCCGCTGGTGCAGCCTCGTCACCAGCTTGCGTCGGTCGGACAGCGCCTCTGAAATGGCCCGCTCTATGCGCAGCAACTGGTCGGGATGGTCGAACCGCCCGCCCAGCGGCGCCTGCACCAGAAAATTGTCGAGCGCCGTGCCGTCGCGCAGCGTGTGGATGCGCGCGTCCATGATGCTGCCGCCCGCCAGATGGATGGCGCCCGCAATCCGGTAAAACAGACCGGGATGGTCGGCGGCCGACACGGTGACGAGGGTCGCCTCGCGACCGACATCCGGCTGGACGCTGATCGCCAATGGCTGGCCCTCGGTCCGGGCGAGGTGGGTGGCGTTGACCTCCAATATGTCGTCGGGTTCGGCGATCCAGTAGCTGTCGGGGAAGCGCGCAGCCAGCCGGTCGAACGATTCGTCATCCATGCGCAGGATCCCGCGCAGCGCCTCGCGCTTCTGGGCGATGCGTTCCTTGCGGCCGCGCTGCTTGTGGCCGGGGCGAACCAGTTCCTCGGTCGATTCATAGAGTTCGGTCAGGAGCTGGCGCTTCCACCCGTTCCACACGCCCGGCCCGACCGCGCGGATGTCCACGATGGTCAGCACGACCAGCAGGCGGAGCCGCTCCAATGTCTGCACCTCCGACGCGAAGTCAAGGATGGTCTTATAGTCCGACAGGTCGCGCTTGAACGCGGTTGCCGACATGAGGAGGTGATAGCGCACCAGCCAGGCGACGGCTTCCGTCTCGCCGGGCGTCATGCCCAGACGCGGGCACAGCTTCTCCGCCACTGCCGCGCCCAGCACGCTATGGTCGCCGCCCCGCCCCTTGGCGATGTCGTGCAGGAGAACCGAGACGTACAGGACCCGGCGCGAGACGATCTTGCCGATCAGCGCGGCGGCCAGCGGATGGTCCTGCTGCAACTCGCCATGTTCGATGCGGCTCAGCAGGCCGATGGCGCGGATGGTATGCTCGTCCACCGTATAATGATGGTACATGTCGAACTGCATCTGCGCCACGACGCGGCCGAAATCGGGAACGAAGCGGCCGAAAATCCCCGCCTCGTTCATCGCGCGCAGCACCCGCTCGGGGTCGTTCTGGCTGGTCAATATGTCGAGGAACAGCGTGTTGGCGCGCGGGTCGGCGCGCATCGTCCGGTCGATCAGCAGCGCGTCGCGGTTGAGCGCGCGCATCGCATTGGGGTGGATGTCGAGACCGTGCCGGTCGGCGAGCGAGAAAATCTCGATCAGGCGCACGGGGTCGGCCTGGAAGTAATCGTCGGTCGGGATGGCGATGCGCCCCCGGTCGAGCACGAAGCCGGACAGCTTGCGCGGCCGCCGGAACATGGACGGGATATAGCGTTTGCCCTTGCGCCCCATCGTCTCGTCGAGATGGGCCAGGAACATGCCGGTGAGGTCGCCGACCTTCTTGGCGTTGAGGAAATATAGCCGCATGAACCGTTCCACCGCCGAGCGCCCCGAGCGCCCGGTGAAGCGCATGCGTTCCGCGACTTCCATCTGGAGGTCGAAGGTCAGCCGGTCCTCCGCGCGCCTGGCGATGATGTGCATGTGGCAGCGCACCGCCCAAAGGAAATTCTCCGCCTTCTCGAAATCGCGCAGTTCCTTGGCGGTCAGCAGTCCGACATTGACCAGTTCGGCGACGGAGCCGACGCGGTTCACATATTTGCCGATCCAGAAGAGCGTGTGCAGGTCGCGCAGGCCGCCCTTGCCCTCCTTGATATTAGGTTCGACCACATAACGGCTGTCGCCCAGCCGACTGTGACGCGCTTCCCGCTCGGCCAGCTTCTCCCCGACGAAGGCGCGGGCGGTATCGGCGACCACATCGGCATGGAAGCGGCGCATGCACTCGTCGAACACGCCGCGGTCGCCCCAGATATAGCGGCCTTCGAGCAGGGCGGTGCGGATGGTCAGGTCGCCCTTGGCCATGCGCATCGTCTCGTCGATGGAGCGGCTGCTATGCCCGACCTTGAGGCCGAGATCCCACAGCGCATAGAGCATCGATTCGATGACCTGCTCGGTCCAGCCGGTGGGCTTGTAGGGGGTGATGAAGCCGATATCGACGTCGCTATACGGCGCCATCTCGCCCCGGCCATAGCCGCCCACTGCCATGATCGCGAGACGCTCGGCGGCGGTCGGGTTGCTGACAGGATAGATCCAGCTCGTCGTCGCATCGTAGAGGACGCGCACGATCTGGTCGATCAGGAAGGCTTGCGCGGTCACGGCCTCGCGGCCGCTGGTCGGATGCGCCTCCAGCCTGCGCCGCACTTCCTGTGCGCCCTGGTCGAGCGCCTCCTTAAGCGTGGTGACGATGAACCGGCGCAATTTCAGGACATCGCCATCCAGCCGCTTCGCTTCTTCGGCGAGCAGGTCGGATATTTGGCGCCGGTCGATGATGGCGCGTTGGTTGGCGATGATGTTCGGCATGAAGCCTATCTAGGTAATCCGGGATCATTAACCAATCGCGAAAGCCGATAAAGCGCGTCGAGTGCTTCGCGTGGGGACAGGGCATCCGGGTCGATGGCGGACAGTGCCTCGCGCAAGGGATCGGCAGGCGCCGGTTCGGGCGCGGCGGTGGCGGCGAACAGGGGGAGGTCGTCCAGTCCCGCCGCGATGCCGCCCGTCCTCGCCTTGCCCGCCTCCAGCTTCGCCAGCACCGCCTTGGCGCGCGCCACCACCGGCGGCGGCAGGCCCGCGAGCCGCGCGACGGCCAGGCCATAGCTGCGGTCCGCCGGACCCTCGGCTAGTTCGTGCAGCAGCACCAGTTCACCCTTCCATTCACGTGCACGGACATGGTGGAGCGAGAGGGCGGGCAGCGTTTCCGCGAGGCGGGTCAGTTCGTGATAATGCGTGGCGAACAGGCAGCGGCAGCGGTTGCTTTCATGCACGGCCTCGACCACCGACCATGCGATGGCAAGGCCGTCATAGGTCGACGTGCCGCGCCCCACTTCATCGAGGATGACGAAGCTGTGGGAGGTCGCCTGCGACAATATGGCCGCAGTCTCCACCATCTCGACCATGAAGGTGGAGCGGCCCTTCGCCAGATTGTCCGACGCGCCGACGCGGCTGAACAGCCTGTCCACCGGGCTGAGCGTTGCGCGGGTCGCGGGGACATATCCGCCCGCCTGCGCCAGGATCACGATAATCGCATTCTGTCGGAGGAAGGTGGACTTACCGCCCATATTGGGCCCGGTGACGAGCCACAGCCGGTCGTGCGCGCCCATAGTGCAGTCGTTGGCGATGAACGGCGTGCCGGACGGGGCGAGCGCCGCCTCCACCACCGGATGCCGCCCGCCCTCGATGCGCAACTGGCAGCCCTCGACGAATTCCGGGCGGCACCAATTGCCCTCGACCGCGCGCTCGGCCAGCGATGCGGCGACGTCGAACCGGGCGATGGCGGCGGCGGCGGCGGCGATGGCGTCGCGGCGCCCGGTGACGGCTTCGGTCAGATCCTCCAGATGCGCGGCCTCGGCGGCGAGGGCATGTCCGCCCGCCTGCGCGATACGCGTCGCCTCCTCATGCAGTGCTGGCTCGTTGAAACGCACCACACCCGCCAGCGTCTGGCGATGGGTGAAGCCGCTCTCCGCCGCCATGAGCGCATCGCCATGGCGCGCGGGGACCTCGATATGATAGCCCAGCACGCCATTGTGGCGGATCTTGAGCGCGGCGATGCCGGTCTGGTCGCGATAGCGCGCCTCCAGCGCGGCGACCGCCCGCCGTCCGTCGCTCGCCATGCGGCGCAGGTCGTCCAATGCCGCGTCATAGCCCTCCGCGATATAGCCGCCATTGCTGCTTTCGGTGGGCGGTGAGGGGACGAGGGCGCGGGTCAGACGGTCGACCAGCGCGCCATGACCCTCCAGCGCAGGCAGCAGCAGGCCGAGCAGGGCAGGCGGCGAGTCGATGGCGCGCAGATTTTCCCGCAGCAACCGTGCTTCGTTGAGGCCGTCGCGTATCTGGCCAAGGTCGCGCGGACTGCCTCGGCCGATACAGATGCGGCCCAATGCGCGGCCGATATCCGGCATGGCGCGCAATGTCGCGCGAAGCGAGGCGCGGACATGCCCATCGCGCACCAGCCACTCGACCAGATCGAGCCGCTCTCCGATGGCATTGGTCGACAGGAGCGGCGCGGCGAGATCCTCCGCCAGCAACCGCGCGCCCGCCGCCGTCACCGTGCGATCCACCGTCGCCAGCAACGACCCGGCCCGCGCCCCGCCCATGGTCTGGCAGATCTCGAGGCTTTCGCGCGTGGCAGGGTCGATGGCGAGATGCGCGTCGGTGGTCGTCCTGACCGGCGGCTGGAGGAAGGGTATGGTGCCCCGCCCGACATGGTCAAGATAGGCGATCAGGCCGCCCAGCGCGGACAATTCCGCCCGCCCGAACGCAGCGAACCCGTCCAGTGTCGCGACGCCGAAATGCGATTTAAGCCGGGTTTCCGCCCGGTCGCTCTGGAAATCGGCCGCGTCGAAGGGAATGGCGCCCGCCACACGCTCCGCCGTCACCGGCCGCGCCACGATCTCCGTAGCCGCAAGCCGTGCGACCTCGGCGTCGAGACCGGCGTCGGGGCAGGCCGTCACCGACAGGCGTCCGGTCGATATGTCGACCGCCGCGACCGCCAGCAGGCCGCCCGCCTCGCCCACCGCCGCCAATATATTGGCGCGCCGCGAATCGAGCAGGCTTTCCTCGGTCAGCGTGCCCGCCGTCACGAAGCGTACGATGGCGCGCCGGACCAGTGTCTTGCCGCCCCGCGCCTTGGCCTCCGCCGGGCTTTCGGTCTGTTCGGCAATGGCGACGCGGTGCCCGGCGCGGATGAGGCGGGCCAGATAGGCCTCGGCGGCATGCACGGGCACGCCGCACATCGGCACGGCCGCGCCGCCATGCTCGCCGCGCGTGGTCAGCGCGATATCGAGTGTCTGCGCCGCCGCCTTCGCATCGTCGAAGAACAGCTCGAAGAAGTCGCCCATGCGGTAGAATAGCAGGCAATCGCCCGCCTCCGCCTTCAGCACGTGATATTGCGCCATCATCGGGGTGGCCGGTGGGGCGGCGGGGGCGGCCGGTTTATCGCTCGTCATGCAGCGCCCTCCCTAATGGCGGGGCACGATGCCGCCAAGCGCCGTGCATCGTGGCGGCAGGCGAATTATGCGATTTACGAGACGTCGTGCAATGATCGGCTCTTGTCGCGTCAGCGCCAATACCGCTAGGGGCTTTGCAGGTTCTGTGCGGCTGGGGCCGGACTGCGGTTTTCTGGAGGGGCAATTCATGACCGAAAAGGCGAGCGTCCAGTTTTCGGAGCGGGAGGCGCTGTTCTTCCACTCGACGGGTCGTCCCGGCAAGATCGAGATCATCGCGTCCAAGCCAATGGCGACACAGCGCGACCTCAGCCTTGCCTATTCGCCCGGCGTTGCCGTGCCGGTCCTGGCCATCGCGAAGGACCCGGCCACCGCCTATGATTACACGGCCAAGGGCAATCTGGTCGCGGTCATCACCAATGGCACTGCAATCCTCGGCCTCGGCAATCTCGGCGCGCTGGCGTCCAAGCCGGTGATGGAGGGCAAGGCCGTCCTCTTCAAGCGCTTTGCCGACGTCGATTCGATCGACATCGAAATGAACACCGAAGACCCGGATGCCTTCATCAACGCCGTCGCGCTGATGGAGCCGACCTTCGGCGGCATCAATCTTGAGGATATCAAGGCGCCGGAATGCTTCATCATCGAACAGACGCTCAAAGAGCGGATGAACATCCCCGTATTTCATGACGACCAGCATGGCACCGCGATCATCGCGGCGGCCGGTGTCATCAACGCGGCGCTGATCACCGGGCGCGAGCTCAAGGACATGAAGGTCGTCGTGAACGGCGCGGGTGCTGCCTCCATCGCCTGCACCGAACTGGTCAAGGCGCTCGGCATCCCGCACGACAATGTCATCATGTGCGATTCCAAGGGCGTCATCTACCAGGGCCGCACCGAGGGCATGAATCAGTGGAAGTCCGCTCATGCGGCCAAGACCGACGCGCGCACGCTCAAGGAAGCGATGAAGGGCGCGGACGTGTTCCTGGGCCTGTCGGTCAAGGGCGCGGTGACACAGGACATGGTCGTGGACATGGCCCCTAAGCCGATCATCTTCGCCATGGCGAACCCGGACCCGGAGATCACGCCGCCCGACGCCAAGGCCGCGCGCCCGGACGCCATCGTGGCGACGGGCCGGTCGGACTATCCCAATCAGGTCAACAACGTCCTTGGCTTCCCGTTCATCTTCCGCGGCGCGCTCGACGTGCGGGCGACGACCATCAACGAGGCGATGAAAGTGGCGTGCGCGCAGGCCATCGCCGAACTGGCGCGCCAGCAGGTGCCCGAGGAAGTCGCCATGGCCTATGGCAAGGCGCACAGTTTCGGCCCCGACTATATCATCCCCGCCCCGTTCGATCCGCGCCTGATGGAAGTGGTGTCGTCCGCCGTCGCGCAGGCCGCGATGGACAGCGGCGTGGCGCAGAAGCCCATCGCGGACATGGACGCCTATCGCCAGTCGCTCAAGGCCCGGCTCAATCCCGCGACGTCCGTCCTCGCGCTCGCCTATGAGGGCGCGAAGGCGAACCCCAAGCGCGTGGTCTTCGCCGAAGCGGAGGAGGAGGTCGTGCTGCGCGCGGCGATCCAGTTCCGCGACGGTGGGTGCGGCGTGCCGGTGCTGGTCGGGCGCCAGGATGTCTACGACCGGCTCAAGGCGCTCGGCGTGCATGACGCCGAAAGCTACGAGGTGCACAACAGCGTCAACTCGCCACTGGTGCCGCAGATGGTCGATATTCTCTACGAGCGTCTGCAACGGCGCGGCTATCTGCGCCGCGACTGCGAGCGGATGGTCAATCGCGACCGCAACGTGTTCGGCGCGCTGCTGATCGAACTGGGCGAAGCGGATGCGATGATCACCGGCGTCACGCGCACCTATAGCCAGACAATGCGCGAGGTGCGCCGCGTGATCGGCCAGCAGGAAGGCAAGACGGCGTTCGGCGTGCACATCTTCGTCGGGCAGAACCACACGGTTTTCCTCGCCGATACCACGGTCAACGAGCGGCCCAATGCCCGCGAACTGGCGGACATCGCCATCGGCACGGCGGCGGTGGCCAAGCGCATGGGCTATGAGCCGCGCGTCGCCTTCCTCTCCTACTCGACCTTCGGCAATCCGACCGGCAACTGGCTGAATTCGATCCGCGATGCGGTGAAGTTGCTGGATGCGCGCGATGATATCGACTTCGAATATGAAGGCGAGATGCCGCCAGACGTGGCGTTGAACCCGGCGGTGGCGAAGAATTATCCGTTCAGCCGCCTGTCCGGCCCGGCCAATGTGCTGGTGATGCCCGGCCTCCAGTCGGCCAACCTCTCGGCCAAGCTGCTGCGCGAGCTGAAGGTGGGTTCGGTGATCGGTCCGATGCTGGTCGGCATGGACAAGCCGATCCAGGTCGCCACCATGTCCGCCAACGCGTCCGAACTGGTGACGCTGGCCGTGCTGGCCGCGAGCGGCATAACGGGCTGATAGAGGTCTACAGGATCGGGAAAGACCGGGCGGGCGTCATCCCTGACGACCCGCCCGGTTCGTTTCAGACCTTCGGCTTGGTATAGGGCACGAACTTGCCCAGACCGACGCTGCCACGCATCATGCGCGAACTGCCGTCGAGCAGCCGAACGATGTCGATGCTGCACAGCTGCGACGAGCGCGTGTCCGTCACCAGTATATCGCTCGAATCAAGGAAGGTCGCGCCCGACGTGGGCCGGTTGACGTAGACGGTGCGGCCGACATCGTAGACGATGGCGGTGTCGTCGATGATCCGCGATGATCGGATGTCACGCAACTGGATGCAGTCCACGGGCTTGCCCGCAACGCGTCCCTCTATGGCCTTCGCCAGCGCCGCCTCATATTTCGCGTTACGCTCTTTGTCGTGATTGGCAGCAGGCGCCGACGTGGCAGCCAGGATGCCGGCGGACGCAATGACCGCCATGATCATTTTACGCATATTCCATGCTCCTTCTCCCACTCCCATGCGCGACTCTAGCGACCGGCGGCTTGCTGGTCGCTGAACCGGCGCTAACGCTTCATTCCGTTTGCCATCGCCGTCAATGCCTCGCGGCGCGGCATGGCGAGCAGTTGGTCGAAGGTCGCGCGATAATGGGGATGGGGCAAGTAGGTCGGACCATTGGCGATATTGTCGAGCGCCAGCCGCGCGACTTCGTCGGGCGATTGCTGGTTGGTCATGGTGGCGGGGTCGATCCCCTGCTTGGCGGCGGCTTCCGTTTCTGTAGCGCCGGGGCACAGCGTCAGCACCTCGATCCCGCCCGGCGTCAGCTCCGCCCACAGCGCCTCGCCCAGCGCGTTCACGAACGCCTTGCTCGCCGAATAGACCGCCGAATAGGGACAGCCGATCAGCCCCTCGACCGAACTGGTGAAGATGATGCCGCCACGCCCCCGTGCGCGCAGGCGTGGTACGAAGCCATGGGCGAGCATCATCGTCGCATGGGCGTTGACCATGACCACCTCCGACATGATCGCCGGATCGTCCGCCTCGAACGGTCCCTTGAGGCCGAAACCCGCATTACTGACGACAAGGCCGATATCCTGCGCGGCGGTGGTCTCGATCAACGCGCGCACGTCGGCGGGATCGGCGAGGTCGGCCGCCTGGACCGTGACGGAGACGCCATATTCCTCGGTCAGCCGGGTCGCCAGTTCCTCCAGCCGGTCGACGCGCCGCGCCGCCAGCACGAGGTCGAAGCCGCGCGCCGCCAGTTCCGTCGCGAAGGAGCGGCCGATACCGGACGATGCGCCGGTGACGAGCGCGGCAGGGCCGTAACGGTCGAGAAAATCCTGGCTCATGCTGCCTGCCTCATCCTGTTTGTGACGGGTAAGCATGATGAAGGCTGCTGGTCCATGCAGATAGCGCGGGGAATGGCTCAGTTACGCTGCGAAGGCCAAGATCGGATAGCGATTGAGCGATGCCGTGTTCCTGCGAAGGCAGGAACCCAGGGTGATCTGGCACGCCCTACTGCCCTGAGCTCCTGCCTTCGCAGGAGCACGAGATCGTTAGTCGTGCATCCAGCCAAGGCGTTCCGGCAAGGCCACCGGCTGTCCCGCATATGTCAGCGAGAGACCGTCCCCGGCTCCGCAACGCCCTATCGCCGCAACCCGAACACGAGCCCCCCGTGCCGCCGCCAGGATCGCATCGCCCGCACTCTCGGGCGCTGCGAACAGCAGTTCATAATCGTCTCCGGCGGAGGCCGCTGCTAGCCGTGCGGACAGGTCGGCATCCGGCGCCGACAGCGGCACCATGTCGAGCGCCAGCGTGATGGCGCAGCCGCTCGCCTCCGCCATACGCCCGGCGTCGATCAGCAGGCCGTCCGACACATCCGCCATGGCCGTCACCAACGGCGCGATCCCTGTCCCCAGCGCAAGGCGCGGGGAGGGCCGTCGATAACGTGCCACCAGCCCTTCGTCGGCAGGCATCCGGCCTAGCAGCATGGCAAGGCCCAGCCCCGCATCACCGATGCTGCCCGACACCCACAGCCGGTCGCCGGGCCGCGCGCCCGAGCGTGACGGCGCACCGCCAACGGGCGCGCGTCCGATGGCGGTGAGGCCCAGCGCACGCGGCGCACCCTTTGGCATGCGCACCGTATCGCCGCCCAGCACCGGCACGCCCAGCGTCACGGCCGCATCGCTTAGTCCCGCCGCAAAGGCCGCGTCCCAGTTCGCATCGTCCGTCATCGCGTAGCCGAGCAGCACGCCGAGCGGCTCCGCGCCCTTGGCCGCAAGGTCGGACAGGTTCACGGCAAGCAGTTTCCACGCCACGTCGCCGGGCGGATCGCCGGGGAGATAGTGGACGCCCTCGACCATCATGTCGTGGGTCAGGACGATGTCCGCGCCGGGATTGGGCAGCACCGCCGCATCGTCCCGCAACCCGCGCGCGGCCGGGTGGGTGGCGATACCGCGCAACAGGTCGATGAAGGCGCTCTCGCGGCTCAGGCGCGCACCACCTTGCCGATGGCGTCGAGCAGGCCGTTCACGAAGCCCGATTCCTTCTGGTCGTAGAAGGCATGGGCGACATCGACATATTCATTGACCACGGTGCCTGTCGGCACGTCGATGCGGGCGAGCAGTTCATAGGTGCCCGCGCGCAAGATCTGCCGCATCGGCCGGTCGAGCCGCTCCAGCGTCCAGCCCTTGGCGAGTTTCCCGGCGATCAGCGCGTCGATCTCGTCCCGCCGCGCATCGACGCCCTTCACGACATCGTCGAAAAAGGGAACCTCGCCATGGACATAGGTCACGTCATCGACGGTCGCGCCCAGCCGGTGCTGGTGGAACTCGTTGAGGAGGACGGGCAGGGGGGTATCCTCCATCTCCTTCTGGTAAAGGGCCTGCACGGCAGCGAGCCTGGCGGCGGAGCGGGTCTTGGAGCGATCTGTCATCGGATATCCTATAGCCGTTCGGGCCGAGCCTGTCTTGGCTCAGGGCAAACGGGATTAATGTGTCCGCGGAGCCGCCGCGCCACGCTCTCGGCATGGGCGGGCAGTCCTTCTGCGCGGGCGAGCGCCACCGCCGCCGGGCCGATGGCGGCAATCGCCCCCGCGTCCAGCGACAGGAAGCTCGTCCGCTTCATGAAATCGAGCACCGACAGGCCGGACGCAAAGCGGGCGCGTCGTCCGGTCGGCAACACATGGTTCGGCCCGGCGACATAATCGCCGACCGCCTCGGGCGTCATGCGGCCCAGGAAGATGGAGCCTGCATGGCGCACCGCCGCGAACAGCAGTTCGGGATCGTCGGTCGCGATCTCCAGATGCTCTGGCGCGAGGCGGTCCACGAGCGGCGCTGCGTCCATCAGGTCGGCGACGAGGACGATCGCGCCATGATCGGCCCAGCTGATCCGCGCGCGCGCGCCGGTCGAGAGGATGTCCAACTGCTCCTCCACGGCGGCGGCGACCGCGTCGGCAAAGGCCGCATCGTCGGTGATGAGGATCGACTGGCTGGTCGGATCATGTTCGGCCTGGCTGAGCAGGTCGGCGGCGGTCCATTGCGGGTCGTTCTGCCCATCGGCGACCACCACGATCTCGGACGGTCCCGCCACCATGTCGATGCCGACCACGCCGTAAAGCTGGCGCTTGGCCTCCGCGACCCAGGCATTGCCGGGACCGACGATCACGTCCACCGGCGCGATGCGCGCGGTGCCATAGGCGAGCGCGGCGATGGCCTGCGCCCCGCCGACGCGCCAGATTTCCGCAACGCCCGCAATCTCGGCGGCTGCCAGCACCAGCGGATTGACCTTGCCGTCCGGCGTCGGCGTGACCATCGCCACCCGGTCGACGCCGGCGACGCGCGCCGGGATGGCGTTCATCAGCACGCTGGACGGATAGGCCGCATTGCCGCCGGGCACATAGAGGCCGGCCGCATCCACGGCTCGCCAGCGCGCGCCAAGCCGCACGCCCGCGGAATCGACGCTGTCGCTGTCGGCGGGACGCTGTTTCTCATGATAGGCGGTGATGCGCTCTGCGGCCAATTCCAGCGCCTGCTTCAATTCGCGGTCGAGGCCGCCGAACGCCTCGTTGCGCTCCGCCTGCGTGACCTGCCAGCCGGTGATGTCGAGGTCGTGACGGTCGAAGCGGCTGGTGAACTCTGCGAGCGCCGCGTCGCCCTCGCCCCGCACCCGGCCGATGATGCCGCGCACCGCGTCGGCCACATCCGAATCGCTCTCGCGCCGGGCATTGACCAGCGTGTCGAAGGCGGCGGCGAAGCCCGCATCGGCCGCATCCAGCCTAAGCGGCATCGCGCTTCTCCACCACGGCGCGGAACCGCTCGACGAGCGGCACCAGTTCGGCGGCGCGCATCTTCATCGCAGCGCGGTTGACGATGAGGCGGGCGGAAATGTCCATGATGCGCGCGGTCTCGACCAGCCCATTGGCCTTGAGCGTCGCGCCCGACGAGACCAGATCGACGATCCGCCGCGACAGGCCGAGCGAGGGAGCCAACTCCATCGCGCCGTTCAGCTTCACGCATTCCGCCTGCACCCCCTGCGCCTCATAATGGCGGCGGGTGAGGTGGGGATATTTGGTCGCGACGCGCACATGGCTGAGATGCGCGGTGTCTTCCGCGGCAAGGCCGACCGGCTCAGCCACCGACAGGCGGCAATGGCCGATGGCGAGGTCGACGGGCGCATAAAGCTCCGAATAGTCGAACTCGGCGATCACGTCCGATCCCACGATGCCGATCTGCGCCGCGCCGTGGGCGACGAACGTGGCGACGTCGAACGCGCGCACGCGGATGATCGACAGGCCGGGAACGTTCGTGGCGAATTTCAGCGCACGGCTCGACTTGGCATGGAAGTCCGCCTCCGGCTCGATCCCCGCCTGCGCGAGCAGCGGCAGTGCCTCGTCGAGAATGCGGCCCTTGGGAATGGCGAAGATCAGCGGCTGAGTCATGGCCGCGCGCTGTAAGGCTTCCCGCGCGAAAGGGCAACGACGCGGCGGAACCCGCGTGGCCGGCGAAACGTCTATTGGACAGGAGCGGATGGCGCCTGAAGGAGAACAGATATGGGCAAGGGTCTTTTGCTGTGGCTGGTCGGCGTGCCGATCCCCGTCATCATCGTGCTGTGGCTGATCTTCGGGCATTGACCCCTGTGGCATTCCCGCCTTCGGGAATGACGGGAGATGCCTATATACGCTGAGTGACACCGCTCCCCACCCCCATCACCGACTGGTTCGCCGCACGCCAATGGCAGGTGCGATCCCACCAGGCCGGGATGCTGGAGGCAGCCGCTGCGGGCCGTCATGCCCTCCTCGTCGCGCCCACCGGCGCGGGCAAGACGCTCGCCGGGTTCCTGCCCAGCCTTGCCGACCTCATCGCCAACCCGCGCGAGGGTCTGCACAGCCTCTACGTCTCGCCCTTGAAGGCGCTGGCCGTGGACGTGCAGCGCAACCTGATCACCCCTATCGAGGAGATGGACCTCCCCATCCGGGTCGAGACGCGCACCGGCGACACGCCCTCCGACCGCAAGGCGCGCCAGCGGGCCAAGCCGCCCCACATATTGCTCACCACGCCCGAGTCGTTGTCGCTGCTGCTGAGCTATCCCGACAGCTTCACCTTCTTCGCCAATCTCCAGACCATCATCGTGGACGAGGTGCATGCTTTTGCTGCGGAGAAGCGCGGCGATCTGCTCGCCCTGTCCATGGCGCGGTTGCAGGCGATCAATCCTGCCCTGCGCCGCGTCGCCCTTTCCGCCACCGTCGCCGACCCCAATGCCTATCGCCACTGGCTCGCGCCCGATGGCCGGGGAGAGGATGTCGCGCTGGTCGAGGGCGGGCCGGGCGCGCCGCCGGACGTGCGCATACTGATCCCGGAGGATCGCATCCCCTGGTCGGGCCATTCGGGCAAATATGCCGCCAAGCAGGTGATGGAGGAGATCGGCCGCAACAAGCTGACCCTAGTCTTCTGCAACACCCGCGGCCTCGCCGAACTGATCTTTCAGGAATTATGGTCGGCCAATGACGCCAACCTTCCCATCGGCATCCACCATGGCAGCCTGAGCCGCGAGGCGCGGCGCAAGGTGGAGGCGGCGATGGCGGACGGGCGGCTGCGTGGCCTCGTCGCGACCGCCAGCCTCGATCTCGGCATCGACTGGGGCGATGTCGACTGCGTGATCCAGATGGGCGCTCCCAAGGGATCGTCGCGCCTGCTGCAACGCATCGGCCGGGCCAATCACCGGCTGGACGAGGTCAGCCGCGCGCTCATCATCCCCGGCAACCGCTTCGAATATCTGGAGGCGAGGGCTGCGCTGGATGCGGTGGCGGAAGGCGCGCGCGACGAAGACATCTTCCGCCCCGGCGCACGCGACGTGCTGGCGCAGCATATCATGGCCATGGCCTGCGCCGCGCCGCTCGAACCCGATGCGTTGCTGGCCGAAATCCGCTCCGCCCCGCCCTATGCGGAGATGGACCGCGCCGCGCTCGACTCCCAATTGGCGTTCATCGCCCATGGCGGCTATGCGCTGCGCGTCTACGACCGGTTCCAGCGGCTGACCGAGGAGCCGGACGGCACATGGCGGCTCTCCCACCCCAAATTCGCGCAGCAGCACCGCCTGAACGCCGGGATCATCGTCGATCGCGCCTCGCTCGACATCCGCTTCGCCAATGGCCGCAAGCTGGGCACGGTGGAGGAGGATTTTGCCGCCAGCCTCGCACCCGGCGACCGGTTCTACTTCGCGGGCACCAGTCTGGAAGTCGTCCGGCAGACCGACAGCGACCTGATCGTGCGCGCATCCTCCCAATCGGCGCGCATCCCCAGCTGGGGCGGCACCCGCATGGCGATGACCACCCATCTGGCCGACCGGGTGCGCCGCTTTCTCGCCAGCCCGCAGGAGTGGCACCGCTTTCCCGACGACGTGCACGAATGGCTCGACATGCAGGCGCTCCGTTCCGTCCTGCCGCGTCCCGATCAGCTGTTGATCGAGACCTTCCCGCATGAGGGCATGCACCATATGGTCGTCTACAGCTTCGAAGGCTGGAACGCGCACCAGTCGCTCGGCATGCTGCTGACCCGGCGCATGGAGCATCTCGGGCTGATGCCGATGGGATTCGTCTCGAACGACTATTCGCTCGCCATCTATGGGCGGCGGCCGGTGATCGATCCGCGCCCGCTCTTTTCCGCCGACATTCTCGACAATGAGTTCGTCGAGTGGGTCGAAAGCTCTAGCCTGCTCAAACGCGCCTTTCGCGACGTGGCGGTCATCAGCGGCCTGATCGAACGGCAGCAGCCGGGCAAGAAGAAGACCGGGCGGCAGGTGAGTTTCTCCACCGACCTCATCTACGACGTGCTGCGCCGCTACGAGCCAGACCATCTGCTGCTCAAGGCGGCCTGGGCGGATGCGCGCGCGCGGATGACCGATGTCGGGCGACTGGGCGACCTGATCGACCGCGCCGCCTCCACCATGCTGCACATCGCACTGCCGCGCGTCAGCCCACTCGCCGTGCCCGTCCTCATCATGATCGGCCGCGAACATGTGGCGCAGGGGGATGCGGAGGACGACATGCTGATCGAGGCGGAGGATCTGGCGCGGATCGCGATGCAGCGCGATTAATTCACATACAGGAACTGCATGTCGGTATTTTGACATGATCCTAATTTGTCATTAGAATTGCGTGGCAACGACAAGTTTGAGGATAGGCGAGCATGGCTGCCACGGCGATCGACACACTGACGGGCGATGACGAACTGTACGACGCGCTCTACGACGTGAAGCGCGAGGCCGAGGAAGTCGGCAATTATATCGAGGGCGATCCCTATCCGGGCATGAATGCGCTGCGCGAGGCTGCCCCTGTCCACAAGGGCTTCCTGCGCCAGCTGCTCGACCTGCCCGCCTTCCACCGGCACAAGGGCGCGCTCGACCGGCAGGGCTATACCTGCTTCACCTTCGAGGCGTGCGAGGCGGCGTTTCGCGACAATGTGAACTTCTCCAACAATGTCTATCGGCTGGGCAGCACCGGCCATGACGAGAAGACCATGTCCATCCTGGAAATGGACAA
>JBEVNC010000152.1:0-4284 GCA_040508315.1 Sphingobium sp.
GCGACACTGCTGACCGAGACGCAATTGAAGGTGGCGGAAGTGGGCGAGCGGGTTGGCTATCGCTCCGAATCCGCGTTCAGTCGGCGCTTTGCCGCCTATTACAACACGACGCCCGGCAAGATGCGGCTCAACTGTTTCGGGGAGCGGACGTCAGTGCGCAAGGCCAGCGCTTCGGCGCTGACGCGGCATGTGTCATTGCGCGGGCTGCCACCGGGCACGGTGCAATCCTGATCCGGGGACGATCCGGCAATCGAATTGGTGCTCGGGGGATTTACGCCGCGGTGTGCGGTTCCTACCTTGCGTGGCATGACGATGAGCGACCAGAATGGACACGCCCCCCAATTTCCGCCGGGCCTCTGGCGGCGCATCAGCATTTATCCCGCCGCCGGGCAGGTCGTCGGTGGACTGGAAGACGATGCCCATCGCTTCATTCTGCGTTTCGCGCATGCGGATGGGGTGATCGTGTCGGCGGATGTGCAGGCGGATCGCTTTCCATGGTCGACATGCCCCGGCGCTGCGCCGTTTCTGGCGGAGAGGCTGGTGGGGCAGCGGGTGGAGGCGGTTGCGGCGCTCGACGCCTACGCCAATTGCACGCATCTCTACGAACTGGCGGTACTGTGCGCGGCGCATGCGGGCGATGCCGGCCCGGTGGTTTTCGATCTCAAGGTCGGCGACCGTCCGACCAGTGAGGATCGCACGGTCGGCACGCTCGCCGAGAATGGCGTGGAGGTGCTGCGCTGGGACGTGCACGGCACGATGATCGAGGGGCCGGGCCATTGGGCCGGGCGCGACCAGCGCAAACTGTCGACCTGGAAGACGGAATTGACCCCCGCCGATGCCGAGCGGGCGATGATGCTGCGCCGTGCCTTTCAGGTATCCGGCGCACGCCGCCAACCGCCGGTGATGGCGGGTCGGGCGGGGGAGCGCACCAATCGCATGGGCGCCTGTTTCACCTATCAAATGCCGCGCGCGATGGATGCGGTGCAGTCGCGCGAATGGAAGATCGATTTTTCGGCGACCAGGGACGGACCGTTGCAGGGCTTCGATCCCGCCACGATGTTGGCGACGGCCGGGACGCGGTAGGGCGGGGCAGGACGAGAGCAGGGATAAATGGCGGATTTCCCGCGTTGCATGGATTGCGCGTGGGGGAGGCGGCGTTATGCTGCCCCATTCCATAAGTTGCCTGCCTATCGAGAGGATCGCCCATGTTCAGACCGCGCCCCTATGCCGTCATCGGCCTGTCGGCGCTTGCATGGACCCTCGTCCCCTGTGCTGCTGTCGCGGCTCCGGCGGCGGCGAAAGCACCTGCCCCAGCCCCAACCGCCAGCCTCGCGGACCTCGTGCGGCAGGTGGACATTCCCTATGAGATGTTCACGCTCAAGAACGGCCTTCGCGTCATCGTCCATACCGACCGCAAGGCGCCGGTCGTCGGCGTGACCGTCTATTACCGTGTCGGGTCCAAGAATGAGCCGAAGGGCAAGACCGGATTTGCCCATCTGTTCGAGCATCTGATGTTCGGCGGGTCCGAGAATGTTCCGGATTTCGACGCGCCCCTGCTGGAGGCGGGATCGACGCCGACCAATGGATCGACATCCTATGATCGCACCAATTATGTTGAAACGGTGCCGACCGGCGCGCTCGACCTGGCGCTGTTCGTGGAGGCGGATCGCATGGGGCATCTGCTGGGTGCGGTCACCCAGTCCAAGCTCGATATCCAGCGCGGCGTCGTCCAGAACGAGAAGCGGCAGCGCGATACGCAGCCCTTCGGCCTCGTCGAATATGCGCAGGCCGAGGCCCTGTTTCCGGCTGGACACCCTTATGGCCATTCGCCCATCGGTTCGATGACCGACCTCGACGCCGCCAGCCTCGAGGATGTGAAGGACTGGTTCCGCGCCAATTATGGCCCCAATAACGCGGTGCTGGTGTTGGCGGGCGATATCGATGCGGCCACCGCCCGGAAAAAGGTGGAGAAATATTTCGGCGACATAGCGGCAGGTCCGGCTGTCCCACCTGTCGTCGCGCCCGTGCCCACGCCGCCCGCGCGGATCGACGCGGTGATGAAGGACCGGGTTTCGACGACCCGCCTCTATCGAAGCTGGACGCTGCCCGGTCGCAACGACCCGGATGCGACCCTGCTGGCGGTCGGCGCAGCGGTGCTGGGTGGTCTGTCCAGTTCGCGCCTCGACAATGCAATGGTCCGCAAGGAACAGCTAGCCGTCGCGGTGACGGCGGGCGTCGATCAGGACGAGCAGATCAGCCGGTTCGAGGTCGCGGTGGACGTGAAGCCGGGGCAGGACCCCAAGAAGGTCTCCGCACGGCTGGACGAACTGATCGCGGAACTGATCGACAAGGGACCGAGCGAGGATGAGGTGCGCCGTGTCGCGACCCGCACGATGAGCGCGGAGATCGGCGGGCTGGAAGTAGTTGGCGGCTTTGGCGGCAAGGCGACGACCCTGGCCGAGGGGCTGCTCTATTCGGGCGATCCGGCGCAGTATAAAAAGGATCTGGCCGAGATCGCCGCCGCGACGCCTGCCGGCGTGACCGCTGCGATGCAGCGCTGGCTGCGCCGTCCTGTCTATGCCCTGACGGTCGAGCCGGGCGAACGCGCCGCCTATCAGGAGGCATCGGTTGCAGAGCCCAAGCCGGAAGCCGCGGAGACGCCGCTTACGCCCAAGCTGGCGATGCCGGGCGTTGGCGCGACGCCGCGGGTCGATTTCCCGGCCGTGGTGACGCGCAAGCTGTCCAATGGGATTGCGGTCCACATGGCGCGCCGCACCGCCATTCCGACACTCCAGATCGCGGTCAGTTTCGACATCGGCGTCGCGGCCGAGCCGCGCGAGAAATCGGGCATCGGCCAGCTTTTCCTCTCGCTGCTCGATTCGGGCACGACGACGCGCGATTCCATCGCGTTGGCCGAGGAGCAGGAGCGGCTGGGCGCGAACGTGTCGGCGGGGCAGACGGTCGACCGGGCGGTAGTGTCCCTCTATGCGCTAACCGCCAATCTTGGCCCCTCGCTCGACCTGCTCGCCGATGTGATCCGCAATCCGGCCCTCGACCCGGCCGAGGTGGAGCGGGTGCGCGCCATCCAGTTGGCCGCCATCGATTCCGAACAGACCCAGCCTGGGGGCCTCGCCATCCGCGCGATATTCCCGCTGCTTTACGGCGACAAGCATCCTTATGGCATGCCCTCGCGCGGCCTTGGCGATCCCGCCTCCGTGAAGGCCATCACGCGCGACGATCTGGGTGCCTATCATCGCCGTTGGATGCGGCCCGAAAAGGCGGAAATCTTCGTTGCGGGTAATGTCGATCCGGACGCGCTGATACCGCTGCTGGAGGCGCGCTTCGGCAACTGGCCGACGACACGCGACATGCCGCCCCAAAAGGACCTGTCCGCCCCGATCCCCGCGCCGAGCGGATCGATCACGCTCATCAACCTGCCCAACACGCCGCAATCGACGGTGTTCGCTGGCTTCGTGACCGACAAGACCACGGCAGACGACCTGCTGGACTTCAACGCCGCCAACAATATCTTCGCCAACGACTTCACCTCGCGCCTCAACACCGACATTCGCGAGGTGAAGCACTGGTCCTACGGTGTCAGCGGATCGCTGGCCCAGCGCGTGGGCCGCAGCCCCTATTTCATCTCTGCGCCAGTGCAGGCGGACAAGACCGGAGCAACCATCCAGGCGATCCGCCAGAACTTGACGGACTTTCTCGGCAGCAAGGGTGTGACCAAATCCGAATTCGGCCGCATCGTCGGCGGGGCCATAGCGCGTCTTCCCGGCCGGTTCGAGACGACGGGCGCCGTGCTGAACCAGATGCAGGACGACGCCATGTCGGGCCGCCCGTTCGATTTCGTGGAGTCGCTGACCGACCGCTATCGCGCGCTGACGCCTGCAAAGCTGGACGCGGCAGCGCGCGCCGTGCTCGATCCGGCCAAGCTCAGCTGGGTCGTCGTGGGCGACCGCAAGGTGGTCGAGCCGCAGCTCAAGGGACTGGGCCTGCCCGTTCATGACATTGACAGCGCCGCCAAGCCCGCGGAATAAGCGCTCGGCAATCGGGAAGGGACGGATATGGCAAAAGTCGATGGCGCATATGACTGCGTGACGAAAACGCCGTTCGGCGATCAAGCGAGCGTGTTCACCATCGTCAGCAAGGGCGCGACCTTTCAGGGCACCAATGCCAGTCCGCTGGGCTCGCTGGAGGTGAACGAGGGCAAGGTCGAGGGCGACCGGCTGAGCTGGCGCATGGAAACCAAATTCCCGATGCCGATGACCTTCACTT
>JBEVNC010000180.1:0-22269 GCA_040508315.1 Sphingobium sp.
TTTCCCGCGCGGGGTGGGCGGCGGGCCGCAGCCCCCCCCGCTGTCCGCCCCGCGGTGGGCCACACGCGCGCCCCGAACGGTTGCTCTGGTTGTCCCGGAACATAGCGTCCCGGCAGTCGGTCAGCCCTCTGCGGGTTCCGACTGAAGCTGGACATAATTTTCGATGCCCATGCGCGCGATCATGTCGAACTGGCGTTCGATCGTGTCGACATGCTCTTCTTCGCTCTCGAGGATATCCTTGAACAGATCGCGCGTCACGAAGTCGCGGACCTGCTCACAATAAGCGATCGCTTCCTTGAGTTGCGGCAGCGCCTCCATTTCGAGCGCGAGATCGGCCCTCAGCAGTTCCTCGACCGTCTCGCCGATGCGCAGACGACCCAGATCCTGAAAATTGGGAAGACCGTCGAGAAAGAAGATGCGGTCCGCAATGCGGTCGGCATGCTTCATCTCGTCGATGGACTCGCTATACTCATATTTGGCGAGCTTCGACACGCCCCAGTGCTTGAGCATACGGTAATGCAGAAAATACTGGTTGATAGCGGTCAGCTCGTTCTTGAGCGCTTCGTTCAGATACTGAACAACCCGGGCATCGCCCTTCATAAGAAACCTCCTGGAAACAGGAGGCCCCTATAGGCGAAAGACTAGGGTTAGGCCACCGCGAACGGCTTGCAATTCTGGAAAGTCAGGCCGCTATGCGGCATTCCTCGTCGATGATCTGTTCTGCAAATGAAAGACATTGGCAGCAATTCGGTTCGCAACCGAGTTCTGCATAGACGTCGACGACGTCGGTAATACCCTTACGTGCGGCTTCCCGAATGTCCCGCTCACGAATTACATTGCAAATGCAAACGACCATATGAGTCTCTCCTGAGAACCCAAACGATACGCTATTGAGAGTTGTTTGCAATCCAGAATTTCGGCTTTTGCGACGAATCGAGGGGGCCGCATCGTCTCGTCCGCTCCGAATCACACGACGAAACCCTTAAAGGTCCGCATGTAGGAGATGAAGCCGGGCGACAGGCCCTCCGCCGCCAGATGCTCGGCACTGACCGGCATTGCGGGAGGGGAATAGCCGATATTGGTCTCCAGCCGCCTTGGTAGGTCATGGGTGACGATGGCCCCCTTCCCCACCATCACGAAGTCGGCACCATTGTCGAGGCACCAGCGCGCCTCCAACGCATCGCGCACCGCGCCCGCCACGGCGATGGCCGTGCGCCCGCGCGGCAAGCCGGTGAAGCAGGACAGCAATGTGCGACCGCGAAACCCCTCCTCCACCGGCTCCTTGCGTACGTCCCACAGCGACAGGTCGAGATAATCCAGTTGTCCGCCAGCCAGGAAATGCCCTGCGACCGCAATGCTTTCCGCCAGCACCTGCCCGAACCGCTCCGGCGACAGGCGCAGGCCGATCTGGAAGTCCGGCCCGCAGGTCGCGCGGATGCCGGTGACGATCTCATCGAGGATACGCCGCCGGTTCTCGATATTGCCGCCATAATGGTCATCGCGGCGGTTGATCGTCGGCGAGAGAAACTCGCACAGAAGATACCCATGCGCCCCGTGAATCTCGACCCCGTCGAACCCGGCCGCCTCCGCCCGGCGCGCAGCGGCGATGAAGTCGTCGCGGACCTGCTCCACCTCCGCCAGCGTCAGGCCGTGCGCGCCGGTGCCCGGCTCGTCGGACGGCGCGACGGGGTCGGTCAGCGTCCGCATGCCGCCATGGTGAAGCTGCACCGCCGCGACGCTGCCCGCCGCCTTGATCGCGCCCGCGAGCCGCGAGAGGCCAGGCAGATGCGCATCGGAGAATATGCCCAGTTGCCCCTCGAACGCTTTGCCGCCCGCCTGCACATGCGCGGCGCAGGTGATGGTCAACGCAAAGCCGCCCTCCGCCCGCATCGTCAGCCAGCGATATTCATCGTCCGACAGCGTGCCGTCGATATGACTTTGCTTGTTGGTGAGGGGCGCCAGAGCGAAGCGGTTGGCCAGCGCCGGTCCCCGCGGCAATGCGAGCGACGCGAACAGATCCGTCACGCTATTCCCGCGGCAACCAGATCCGTCTCTCTTTCGACAATGGTCGTGAAACGCGCCTTGGGCCGGTCGAACAGCTTTTCCTCATCCTCGATCACGTCCTGGGGCAAGATGCCGCGCCCCGCGTAATGAAGCGCGCCCTCGTAGGCCGCCTTGTCGTGGAACCACAATTCGGTGACCACGTCGAAATCCATCTCGATGGGCTCGCCCGTGGCGGGATCGGTCATCGGCTGGACATAGCGCCGGAAATAGCGGCTCACGCCCGGCGGTGTGTACTTCAGGCACAGCGGCGCGTGCTGCGTCTCATAATAGGTCTGGAAATCTTCGCGACTCATCCCCGGCCGACGCTTCAGGAAAATCAATATCTTGTAGATCTCACCGGCCACGGCGCGCTCCTCTCTTTCTGCTTTGGCGTCGAACATGCGCCAGATGGAGCGGGTTAGGCAATGCGCACGGTTCTCCTCAGCGCAGCCTACCCACCAGTTGAGGCGGCGGACACGTCAGCATCAAGGCATCGCCTTTGTCCGCGCGGCCCGACGCGCGCGGTGGAGCAATTGCTGACCGCCTGATAGACGGGCCCCTACGAACAAGAGCAGGAGAGGACCGCACGATGGCGAACGGCGCATATGGATTTGCGGGCGAAGCGGTGATCGTCACCGGCGGCGCCATGGGGATTGGCGCAGGGATCGCCGAAATGCTGGCGGAAGCGGGCGCGAACGTCATCATTGCCGACCGCAATCTGGCGGCTGCGACCGAGACCGCCGCCGCGCTGAGCGCCGCCGGGCACCGCGCTGCCGCAATCGCGATCGACATGGCCGATGAGGCGTCCATCATTCGTGCCTTCGCCGAGGTCGCGGCAAGCCATGGCCCGCTCTGGGGCCTGGTCAACAATGCTGGATTGCAGGACCGCCAGTTGCTGCTGGACGGCACGGCCGAGGAATGGGACCGCATCAACGGCGTCAACGCCCGCGGCGTGTTCCTGGCCAGCCGGGAGGCCGCGCGGGCGATGGTCGCTGGCGGCAAGGGCGGGCGCATCGTCCATGTCGCATCCGCCGCGCTGATCGGCGCCCTGATCAAGGGGCATGCCGCCTATGCCGCGTCCAAGTCCTCGCTGCTCGGACTGATGCGGGCGAGCGCGCTGGAACTTGCCGAGTATGCCATCACCGTCAACACTATCCTGCCCGGCGGCGTCGCCACGCCTGGCGCCATCGGTGCGCAGGGGACATTGCCCGATGGCCCCGGTCGCCGCCGTCCGCCGCTGGGCATGTGCGAACCGCGCGACATCGGCGCGGCCGTCCTCTTCCTCGCCTCGCCCATGGCGCGGTCGATCACCAATCAGAGCCTTGCGGTCGATGGCGGATGGTCGGTGACCTGATAGCCTGAGGTGCTGCCCGCGTTCCGCTGCCCCCCTCATCTTTCGAGGGCCGGATGATCCATAATCATGAGAAGCGCCCGATCGTCATATGAGCGTAACCCGTTTGCGTCAGGGGGCGTCCGGGGCGACATGCTGCGAGGGGCGCAGCCGTGCGTTCCTGACTTTTGGGGAAAGGGCGCGACATGCGGGAAGACATTCGTTCGACAACCATGGCCGCGCCAAAGGGCTGCATCGCCGTCGACCCCCGGCTGGTCGACCGCATGCGCGCCATGGTCACGCACCGCACCGACGAGGCGCTGAACGACCGATTCGGCATCAGCTACAACACCTGGCGCAAGCTGGTGGCTGGCCAGCCGGTGCGATCCTCCCTGCTCAGTCGTCTGGAGGCGCGTCTCGAACGGCTGGAAGCCCAGACCTTCCCCGATCTCGCCTGATTGTTCCCGGATTTCAACGCCGTTGGAGTGATCCATCGCATCATGCTTGCACCTTCGGCCAAGAGCGTTTACGTATTCACGCATAGCTATGCATGGTGTGCCATGCTGATTTAGGAGGTGTGAATGGCGCGAGGTTTCGTTCTCGATCCCACCGCAAAGCGGGCGGACGACATCACCAGCCCTGGCCCCGATGCGGGCCTGCTGGCAGGTAAGACGGTCGGTTTTCGGCTGGACCGCATGTGGCGCGCATGGGACTGGATCAGCGAAGGCTGGGCCGAAAAATTCCGCGAAGCTGGCGCCGAAGTCATTTTCTGGCGCTCGGGCGGCCGCTCCGGCGACGAGGGTGAGCGTCATGCCGCCGACTTCGAAGCGTTCCTGAACAGCATCGACATCGCCGTGGTCGGCCTCGCCAATTGCGGTTCGTGCACTGGTTGGACCGTGCGCGACGCCATCCAGGCGGCGAATCACGGCCTGCCCACGACCGCCATCGCGACCAAGAATTTCGAGGTGTTCGCGCATGAAATCGCGGCGCGCGGCGGCCGTTCGGGCCTGCGCGTCCACGTCCTCCCCTATCCGCTGAACGAACAGCGCCAGGAAGACGTTGTGAAGATCGGCGAGGCGCATTTCGAGGGCGTTCTGGCCACCATGGGCGCCAGCCTCGCCATTGCGGAGGCCGCAGAATGAGCATCGAACTGATCCGTCCCGGCGCCAATCGAGCGGCGCCGGTCATCAAGCCTCTGATCAGCCGCGATTGCGGGCCGGAGGGCTGCGAGGTCGACTGGCTGGCCAGCCGCCGCGTCGAGGCCGATCTGGAGATCGAGACCTTCAACGCCTTCGCCCTGTCGCAGGGCTGGGGCGACGGCCTGCCGCTCATCCCGCCGACGGATGCGCGCGTGCGGACCTTCCTGTCCGAGAATGACCGCTATCCCGATGAAGTCATCGGCGACATGCCGGGCAATGTCGAATGCACGGTCGAGAAGATCGTCATCAATGCCGTCATGGCAGGCGCTCCGGCCGAGTCGCTGGAACTGCTTATCGCGATGATGGCGTCGATCGCCGACCCGGACTTCGAGCTGTACGGCGTCAACGCGACGACCGCGCCGGTCTACCCGGCGTTCGTCGTCAACGGCCCCGTCCGGCACGAGCTGGACATCCCGTTCGGCTATGGCTGCATGGGCGGCGTTCCGGGCAACAGCGCGTCCATCGGCCGCGCGATCCGCCTGATGATGCGCAACATCGCCGGGCAGACCACGGGCGGCACGTCGCAGACGACCTTCGGCTCGCCGGGCCGTATCGCTGGCGTCGTGACGGGTGAGTGGGAAGAGAAATCCCCCTGGGCGCCGCTGGCCGAGCGTCGCGGCGTGGCGGGCAATGCCGTCACCTCCTTCGGCACCATGGGCACGATGAACGTCATCGACACGACGTCCCATTCGGCGACCGACTTCCTGGAGATGATCGGCCGGTCCTATGCCTATGCGGGGTGCAACAACTTCTCGGGCGCCGTGCCGTTCGGCGAGGCGATGATCGCGATCAACCCGATCTGCGCGGAAATCGTCGGCAAGGAATTTCCGAACGTCGAGGACGTGCAGGAAGTCATCTGGAAATATGCCAGCCTGGCGGAAAGCGAGTTCAACAAGGAACATCGCGACCAACTCGCCCTGCAGGATCGCATCCGCGCCGACGGCCGCGTCTATGCGACGCCGGAGCCCAAGGATGTGCTGGTGTTCGTGGCGGGCGGCCTGGGCGGTCTCCACGCCTGCTGCTTCCACACCTTTGGCACCTCGCTCGCGCAGACCAAGCCGGTCGCGACGGTGCAGCCCGCGGATCAGGCGCAGGCCGCAGAATAAGCGGACCGCGACTTGAGAGGATGCGAAAGCCCTTCCCCGGCGACGGGGGAGGGCTTTTTGTTTTGCAGTGTTTTAGCAGCGGCCATTCTGCCCCCTCCCGCTTGCGGGAGGGGCTGGGGGTGGGCCTGCGCTGCCCCCTCAACCAACAGCGACCTGTCGGTCGCTTGCCCACCCCTGGCCCCTCCCGCTTGCGGGAGGGGGATAAGCCTAAAGTCACTAGGAGACTTCCATGCGCATCACCCCCGTCTTCAAACCCGCCGACTATACCGGCGGCGCCACAGACGACCTCACCGCCTTGTTCGACTATCTGCGCCCCGGCGAGCCGGACCCGGAGATCGACATGGGCCATGCGGGCGTCGCCATCGCGGCGATAAACCCCGGGGTCGCGTTGCTGATGGCGCAGCTCAGCAAGGCTATTGCAATGGACACCGGCTGGGCCAAACAAACGGATCTGCGCGAACTGGCCTTCTACACGCTCAACCGCCATTTCCGATCGGACTTCTCCGTCGCAGCGCGCAAGCCTTATTGGGCGATAGTAGGGATCAGCGAAGAACAGATGGCCGCGGTTGCGGACTGGCAGGCCAGCCCGCTGCTCAGCGACACGCAGAAGCTGGTGGTCGAATATACGCTCGCGACCGTCACCGCGAATGTGACCGACGCTCTGTTCGACCGCGTGAAGACGGCATTCGGTGAGACCGGCGCTATCGAGTTCACCACGCTGATCGGGTTCTGGTCCTGCTGGGCCATGGTGATTAACGCCGCCGACCCGGAATTTTGAGCGTATCGTGCGGTTTCTTGAAGGTCTTCTCGCGAAATTGCCCAATATCGTCATGCTGAACTTGTTTCAGCATCTATCTTTCCTCCGCACCAACTGGTGTTGGGAGGCACCATGGATCCTGAAACGAGTTCAGGATGACGGCTGGGTCGGTTCACCGAGCGAACAACCGTCCGTCAGCGCCGCGTCGGCTCCGCCGCACCTTCCCAGCCGCCACCCAGCGCCTTGAACAGGGCCACCTGCGCTTCCGCCAGCGCGGCGTTGGACTGGGCCAGCGAGCCGCGCGCCTGGGCCCGGTCACGCTCGGCATCGAGACGTTGCAGGAAGCTGTCGCGTCCTTCGATGAAGCGGGTCTCGGCGATGCGCGCGGCATTGCTCGCGGCGGCCTCCGCGCGGCGGTTGCTGGCATTGACCTCGATGGCGCCCGCATAGCGCGCCAGTGCCTGTTCGACTTCGCGCAGTGCGGTCAGCACCGTGCCGTCGAACGTCGCCAGTGCCGCATCCGTGCTCGCCTCCGACTGGCGGATGCGTGCCCGCGCCGCGCCGATATTGGGAAAGCTCCAGCTGATCAGCGGCCCGACCGAAAAGTTGAACGACGATGCCTTGCCGATATTGTCGATGTCCGTCGCGCCCAGCGATACAGATCCCAGCAGATTGATGGTCGGGAACAGCGCGGCCGTGGCCACACCGATCCGCGCGGTCTCGGCCGCCAGCTTGCGCTCCGCCTCCCGCACGTCCGCGCGGCGGGCGAGCAGCGCCGCGCCGTTACCCACCGGGATCAGTGTGCCGACGCCCGGCGGCGTCATGCACCTGGCCGCATCCGCGTCGATCTCCGACGGGGGGCGTCCGGTCAGTGTCGCAAGCGCATAAAGGGCCGATCGCCGCTCCGCCTCGAAATTGGGCACCTGTGCCCGCGCCTGTTCGGCCAGCACAACCACCTGATCATAGTCGCGCTGCGTGCCGCGCCCGGCGTCCAGCAATCGCTTGGTCAGGTCGAGCGTGCGGCCCTGCAACCGCGCAGTTTCCCGCGCCACGTCCGCCTGCGCCGCAAACGAACAGGCCTGGGCATAGGTGCGCGCCGTCTCCGCCGCGACGGACACGCGCGCGCCGTCCAGCGTCGCCTGCGCCGCCGCCGCGTCCGCGCGCGCCGCCTTGATCGAATTGCTCACCCGGCCGAACAGGTCGACCTCATAGGCGGCGTCCATGCCGACGGTGAAATAGTCGAACTCGAAGCCGGTGATGCCGCCGGTCTGGGCACCCGATGCCGCCGCCTGCTCCGCGCCGAGACGCTGGCGCGCATAGCTGGCCGACGCATCGGTAGTGGGGAGCAGCCCGACCCGCGCCTCCGACAACAGCGCCCGCGCCCGGCGCAGGTTCGCCGACGCCACGCGCACATCCGTATTATGGGCCAGTGCCTCCTGCACCAACCGGTCGAGCGCCGCGTCCTGGAACAGCCGCCACCACTGCCCCCCGGCAGCGCCGGGCGAAACCTGCGTGATGCCCGGATCGACGAACGGGGCCGCCGCCGTGCCGCCCGGCGTCTCGGGCCGCTTATAGGTCGGGCCGACCGAGCAGGCCGCCAGCAGCAGCGGCAGGGCGAGAGCGAGCCGCTTCATTCGCCCGCCTCCACCACTGGCTCATCCTTGGTCCGCTTATATTTCCCCGTGTGGAAACGCCGCGCCATCCAGTCGCCCAGCGACCGGCTGATGACGTAGAAGGCGGGCGTGAAGATGAGGCCGAAGATCGTCACGCCGATCATGCCGAAGAACACCGCCACGCCCAGCGCTTGCCGCATCTCCGCCGCCGCGCCAGTGCTGATGACCAGCGGCAGCACGCCAAGGATGAACGCGATCGACGTCATCAGGATCGGGCGCAGGCGCTGATGCGCCGCGCGCACGGCCGCGTCGCGGATGCTCAGGCCATCATCCTCGCCCTGCCGCGCGAACTCCACGATCAGGATCGCATTCTTCGCGGCCAGACCGATCAGCACGACGAGGCCGATCTGCGTCAGGATATTATTGTCCAGCCCCATGACGTTGACGCCCAGGATGGCCGCGAGCAGGCACATCGGCACGATCAGGATCACCGCCAGAGGCAGCATCAGGCTTTCGTACAGCGCCGCCAGCAACAGAAACACGAACACCACCGCCAGCCCAAAGGCGATGACCCCGGTATTGCCCGCCTGCTTCTGTTCGAACGCGAGTTCCGTCCACTCATAGGCGAAACCTTCCGGCAATACCCGGCCGGCCAGTTCCTCCATGGCGCGCAGCGTCTCGCCTGTGGAGAAGCCGGGCTTGGTATCGCCCTGCAATTCGGCGGCGGGGTGCAGGTTGAAGCGGACCACGCGGTAGGGCCCTGCGTCATTCTTGAGCGACATCACCGAACTCATAGGCACCATCTCGCCCGTGGCGGAGCGCGTCTTGAGCAACTGGATATCCGACGGATCGTCGCGATAGGGTGCGTCCGCCTGCGCGGTCACGCGGTAGGTGCGGCCGAGGAAGTTGAAGTCGTTGACATAGGAGGAGCCAAGATAGGCGCCCAACGTCGAGAAGATATTCTGGACAGGCACGCCCATCCGCTCCGCCCGCTCGCGGTCGATGTCGGCGGTCAGGCGCGGCGTTCCCGTGTTGAACAGGGAGAAGGCACCGGCAACCGACTGGACGCCGTTGGCCTCCATCATCATCTGCTGCGACACGCGCGCTAGCTCGGCATAGCCCTTACCGCCGCGATCCTCGATCATCATCTTGAAGCCGCCGCCCGTGCCGATGCCGTTGACCGGCGGCGGCGCGATGACGAGCAGGTCGCCGCCCTTGATGGCCGAGAATGCGCCGTACAGTGCATTCTGCACATCGGTCGATGTCTGTTCGCGCTCGGCATGGGGCTTGAGCGTGAAGAAGATGACGCCCGCGTTCGGGGATGCCGCAAAGCTGGCGCCGTCGAGGCCGGCGAAACCGGCGGCATCGTGCACGCCCGGCACCTTGAGTGCCATGCCGATGGCCTCGTGCATCACCGCGTCGGTGCGCTGGAGGGAGGAGCCGGGCGGCAATTGCACCACACCGATCAGATAACCCTGATCCTGCGGCGGGATAAAGCCGGTGGGCGTCGCCCAGAAGCGCCAGCCCGCCACCGCTATCAGCAGCAGATAGACCACGCCGACAATGGCCAGCATCCGCACCAGCCGCCCGGTCGCCCGGCCATAACGATCCGACAGCCACTCGAAACCACGGTTGAACCTGTCGGCAAAGCGCGTGCCCCAGCCGCGCCAGCCGGGCTTGGCCTGCTTGTGATGGTCGCGCGGTTTCAGGATCAGCGCCGACAGGGCGGGTGACAGGGTGAGCGAAACCACGGCGGAGATCAGCGTCGCCGACGAGATGGTGATCGCGAACTGCTGGTAGAATGCGCCCGAAATGCCGGGGATGAAGGCGGTCGGCAGGAACACGCCCACCAGCACCAGCGCGATGGCGATCAGCGCGCCGGACACCTCATCCATGGTCTTGTGCGCGGCCTCACGCGGGGACAACCCCTCCTCGTCCATCAGCCGCTCGACATTTTCGATCACGACAATGGCGTCATCGACGACGATGCCGATAGCGAGCACGAGTCCGAACAGCGAAAGGTTGTTGAGCGAATAGCCTAGCGCCGCCAGCGCCGCGAACGACCCTACCAGCGAGATCGGGATGGCGATGATCGGGATGATCGCCGCGCGCCAGCTTTGCAGGAAGATCAGCACCACCAGCGAGACGAGGACGATCGCCTCGATCAGCGTCTGCTGAACCGCGGAAATGGACTCCTGGATGTAGGTCGTGGGATCGTAATCGACCGAGTAGACGAGGCCGGGCGGGAAGTCCTTTGCCGCATCCTTCAGCGCCTGTCGCACGGCCTCCGCCGTTTGCAGCGCGTTGGAACCCGGCAACTGCGCGACGCCCAGCGCGATGGCGCTCTTCTGGCCCAGATAGCTGTTGATGCCGTAATCCTGCGCGCCCAGTTCGACTCGCGCCACGTCGCGCAGGCGCGTCAGGCGGCCCTCGGCATCGCGCTTGACCATGATCTGCTCGAATTCCTTGGCACTGGTCAGGCGCCCTCGCGTCTGCACGCCCAGTTCGAACGCCGACGCGCCGCTCTTGCCATAGGGCGGCTGGCCCACCGCGCCCGCCGCGACCTGAACATTTTGGTTGCGGATGGCCGCGACCACCTCGTCCACCGTCATGTCGCGCGCGGCGGCGAGGCCGGGGTCGATCCATATGCGCATGCTATAGTCGCGGCCGCCGTTCAGCTGCGCCTGGCCGACGCCGGGCACACGCGCGATGCGGTCCAGAACCTGCACGTTCACATAGTTGGAGATATAGCCCAGATCGAGCGAGTTGTCGGGCGAGCGGAAGAAGGCCACGAGCAACAGGTCGGGCGAGCTTTTCTCCACCCGCACGCCGATGCGCCGCACGTCCTCCGGCAGGCGCGGCTCGGCGCTGGTCACGCGATTCTGGACAAGCACCTGCGCCTGATCGACGTCGGTGCCCTGCCGGAAACTGACCACCATCTGGACCTGACCATTGCCGGTCGAGGACGAGGACATGTAGATCATGCCCTGCACGCCGTTGATCGCCTGTTCGAGCGGTGCGGCGACCGTTTCCGCCAGCGTTTCCGCCGATGCGCCGGGATAGCTCGCATTGACCGTCACGGTCGGCGGCGCGATGTCGGGATATTGCGCGACGGGCAGGACCGGATAGGCCAGCGCGCCCACGATCGCGATCAGGATCGAAAGCACTGCGGCGAAGATCGGCCGCTCGATGAAGAAATGCGGCAGTTTCATCCGATCAGTCCGCCGTCGCCTGGCCGGATGCCGGTTCCTGCAACGCGGCGCTGGGCGCAGGCTGGCTGCCCGGACGCGGCTTGATCTGCGAACGCTTGGGCGTGACCGGCGTGCCGGGCCGTGCGCGGCCCAGCCCGTCGAGGATCACAAGGTCGGTCGGCGCGAGGCCTGCGCGCACGATACGCAGCCCCTCCACCTGCGCGCCCGTTTCGACCGGACGCGGCGTGACCTTGTTCTCGCGGTTGATCACATAGACCAGGCGGCGAGTCTGGTCCGTCACGATAGCCTCGTCGGGGATCAGCAGCGCCTTATAGGTGCCGGAACCGAGCAGGCGGGCGCGGCCGAACATGCCGGGCGTCAGGAAATGCTTGGGATTGGGCACGACTGCGCGCGCGCGGATGGTCCCCGACGCCGGATCGATGGCATTGTCGAGGAAGGTCATGCGACCCCGCCAGCGATAATCGGCCTCGTCCGCCAACTGAATCTCGATCGGATTGGCGGTGTTGCGCGACGACCCACGCTCGCCCCGCTCATCCTGCCGGAGGTTCTTGAGATAGAAGGACTCGGCCCCCTCGAACGTGAACCAGATCGGGTCGAGCGAGACCAGCCGGGTCAACACGGTGGTTCCGTCCTGCACCGAGTCGCCCAGGCTGACCCGCCGGTCGGAAATACGGCCACCGAAGGGCGCACGAACGGTGGTGAATCCCAGATCCAGTTCGGCCGCATTCAGCGCGGCGCGAGCGGCGGCAAGATCCGCCTCGGCGCTGCGTTCCTGCGCCTGATTGGTCTCGACCTCTTCCTTGCTCACCGCCTGCGCAGCGGCGAGCGCGCGGCTGCGGCTCGCGACCTGCCTGGCATTGGTATAGGCGGCCTGGGCCCGTGCGACCTGCGCGCGGGCCTGCTCCACCTTCGCGCGATAGGGGCGCGGGTCGATGGTGAAGAGCGGCGTGCCCGTCCGGACGTCCTGTCCATTGCTGAAAAGGATCGCGGTGATGACGCCGTTGACGCGGGGTTTGATCTCGACATCCTGCGGCGCTTCGAAACGGCCGGTATAGTCGTCCCAATCGACCACGTCGCGTTGCAGGGGAACGGCGACGGTCACTTGCGGGGGAGGCGGTGCCGGGGGGGCTTCGCCACCGCCGCAGCCTGCCAGCAGCAGGACGGCACTCGAAATGGCTAGTCCGCGGCGCACGCTTTTCTCCCCTGTTGCATTGCAGCATGTATCTGCCGCACGGAAGCCTTGCAAGACGCAACTGGCCGAAATGATAATGACTTGCAATAGTGCGGCTTGTCCAAATGCTAACCAGCGATGACAGGCCCGCCCCAACCTGCCAGAAAGCAGTCATGAGAACCGCCCTGATCGCGAGTCTGCTCCTCGCCACGACCGCCGCCCCTGCCCTTTCCGCGACGCCGGAGCCGCAGGACGACATCGCTGCCACCCGCGCCAAATTTGCGCGGATCGAGATGAAGCCGGACACCAGCTATCTCACCGCCGAGGAACGGCAGGTCATCAACCTGCTGATCCAGGCAGCGAACAAGATGTCCGACATCTACCTGCGTCAGAATTATGCGGAGAACCCGCAGGTCCGCACCGCCATTTCGCGCGTCCGCCGCGCCGACCAGCCGCTCCTGCTCGACATGTTCGACCTGATGGCCGGCCCGTGGGACGCGCTGAACGAGGATGCGCCCTTCTGGGGCACGGTGCCCAAACCACTAGGCGGCGGCCATTATCCGGTCGATCTGACGAAGGCGGAACTGGACGCCTATATCGCCGCGCATCCGGCCGAGAAGGCGAAGCTGCTCGACCCCTATACGGTCGTGCGACGGTCGGGCGGCAAACTGATCACCATCCCCTATTCCAAACATTATGCGCAATGGCTGGAGCCTGCCGCGAAACTGCTGGAGCAGGCGGCGGCGATCACCACCAATGCCAGCCTCAAGACATTCCTGACGCTGCGGGCGAAGGCATTTCGCACCGACAATTATTACGAGTCCGAACTGGCCTGGATGGACGTGAAGGACACGCCCATCGAAATCACCATCGGCCCCTATGAAAGCTATCGCGACGGGCTGTATGGGCAGAAGACGGCGTTCGAGGCTTATGTGACGCTGCGCAATCCCAAGGCGTCGGCGGCGCTGGACAAGTATAAGCATTATCTGCGCGACATGGAGGCCAATCTCCCCGTCCCCGAGGCCTACAAGAATTTCCAGCGCGGTTTCGATTCACCCATCGCCGTCACCGATCAGGTGCATGGCGGCGGTGAGAATGTGCCGGACATCCAGACCGTCGCCTTCAACCTGCCCAATGACGAGCGCGTGCGCGAGGCCAAGGGCGCGAAGAAGGTCATTCTGGCCAATGTGCTGGGCGCGAAGTTCGAGCGCATCCTGAAACCCATGGGCGACCTTGTGCTCATGCCCGAACAGGCCCCTCTCGTCTCCAAAACCTATATGGAGAATGAGACGCTCTTCCACGAACTGTCCCACAGCCTGGGTCCCGGCACGATCACCAAGAATGGCGTGAAGACCAGCGTCAACGCCGAACTGAAGGAACAGTCATCGGGGCTGGAGGAGTGCAAGGCGGACGTGATGGGCGTCTGGAACATCCTGTTCATGATGAAGAAGGGGGAGATCCCCGCCGCCGAGCGCCCGCAACTCTTCGCCACCTATCTTGTCGGCACATTTCGCGCGATGCGGTTTGGGCTGAACGAGGCGCATGGTCAGGGCGCGGCGGTGCAGTACACCTTCCTGCGCGAACGCGGCGCCTTCGCCTGGGATGAGAAGGCGAAGCGTTTCCGCGTCGATGACGCAAAGATGGAAGCTGCTGTCGCCGCCCTTGTCGCCACCATCGTCAAGCTGCAGGGTGATGGCGATTATGAGAGCGTGAAGGCGCTCTACGCCAGCCATGCGAAGCTGGATGCGGAGGCTCAGGCGGTCATCGCGACGATGAAGGCGATCCCGGTGGACATTCAGCCAATCTATCCCGAGAAGATTTGATCCTTTGCCTTTGTCATTCCCGCGCAGGTGGGAATGACGGGCCAACTTGTCCGGCTCAGGCCGCCTCGAAATCCAAGCCGATATCGGCAGCCGGAGCGGACTGGGTCAGGCGCCCCACGCTGACATAGGTCACGCCGGTCTCCGCAATCGCGCGGATGCTATTGAGGTTCACGCCGCCCGACGCCTCGGTCGGCACGCGTCCGCCCACCAGCGTCACCGCACCGCGCAGCACCGATGGCTCCATATTGTCGAGCAACAGGTGCGTGCCGCCGGCTGCTATGGCAGGCTCGATCTGGTCCACCCGGTCCACCTCGACGATGATCCGCTCGACGCCAGCCGCCACGGCGCGGCGCACGGCTTCCTCGACGCTGCCCGCCACCGCGACATGATTGTCCTTGATCATCGCCGCGTCCCACAGGCCCATGCGGTGATTCTGCGCGCCGCCCATCCGCGTCGCATATTTCTCCAGCACGCGAAGGCCCGGTATGGTCTTTCGCGTGTCGAGCAGGATGGTGCCGGTCCCCTCCATGCGGCGGACATATTCGCTGGTCATGGTCGCGATGCCGGTCAGATGCTGCACAGTGTTGAGCGCCGAACGCTCGGCCGTCAGCAGCGCGCGAGCATTTCCGCGCAGGCGCATGATGTCGGTCCCCGCCTCGACCCGTTCGCCGTCCTCGACCAGCATCTCGATCTCCACCGACGGATCGAGCTCGCGGAAGAAAGCAGCGGCGATGGGCAGGCCCGCCAGGGTCACGGCATCGCGGCTGTCCATGACGCCAGTGAATATGGCATCCGCCGGGATCACGCTCTCGGCCGTGATGTCCCGGCCGGGGGTGCCGCCAAGATCCTCGGCAAGCGTGGAAGCGATGAAGGCGTCGAGGTCGAACGCAGGAAGGGAGAAGGTCATGTGCCGCGCCCTAGCCGATTTTGGGGCGGTTGCAACGGCCCGTCACCACTTGCCGCCGCCTTCATCCAGAAAGCGTTGCTCCTCCGGCGTCGATACCCGGCCCAGCGCGGCGTTGCGCCCCGGAAAGCGCCCGAACCGCTCGATCACGTCGCGATGCTCGCGCGCGAAGTCGATATTGCGCTCCAGCCCCGGCTGACCGAAACAGCGCAGCGCGAACCGCTGAACGCCGCGGTCCTCGCTGTGCATTAAGGGCATGTAGACGAAAGCGCGGCGATCCGGCGCGAGTTGCCGGTCGAAGCCCGCCGCAATGGTCGACAGTGCCAACTCCAGCGCCAGTGGATCGGCGGCGAATGCCTCCGCCTGTCCTCGGAAGATATTGCGCGACATCTGGTCGAGCAGGATGACCGCCGCCAGCATGCTGTCCGCATCATCGCGCCAGTCCGCCGCGTCGCTCGCCAACACCGCCTGGCGCACATCGCCAAAGCGGCTCGCGCAGGCGGCATCAAGGTCATCGTCCTTCACGAACTGCCGTTCCGGTCCGACTTCGTCGAACCAGAAATGCAGCACCTCAGGCGCCGCCGGGTTCACGGCCGCGCGCCCAGATCCCCCTGCCCGACCGTGCCCGAGGCCATTTCCAGCATCCGGTCGAGGCTCTTCTTCGCGCGGAGGCGAAGACCTTCCTCCATCTCGATGCGCGGCTTGAGGTCACGCAGCGCGAGGTAGAGCTTCTCGATCGTGTTCATCGCCATATAGGGGCAGATGTTGCAGTTGCAGTTGCCGTCAGCGCCCGGCGCGCCGATGAACCGCTTGTTCGGCACCGCCTTTTCCATCTGGTGGATGATATGCGGCTCCGTCGCGACGATCAGCGTGTCGCCCGGCATCGTCTTGGCGAAATCAAGAATGCCGCTGGTCGATCCGACATAATCGGCATGATCCACGATATGCGGCGGGCATTCCGGGTGCGCGGCGATGGGCGCGTCGGGATGCTCGACGCGCAGCTTCATCAGTTCGGTCTCGCTGAACGCCTCGTGCACGATGCACACGCCGGGCCACAGCAGCATCTCACGCCCCAGCTTGCGGGACAGATAGCCACCCAGATGCCGGTCGGGCCCGAAGATAATCTTCTGGTCCTTAGGGATTTGACTCAGTATCTTCTCTGCCGACGAACTGGTGACGATGATGTCGCTGAGCGCCTTCACCTCCGCCGAACAGTTGATGTAGCTGAGCGCGATATGGTCGGGATGGGCTTCCCGAAACGCCTGGAACCGATCCGGCGGACAACTGTCCTCCAGGCTGCAACCGGCATCCATGTCGGGCAGGATCACGATCTTGTCGGGCGACAGGATTTTCGCCGTCTCCGCCATGAAGCGCACGCCGCAAAAGGCGATGACGTCCGCATCCGTCTCCGCCGCCTTGCGCGACAATTCCAGCGAATCGCCGACGAAATCGGACAGGTCCTGGATTTCAGGCCGCTGGTAATAATGGCCCAGAATGACAGCGTTGCGCTCCTTGCGCAGGCGGTCGATCTCGCTCAGCAGGTCGATACCCGCGAGCGATCCGCCGCGCCCCGAGCCAAGTCTTGCATCCATGTTCCGCGTGATCCTTCCTCTTTGCGCCCACATGGCGCGCCGAGGGGCGCTAATCAAGTATGAGGATCAGCGGAAAGGCGGCGGGAGCGGCGGATAATCGAGCGGTGCGACCGATGCACCCGGCGATCCGGCGGTGATGGCGGCATAAAGCGCCCCTCCCGGCCCGCCATAGGCCAGTACGTCCATCGCGATCTGCATGACGGTGATCGTCGCGATCCCCCACCACCAGCCAGGATGGACACGGCCCGTACGGCGCAGGTCGGCGATCACGCCCGCAATGGGGAACAGGATGACGCCCACGAACACGGCATGACCCGCATGCGGGATCATGAGCGGCAGCGGCAACAGCCGCCCGAGGCCCGGCCCGAGCAGGATCGCCATGCCGCTGAAATGCAGCCGCCTGTGCCACGCGGTCTCGCGCCGCTTCACGATGGCGGCCGCCGTCAGGCCGGCGAAGGTAAGGATCGACAACGGATTCATGATGAGGAAATAAGCGGGGGTGAAGAAGAACGGCACCGCACCGCGCCGCACCAGCGCAACCGTCACCGCGATGCCGAACACGACCATCAATACGACCCAGCCCGTCGCGAACCAGCCAAGCCGCCGGTGCAATGCACTCGCGCCGCGCGTCGCCAGCCATGTCTGCGCGACATAGATGACCACCCAGCCGAAGAAGATGAGCGCATGGGCATGGACGAACCACGGCGCATCGAAGCGGGACCGGCCCGCCAGAAACTGAAGCGAAAAGCCACCGACCAGCACGGCGGCCATCAGATATGCGCCGATAAGGAAGAAACGGTCGTCGTTATTTACGCGCCGCGGCCCTCCCGCAATACTCGCCATGTCATCAAGCCTTGCAATGTGAGGCTTGAGGCTATCGCAAATCGTACGGCAATTAAAGCTGCCGTGCGGGACTGGACGCAAACTGGTCGCACGCTGTTCGGACCGACGATATTTATTACGGCGCGGCCCTGAACGTCGCCACGACCTTCGCCTCCATGCCCGCCGCGCGCAGCGGCATGGCGAAGCTGCGTTCGATGGCGGAGCGCGCGGCATCGCGAGCCAGGCGCATCGGCACCGCGCCCTTCGCCTGTTTCAGCAATTCGCCCTGCCCGCGTTGGCGATTGGCCGTGTCGAGCGTCTTTTGCGCGTCGGTCAACGCCATCAATATACCGCCCCCATCATAGACCTGTATCCCGGCCAGATCGACCTCCGGCCCGGTCAGGATCAGCGGCGGCAGGGAGACCTTCAGCGTCTTGGACGTCTCGTCCCAACTCAGGTCGCTATCCTTGATCTCGTTGAGGTCCACCTCATAGCGGACGAGGCCGGGCAGTATCATCGTCTGCCGCGCGCTCAGGCCAAAGCGCGACTGCTCGCTGGTCGTCACCGCCACGAAGCGCGCGACGAAGGGCGTCAGCCGCGCCTGCTCGCGGAGGCCCTGAAGGCTGGCCGTTGCGATGGTCTCGACCGATCCCTCGATCTCGCGGGTCGTATACCGTTCCAGCCACCAGATCCCGCCGCCGACCAGGGCGAGAAAAAGGACGAGGATGATGGCCGTCCCGAAACGCTTCATGCAACGATCTCCCAGCGGTCGTCGGCGTGCCGCCGCACCATTTCCCGCGCGTCGAGGTCGATGAGATGCGCCTGCACCGAACGGCCCGCTGCGGGATGGAGGCCCGGATCGACGCCGCGATACATTTCCAACACCATGTCGGGAATGACCGACGCGCCATTGCGTTCCAGAAAGCGCAATATCTGCCCCTCCCGCATGCGGCGATGGCCGATCATGCCGCGCACGAGGCGGCGCGGGTTCGGGACCGCCTCGCCGTGCGCGGGGTAGAAGACGCTGTCCGCCCGCTCCATCAGCTTTTGCAGCGACGCCATATAGGCTGTCATGTCGCCGTCCGGCGGCGATACCACGCTGGTCGACCAACCCATCACATGATCGCCGGTGAACAGCGCGCCCTCTTCCTCCAGCGCGTAGCACAGATGGTTGGAGGTGTGGCCGGGGGTATGGACGGCGCGCAATGTCCAGCCCTCCCCGCTCACCACATCGCCATCGGACAGGATGGTGTCGGGCGCATAGCCGGTGTCGAAGGAGGCGTCGGCACGCGGCCCGTCATCCTTGATCGCAAAGGGCGCGCAGCCGATGACCTTTGCGCCCGTTGCGCGCGCCAGCGGGGCGGCAGCGGGGCTGTGGTCGCGGTGGGTGTGGGTGCACATGATGGCCTTCACCGGGCGGTCTCCGATTGCCCAGAGCAGCGCGGCGATATGCGCCTCCTCGTCCGGGCCGGGGTCGATGACGGCCAAGTCGGTCGTCCCCACCAGATAGCTTTGTGTGCCGGTATAGGTGAAGGGCGACGGAGTGGGCGCCAGCACCCGCGTCACCAGCGGCGACAGGTTCATGGCGGCGCCGGTGGGCAAGGTGGACAGGTCGATCTGGCTCATGCCCCTCCATGTGCTGCCTTCGCGCCCGATTGCAAGGTGCCTTGCGGCATCATCGCCCCGCGCTATGACGGGGACCGATATCGCCAACAAGGGAGCAAGCCCCCATGAAGACCCGCGCCGCCGTAGCATTCGAGGCCAAGAAGCCGCTGGAGATCGTCGAGGTCGATCTCGAAGGGCCGCGCGCCGGCGAGGTGCTGGTCGAGATCATGGCGACGGGCATCTGCCACACCGACGCCTATACGCTGGACGGGTTCGACAGCGAGGGCATCTTCCCCTCCATCCTCGGCCATGAGGGCGCGGGCATCGTGCGGGAGGTCGGCCCCGGCGTCACCAGCGTAAAGCCCGGCGACCATGTCATCCCGCTCTACACGCCCGAATGCCGCCAGTGCAAAAGCTGCCTCAGCGGCAAGACGAACCTGTGCACCGCTATCCGCGCCACCCAAGGGCAGGGCCTGATGCCCGACGGGACCAGCCGGTTCAGCTACAAGGGGCAGACGATCTTTCATTATATGGGCTGCTCGACCTTCTCCAACTTCACCGTCCTGCCCGAGATCGCGGTCGCAAAGATTCGCGAGGACGCACCCTTCGACAAAAGCTGCTATGTCGGCTGCGGCGTGACGACGGGCGTCGGCGCGGTCATCAACACCGCCAAGGTGACGCCGGGCAGCAATGTCGTCGTGTTCGGTCTGGGCGGCATCGGCCTCAACGTGCTGCAGGGTGCACGGATGGTGGGCGCGGACAAGATCATCGGCGTCGACATCAATCCCGAGCGGGAGGAATGGGGCCGCCGCTTCGGCATGACGCATTTCGTGAACCCGACCCAGATCGAGGGCGACATCGTCGCGCATCTAGTGGCGCTGACCGATGGCGGGGCGGATTACACCTTCGATTGCACCGGCAACACGACCGTCATGCGGCAGGCGCTGGAAGCATGCCATCGCGGCTGGGGCGTCTCGACCGTCATCGGCGTCGCGGAAGCGGGCAAGGAAATCTCCACCCGCCCGTTCCAGCTTGTCACCGGCCGCGTGTGGAAGGGCAGCGCCTTTGGCGGGGCGAAGGGTCGGACGGACGTGCCGAAGATCGTGGACTGGTACATGAACGGCAAGATCGAGATCGACCCGATGATCACCCATGTCCTGCCGCTGGAGGAGATCAACAAAGGCTTCGACCTGATGCATGCCGGGCAGAGCATTCGCACCGTGGTGGTGTTCTGATGGAGCAGGTGTCGGGCTGGAAAAGCCATGGCGGCGTGCAGAGCGTCTACACCCATGCTTCTGCCGAGACCGGCACGCCAATGACCTTCTCTGCCTTCGTGCCCGATCATGATCCGGGCGCGAAGCTGCCGGTTTTGTGGTTCTTGTCGGGCCTCACCTGCACCCACGCCAATGTGACGGAAAAGGGCGAGTATCGCCGTGCCTGCGCGGAGGCCGGGATCATCTTCATCGCGCCGGACACGTCGCCGCGCGGCGATGACGTGCCCGACGACGATGGCTGGGATTTCGGCAAGGGTGCGGGCTTCTATGTCGATGCGACGCAGGCGCCCTGGGCGACCCACTACCGCATGCGCAGCTATATCGAGCGGGAACTGCCCGATCTGATCGCGGCGCATTTCCCGGCGGACATGGACCGGCAGGCCATCATGGGCCACTCGATGGGCGGCCATGGCGCGCTGACCATCGCGCTGCGCAATCCCGGCCGCTTTCGTTCTGTCAGCGCCTTGGCGCCTATCGTCAGCGCGCCAAACTGTGCTTGGGGCGAGAAGGCGCTGGGCGGCTATATCGGTCCCGACCGGGCGACGTGGCGAGACTATGACGCGTGCGGGTTGATCGAGGATGGCGCGCGGCTGCCCCATCTGCTGGTCGATCAGGGCGACGCGGATGCATTTCTCGACCAGTTGCAGCCGGGGTTGCTGGTCGACGCCTGCGAGAAGGCGGCAATGCCCGCGACCATTCGCATGCAGCCGGGGTACGACCACAGCTATTATTTCATCTCCACATTCATGGCAGAGCATGTCGCCTGGCATGGGGCGCGGTTGGTAGATTAATCTTTGACTGACACGAAGCCCCTCCCCTTCAGGGGAGGGGTTGGGGGGTGGGGTCTATCCTCCGCACAGCATCCGAGAATAAACGCCTGGCGCGCTACCCCACCCCAACCCCTCCCCTGAAGGGGGGGCTTAGAATGGCACAAAACCATGGACGCCGCCCCGACCCACGGGCTAGACAATCCGAAGCCGGACCTCGACCCGGCACCGCCAAAGTCTTAGGGAGCAGGAGCAAGCATGTTCAGCCATGTCATGGTCGGCACGAACGACATCGAAGTCTCGAAGAAATTCTACGACGCGGTGATGGGCGCGCTGGGCCATACCGAGAGCTTCGCCGACCCGAACGGCCGGGTGTTCTGGGTCACGCCGACGGGTAACTTCGCGATCACCAAGCCGATCGACGGCGACCCGGCCTGTCATGGCAATGGCTCGACCATCGGCTTCGCCTGCGACACGATCGAGAAGGTCGATGCCTGGCACGCCGCGGGCGTCGCCGCTGGCGGCACCTCGGTCGAAGATCCGCCGGGCCTGCGGAACGAGGGTACGCCCTCGGCCATGTACCTTGCCTATCTGCGCGATCCGGCGGGCAACAAACTGTGCGCCCTGAAATTCATCGGCGCCTGACCGGACATGGAGGCGGCATCGCAGGACGGCCAAGCCCGTCACCGCCTCCGTTCCATCATCGGGGGGTCGCTCGGCAATCTGGTCGAATGGTATGACTGGTATGCCTATGCGGCCTTCTCCCTGTATTTCGCGCCGATCTTCTTTCCCAAGGGCAGCCCGACCGCGCAGCTTCTGAGCGCCGCCGCGATCTTCGGCGTGGGCTTCCTGATGCGGCCCATCGGCGCGTGGATCATGGGTGTCTATTGCGACCGGCATGGGCGCAAGGCAGGGCTCACCCTGTCGGTGCTGATGATGGGCGGCGGTTCGCTGTTGATCGCCGTCACGCCCGGCCATGCCGCCATCGGCCTCGCCTCCCCGGCGCTGCTGCTCGCCGCGCGGCTGTTGCAGGGCCTGAGCATCGGCGGCG
>JBEVNC010000229.1:0-42662 GCA_040508315.1 Sphingobium sp.
CGATCTGTCGCTCCAGCATGGCCTCTGAGGTAGTCACAAGCTGAACCACGGCATGGCGCCCTTCGGCGATATCGCGTTCGATTGCCTTGATCAGCGTCGGCAGTTTCATACCGATAAGAAGCTGGCCGAAGAATCGCTGCTTGGCGGACTCGAAGCGCGAAAGCGCCGCGCCCTTGGCCTGGGCGTTGAGCGTCTTGCCCGACATCCTGTCGACGACATTGGTAGCTTCCAGCACTGTCTCGAGATGGCGGTGAATCAGCGCCCAGGCGTCCGCATAGGCATCGTAAATGCCGATCTGCTCAGGCGTCAGCACATGTTCGAGCGGATCATAATCGACGCCGGAGAAGGTCAGCGCGCGGGCCGTGTAGAGGCCCATGGCTTTAAGATCGCGCGCTACGATTTCCATGGCAGCGATGCCACCATCGCCGATCGCGGTCATGAAGGCCTCGCGCGTCTCGAAGGCGCCGTGCCCCCAGAGGCCGAGCCGCGCCGCGTAGCAGAGGTTGGCTGGATCGGTGGCGCCCGTCGCGCTGTTGTAGAGGATGCGGGCACGCGGCAGCAAATTCTGGAGGCGGACACCGGCAAGCCCCTGTTCGGAGCCCTTTTGCGTACCGAAGCGGGTCTCGGTGCCAGCGGCATTGGCCATTTCATGGGCCTCGTCGAACGCGATGATGCCGTCATGGTCCGGGCCGAGCCAGGCGAGTATCTGCTGGAGGCGCGACTGACTGTCGTCTCGCTGGGAGCGGAGCGTCGCGAAGGTGAGAAAGAGGATGCCGCTCTCCATCCCGATGGCGTCGCCCAGCGGAAAGGCATCGAGCGGCTGTATATCTATGGCAAGACCACCGAGCGCGCTCCAGTCACGCCGCGCGTCCTCAAGGAGCGCGGCACTTTTGGAAATCCAGAGCGCGCGCCGCCGACCACGGCTCCATTGGTCCAGGATACAGGCCGCGATCTGGCGCCCCTTGCCGACCCCTGTCCCGTCGCCCACCATGAAGCCCAGCCTGTAGACATGGCCCTCGGCGCTGGCGACAAGGAGCGTGCCTGCCTCATTGGGTCGGTAGGCGCCCGGTATGTCGCGTTCGAACGCCTGCCCTGCAAAGACGACTGTTTCGAGCTGCGCGTCCGACAGCGTCTCGCGGGCCTGCGGCGGCAGCAGCGGCGCATAACTTGGCGCGGGCGGCAGGATCGACGACATGGCCACGGATTCGACGAGTTGATCGGGGTGCGGACTGGGCTTGGCAAAAGCCATGCGGGTGAGCCGCCAGGGCACATAAATGCCGATCTGGTCCTCGGCCGGTGGCGGAGCATCGAGCGACTGATAGAGAACGGGGACAGGCTCGCTGGCAGCGATCCGGCGCGCGGGCGGCGCCATCAAGGCGCGCGGCGCCTGCCGAGCAAAAAGACCTGTGGTCGGGACATGCGCGCTCGGCAATGGCCTTATGGAGGGACGGCTTGCGGCCACGAGCTCCGGTGACGGGCCGTCTTCATCGAGACGGAGCGGCGCGTTCAGCGCGAGAGCGAAAGCTGCATCCAGATCAGTCGCGGTGAAGCGGGTGGTGGCGCCGGACCATCGTTTGTCGAACAGGAGGAGGCGCACGGAAATCGACGTGCCATGCTTGGCATAGGGCGTGCCGTTGATCATGATCTCCCAGCGCGGCTGCACGATTTCAGCGACAGCGTCATAGCCTTTGGACCCGGTCCCGTCGGACGCGAAGCCAGGCGGCATGATCGCGATGCAGCGACCGCCGGGGGCAAGCCGCATGAGCGCCGAGCGCAGATGGCGCGCACCGGCGAAGCGATCCCGTCCCCGGCTCTCGCTGCGCCCGAAGGGCGGGTTGATGAGAATGACGTTGGGCGATGCCGCAGCCGATAGGAGATCGCCGATAAACTCGGCGTCATGGGTGGTGGTTTCCTGCTCGAAGAGGCGGGCAATAATCGCAGCCCGCCCGGGATCGCGCTCGTTGAGGAGAAGCCGCGCCCCGATCTGCCGGGCATGGACTGCAAGCATCCCCGTGCCGGCGGATGGCTCAAGAACCAGGTCGTCCGGCTTCATGCGGGCAGCGCAGGCGGCAAGCCAGGCGAGGGGCAAGGGTGTCGAGAACTGCTGCATCTCGACCTGCTGCTCGCTCCGGTAGCTTTGGGTTGGCAACTGATGAATAAGGGCAGTGCGCCGGTGAAAGGCAGCCGCCCTGTCAGCCCAGTCGGTCAAATGGCACGCATCCCGCAGGACAAGCAGCACCTGCGCGATTTCCGCCGCGTCATAGGCATCGCGCATGCTCCAGGCGCCGGATGCATCGGAGCCGCAGAACTGAGCGGTCATGGAGGATTTCAGCTTTTGTCGTGAGAGTGCAGAGCCGCTGGCCAATTGGTCTGCAAGCCTTTGGCCGATCATGATGAGAGAGGCAGCCTTGCTATCCGCCTCCCGTTTGGAGTCGGCGAAGTCGAGGAAAATCTGGGTCATGGACGAACTCCGGATGAAGTGGGTTTTCGCTCTGTCGCCTCCACAGCCCCATCGAAGCAGCGTGGGTACTGTATCGCAGGCTGCGCAGTTCAGCCCGACGGGCCGGTTGCCAGGCATGCCTGACACGGTGCGATCCCCGCGCCTCCGCGTCGTGTGGAAGCACGTCCGGACTATCCAGACCGCCGGAAGCTCGAGCGTGGAGTGGGAGAGAGGCGGAATGGCGACGCCGCGATCACCATCGCGGACGGATGGCCAGGTGCGACTGAAACGCGGCTCGCCATTCGCACTGTCACGAGGTCAGGCGGCGTCTAGCAGATCAGCCTGATCAGATGAGACCACCACGTCTTGCGACGATAAGGTCGCAGCGCTCTGATTCGGCTCGGAAACAGCCTCCTCCGGCGTGAAACGCATCGGGACCGGAAGCCAGGCCAGCGCCCGATCCTTGACCTCCGCTTCGATGATCACGTCTCCCGCGAACAACTTCTCTGCGGATGCGGCCAAATCGAATTTGCGGGACGAGGCGTAACGGCTCTTGAGTTCGATACCGCCAATGGCTTCGAAGAGCGCTCGCAGCGCCTGTGCGGCGGCGAGGAGCTTTGCCTCAGCAAGGCGGTCGACGATATCGGCGTCGAGCCAGATTTCCGTCTCGGCGCTGGAGAACAGATCGCTGTCGATCCGTCCGCCTGCCTCACGATAGTCTTCAGGTCCGACGAACAGCACCTTGGGATCGAAGCCGCGGTAGGAGCCCGACGCGAGGCGCCGCCGGATTTCGTTCACATTATTTGCATAATAGTCGCCAGCGAGCTGGGCAAAGACGCTGGCCTGGCGGGCCGTGTCGCTGGTGCTGCCATAGGCAGAGGCTACCTCAAGGGATAGATCGCCGGCCCGCAAAGCGTCGAAGACCGGCTCGGCCAGATTGGCGAGGCGCAGCCTGCCCAGAACAAAGCGCTCGGTCTTACCGAACCGCGCAGCGATCTGAAGAGGGGACTTGCCTTCCTTGTCGACCATATGCCGGTAGGCGAGGCATTCATCTGCGGCGCTCATGGGCAGTTTCTGATTTTCGGCAAGACTGATCTCGATCGCGTCCCGGGTCGACGGCATGACCATGACGGGCACCTGGAAATCGTCCGCCAGAGTGCCCCTCTCGATGAGGGCGAGAACGCGGGACAGTCGGCGAGCACCGCCGAAGATGCTATATTTGTCCTTCTTGCGCTTTTCAGCGACGCCGATGAGGTTCTGGAGGACATAGCCCGCCTCGCCGATCATGGCTTCAAGCTCGGCATCGGCCTGAGGATCACTCTGGGTGCGTACGTTGAGAGGCGAGACCGAGCAGTTGCGCGCGGGTACATAGAGGATTGGAAATGTCATATAGGGTCTCCTGTCAGCGCTGGCCCGTTCCATCAGGCGACCGGCAGCGCTCCATCCGCCCTCCCCCTTCCCTCCCTCCTGAGGCGATCCAGAAGCACGTCGTTCCAGTCATTCATGTCCCGCCAGGGCCACAGGAGCGCGCACGCAAGACCTTGGCTGCGATACATATCGAGGGAACGGCCCGCAGCCCGGCGCCCCGGCAGATCCTTGTCGGGAAGGAGGACCAGCCGCTCGACACTTTTCGGTATGGCGATCTGATGCAGACGTTCCGCGCCGAGCACGGACCAGACAGGAATGCCCAGAAGCGCAGCAGCAGACATGGCCGTCTCCACACCTTCTGCGAGGCCCAATATCTGACCTGCTGGTCTCAGTTGCACAGCACCGCCGAAGGGACGTCCCAATGTTCGCCGGGGTTCAGGCAGGTCGACAGCGAGCCTGTGACCGCGTGGATCCAGGAAGAGGCGCTGGAGCGCAACAAGAGCCGTTCCTTCACGAACCGCCGCTATGATTGCCGGACGGAACGATAAGCGTGCCCCGATCTTAAGCCCTGCGCGAGGGTGAAAGCGAAGGGCATCGGGCCGTTCTGTAAGGCCGCGCCCGGACAGATAGTGCGCTGACGGGCCGTCCTCGACCCTGAGCGTGTCGCGCCAAATTTTCGCGATAAGCTGCTGTTTATCGTACCACCGCGTCCCAGTGTCGGGACTGTCCCCCGCATGCGGCCGATAGGGCACGGCCGAAATCTGAAGACGGATCGCTTGTAATATGTCTCTTGTCGAGCACCCTGCGAAACATTTGAAAAGGAGTCTATGGCTACCGGCGCGAACCGACAGGCTCGGCCGTGTGTCGGCATGAGCCGGACAGAGGCACATGCCCCGGTCCATATGCCAGGCTCCGCCCAGCCGCTCGACGAGGCCGGCTCCGGTAGCGTTAAGGCTTCGATCTCGCTGAAAAGTCATGTCTCGGCTCCGGGTCAGGCCATAAAGGGCAGCTCCAACCCGTGCCTCCTCCCCTTCCGCCCAAGGCCGATAATCTCGCTCGCGGGCGTCTATCCCACCGTCATCAAAAACCGCTGAAAAGCTCGCAATGCAGAAGATGGTCTTGTGGGAGGGTCATGACCCGTTGAGCGCCGCGATCCACAGCAGAATCCGATCACACTGGTTCATATCCTACGGCAGGGACGTAGTTGGCGCGTTTCCTTTGGCGAAACGCGGCAGGGCGTCTCGGATCGCATCCCACAGGTCGTCTGGACGCACAGCTCCGGGCGCAAATCCCTTGTCCTGGGCCGCACGACGCAGCATGTCATCGGTGCGACTGCAGTCGGCAGTGCGAAAATCACCGTCGGCCTGCGCGAGTGGGCGACGAGCGAGCGGTTCAGCTACAGCCACGAATACTGATGATGATCCGGGACGCTGAAGGACGCGAGGCCTCACCGTCGGCTGGCGTGATCCACAGCCAGAGCGTCAAATCCACGGAAAGCGGCGGCATTCGGGGGCTATGATGCGGGCAAGAAGATCAAGGGGCGCAGGCGCCATATCCTCACCGACACCTGCGGCTATCTCGTCCATGCCGTCGTGCACTGGGCGATATCCAGGATCGCGCCGGCGCGCCGCGCGTGCTCGCCGATATCACCGCCTGCCTCCCATGGCTCCGCCACGTCTTCGCAGATGGCGGCTATGCCGGCGACAAGGTCAGGCAGAGCCTCAAGAAGATCGGCAAGTGGGTCATCGACATCATCAAACGCTCAAATACCGCCAGGGGCTTTGAAATCCTACCGCGCCGTTGGGTCGTCGAGCGCACCTTCGCATGGCTCGGCAGAAACCGACGCCTCGTCAATGACTTCGAAACACCATCGAAAGCGCCATCGTCTGGATCTTGATCGCATCCGTCCAGCTCATCACCAGACGCATCGCTAACCACTGCAGCGACCCGGTTTAATCGGCCGCGTGACCGCGACGCTGTGCAAAATGACCATTGGGAATTTCAGCGCCAGAATCCCTCGAAGCGGCGTCTGACCGTACGGGAAAGCCTTGGCCAACGTAGCTGGCCGTTCTTGACTGGGAACGGCCAGCAAGTCGAAGAGTGTCTGGACGGTAGACGCGTAGTTGCCGCCACGGTCTCTATGCGTGCCCTCGGACTTGTAGTGGTCAAGCCACCCGCCGCCTCAGCTCCTTGTTCACGATAGCAGGGCTCGGTACCGCATAAGCATCGGCCGCGTTGAAATCAGTGCCCGGCGGGACGATCTCGTCGATCCGATCTAGCATTTCACCGGACAGCTTCACGTCGGCGCCAGTCAGCAAGCTTTCGAACTGGTCCATCGTGCGAGGCCCGATGATCGCAGACGTGACGGCCGGATGCGCTCGAACGAAGGCCAAGGCCATGTGGGGAAGTGTCATGCCGGCTTCCTTCGCCAGCTCCATCAGCGCCTTTACGGCCTCCTCCTTGCGTTGGTTCTCATAGGTGGCGGTGTCGAAGCGCGCGCCCTCGATCGTGGTAGCGCGCTTGCTCTCCGAGCGGGGCTTGCCCGAGAGCCAACCCGAGCTGAGCGGCCCCCATGTCAACACGCCAAGACCGTAGCGCTGGGCGATCGGCAGAGTGGTTGCCTCCACGGCACGGTTGAGGATGGAATAGGGCGGCTGCTCGGTGCTTGGGCGGATGTGGCCGCGCTTTTCTGCAGCCCACTGTGCCTCGATCAGCTGATCCGGACTGAAGGTCGATGTGCCGAACGCGCGGATTTTGCCTGCGTGGACGAGATCGGAGAGCGCGCCCAGCGTCTCGTCGATCGCAGTTTCGGGATCGGGCCGGTGGATCTGCAAGAGGTCGACGTAATCCGTACCGAGACGGCGAAGGCTGTCGTCCAGCGAGCGGATCACGACACCGCGTGACAGGCCCTGCCGCATATTGATCTTGGTGGACAGGATCACACTGTCGCGGCGACCCTTCAGCGCCTTCCCGACGATCTCTTCGCTTTCACCCGCACTGTACAACGGCGCAGTGTCGACAAAGTTGATCCCGCCATCCAGGGCGCGGTGAATAATTCGCACGCTCTCGTCGTGATCGGTGTTTCCCATGCTACCAAACATCATCGCGCCAAGACAGTATTCGCTAACCTTGATGCCGGTGAGACCGAGGATACGGGTAATCATGACATGGACTCCAGAGGTTGCGTGCGACCGATCGCACGGAGACGCGAAAGTCTGTGGTTGCGGTTATCGCGATAGAGGCGATTTGCCGTGCCCGCCGGCAGAGCTTGTGCCCTGGATCGCGCCAGTATCGCTCATCTCGAGGACTTGATCGGGGAACCGCTTATCCTGCACGCCGGTGCGCGCGAACCGGATCTCGATCTCGGCCATATTTGCAATGGTAAGGCGAAGGGTAGGTGTCGGTCACGTTCATGGTGCCGAAGCCAAGCGCAGAGAGTTGAAGATCGCCGATGCGGCGCACCGGCAGGATCAACGACCCCGGCCCGGCGCTGGCAGAGCCGGACTGCGCCGTGGCGATGCCTGGAATCATCGCTGTTCCAGCGAGCGTGCCGGCCAGCTTCTGGATCAAAGCTAATGGTTTGCTCGTCTGGCTTATTGTTCACGAATCCCCCTTCAGACCACTGGGGCCTTATGCGCTCATCGGGGGACCACTTCAAGAGACCGACGGTTCTTTAATTGGAAAACGCGGCGTCGGCGTGCGTGTCAGATCGCTGAGCCGTCCCTGCACGGCGGGCATCAAGCCCCAAGATCGTAAGCACGACGGTGTCGCGCACATGCTCTTCGAAATTGAGCCGATGCGCCCCAACAGCGGCATCTTCGGCATAGGCGGCCAGCAACGCCTCGGTAGGCTGACTTCTTGGCCAGGCGGCGCTCGCCATCAGTATCGTACTCGCGATGAGTTGATACATGTCATCGCGATCAAGCTCTGGCAGATGCTCGGCAAGGCGCTCAATCAGGAGATCGACCGTGACGTTGATCGTGCGCTTATGTTGAAGCGCGACCGGCCTCGAGACGTTGCGCTCCAGCACAGCCGCCTGCGCGCTCATCAGGTCGCATAAGACCGGCCGACGGGCAAGCGTTCCTGCAATCTCGCTTCCGATAGCGCTAGCGCGTTTGATCAGCGGGAGGTCCGGGCCCGAAGGAAGATCCAGCGCTTCGGCCCACATGTGGAATTGCGTGTTCAGCAGTTCGAACAGCACCGCCTCACGAGACTCAAAATAGCGCAGCACGTTCGATTTCGCGAGACCGACCCTCCGGCTCAATTCGTTGAGGCTGAGATCGGCGACCGTCATTTCGGCCAGCATGGTAGCTGCCGTTCCCAGAATGATGCGACGGCGCTGATTGCGCTGATCTTCGGTACGTGCTCGCTGGAAGTTCATTTTAGAGTTCCTATGTGACTTAAAGCCAGCAACCGTTCTCTGTGTCCCATTCGGTCGTTCACTACCAACATACCAACGGGCTCTTACCACCGGCTGACGATACTCACTTGACCTTTAATTGGACGACCGTCTGCAAGCTTTAGTGCGCCGTACAATATTGTCTGCCGCCGCCCACGTCCTAAAAACTGACGTTCCGCTCTCCTGAAGAGTTTCAGTGTAAATAGGCGTCCAACCAGGACCCCATATCGGCATCGAACAGGGACCCTTTTCGAGTGGCGGGACGGGGATGACGGGCGCTCCTTTCGCGCTGGTTGCGGCGTAGGGCGGGCGTAGCCCGGCCTGAGGCCCAACCAGCGCGAAGCGGTCCTGATCGAGTGCCTGGACGTCAGCTGCGGTGTTTGAGGCGCCAGCTGTCGTTGCCGGTCTCGACGATGTCGCAGTGGTGGGTAAGCCGGCCGAGCATGGCGGTGGTCATCTTGGGATCACCGAACACGCTCGGCCACTCGCCGAACGCAAGGTTGGTAGTGATAATCACCGAGGTGCGCTCGTATAGCTTGCTGACGAGGTGGAACAGCAGCTGGCCGCCGGAGCGGGCGAACGGCAGGTAGCCGAGTTCGTCGAGCACGACCACGTCGAGCCCGGTGAGCTGGGCCGCCAGGGTCCCGGCCTTGACGATCCAGGCCTCTTCCTCAAGCCGATTCACATATGAGCCAGGCCCTTAGACCCAGCGTACCCGACCCGTCGCAAGCTGATAGACTGCGCCAACGACTTTGAGTTCGCCGCGCTCCTGCGGATCGAGAAGCATCGGCTCCGAGAATTTCTGCAGCCGTTCGACCATACGCCGGACGTTTTCCTCGACCGCAGCTTCGACCAATTTATCCTGACTGACGTTACGCTGCGCCGCCAAGACAGCTGGCACGATGGGCTCGATCATACGAGCGATGCTGCCGGGAAAGCGTGTATCATTCGTCACAACGTCGGCTGCTGCGGCAACAGCTCCACATTTCTCATGTCCCAGCACGACGATGAGCGGCACCTTTAGCACCGCAACCGAATATTCAATGGATCCCATGCCGGCGGTGTCTACATTGTTACCCGCCGTGCGGACGATGAACAGCTCTCCAAGACCAGCGCCAAACAGTTGCTCTGGGCCCACGCGCGAATCTGAGCAGCCCACGAGCGTCGCGAATGGTTGCTGCCCTTCGGCGAGCGCCAGTCTTCTCTCGCGCGATAGGTCCGATGGCAATGGCCGATCCGCCACGAACGCGTCATTGCCGCTGACGAGCCGTGCGAGAGCTTCGTCCGGTGTAGGCTGGCTGACAGATGGGCTAACAGTTGTTGCCACTTCACATTCTCCTGAGGAAATATATCGGTGCCACGAAAAATGGGTCTTTCTCTTTGGACGAATATAGCCACCTTGAAATGTTTAGTGGCCGTGAAACGTGACCCTCATCGGGACAGCAGAAGCGAAAACGCCCAACAGTGTTGCAATGGGGCCTAAAGGGTAAACCCACACAAGATCTGACGGTCAGCTATTCAAAAATGTGTCTCCACACACTGTCTGACAGTCGACTGTTGGAGCACCCGGCCACTGTGCAGTTCCGCTTCACCAATTCGCAGCGGTGTCGGAACGGATCGGAGGTCCAGCCGCGGTCGATATGCGTTATTACCTCAACCTAGATCATTCGTTCTCTAAGAAGAGCGGTAACCAACAGCACCTGCCTTATTCAACCGGCGGTACGAAGGTCGAGGGACAGGCCTTGTTCTGGATGGCCCTTAACCATCCGACATTACGATATCATTCTAAACCTGTGGATCACGTAAAATCGCCCGCAGATAGCGACCTCATGGTCCCATTTTCGAGCTATTTGCCGGAGCGGCCGCATGTGCAAGCGCACTGGCGGCACCTGATGCGGGACGAAGCTCCAGCCCGTCTGAATATCTTATGAAAAATATGCCACCGATAATAAAGGCCATAAGTAAAATTATGGAGATGACCGGCCGAGCCCGGTTGATCTTCGAGCCAGAGATTCCGCCATTCTTGATGTCCATGCGAATATCTTCCTGAGGTTTTCACGCACAACAAACGCGCTATGGCTGGCAGATCAATAGACCGTGACATTTTGTTGCCGTGGATGATGACAGTGTTTGATCGCGGACGGACTTCGTCACTCGTCTAGGCAGGATCAGCGCACAGGCATTGGTACAGCAATCCCAGCCGCATGATGTTCCAATGGTCCATGCCGTAATCTCGCATCTGCTCCATGGCCTCCTGACGAGAAACCAGCTTGCCCGGCAATCGCACCCGGTCCAGGCCCACCTCCGCAGGCAACACCGTTGTCAGCACCCATCCATCGAAGGTTTGCAGCGGCGTCCTGCGTGAGAACATGTCGCGGATGTGGGACAGCATTTCCTCGCTCATCTCCATGCCAAATAGCCCGGCCATGGATGCCACCGATGCTGTTGCGACACCTTCCATCGCCGCCCCAACCGGCTGTAACGACGAGTTGTCGCTCACCACGAGGCGGTACGATGTATCGGCGCCCTTCATCTTGAAACGCTTGCCTTTACGACCGGACACGGTTGCGGTGCCATCGGCCTCCAGCTTTGTATGCGTCGGTGAGCCGGATTCGGAGGTTTGTAACTGCTAATTGAACCCCGGCGGCAACAATAGGCCAGCGGCCGCGACAATATCCTCCATGCGAGTGACGATGGTTCGATGAGGTACAGTCTGGACCATGTAGAACCGGCCATCGACCCGCAGGCCATATTCCTAGTCGGATGGCCCTATGCGGGCATCGCCATTGTCGGCGACTTCCATGATGGTGCTACCGCCATCGGGCCGAATATAGGTCGCCTTGGTTCCAGCTTTCGCCGGGCAAGCGATCAATGCCAAAATCAGAAAAGTGGGCGCATAAATTCTGCCTTATGGTGGCTTGCCGATATAGTTGCCCTAGCGACGCTGGTTGCTGCAAAACCGGCGCCGATCATAGCAGTCCATTGATAGCGGCGACGGAAAAAGGATAAGTACTATCGCAGCGCATGACAGGATGATGCGCTCTGTCAGGGTGAAGCGACCGGCCTTCCACCAAATCACCGCGATGCTCGCCGCGAGACCGCTCAGTATCGCCGCGCCGAATGCGCAAGCCAGTCGATCAAAAGCGATGTCAAAGGAGATTGCCGTCGACAAAAGCCGACCTGGCCGAAATTGACGAGCATCAGCGTCACGACGCAACATATCACAATGGCCAGCATCCGGATGAAATCCGTCGATCAGCCATCGTATCCTACTACTCCGCCGGCTCGGCTAGTGCCTGTTTGCGTACCGTCATGGCCTGTCGTCTGGGGGATGGGTGACTGAGAAACGGAACATCAGAATCTCGCCATCGTCGGTCAGGCTATCCAGTTCCAATCGCCCGTCATCAAACTTCCAGAACGTCTCTGGGTAGGTGAACGGATCTGGTCGCTCGGCCATAGTCTGATAGCCTTCGTCCTGCGGCTTGCCATAGGTTCGTTCGAGAAGAGATCGCACGCGCGCATGCTGCTTTCGATCGAAAGCGCCCACCATCCGAATGAGCCGCCCCTCCCAATATGTCGCGGCCACGAAGTTAAGCCGCTCTCCATGCCATGAAATTTTGCCGGTAGGGCCACACTGCAATGCCCTGCCCCTGCGTTCGCAAGGCATGCCGAAGAGCTTGGTGCGCCTTGACGGGGTGGCGGTGCTATCCCCCATGAAAGTGAACACCGGCTGCTTCGCCTGAGCGCCCGTACAGAATAGAAGAATAGCAGACGCCACTGCAAAAATACCTGCTTTCATTGCTCGCCCACGAAAGATCTTGAGAATATTGGCTTATAATTGCCGGGTCTTGTAACCTCGACGTTCACCGCCGACCGAGCGCAAAGAAACCAAGACCCAGGAAAGCGATAGCGGCCGCGATCACATAAATCGTTCCGTTGTTCCCTAAGCGCTCGCGAATGGCTTCCTCGCCGCGACGGCCGATATCGCACGCCTTTTCCGCGCCGCTGGTCAGTGAACTGGGTACTTCGCCAACGAAGTCTGCAACGGCATCCCTGGCCACCCCGTAGCCATGCTGGACTGCGCCCGTGATTTGATCGGCAATGCCGTCGGCCTTCAGGCGACCGCTGCCTATTGCTTCGCCCCAGTTTCGGTTTTCGAGTTCCAACGAAGCTCTGACCTTCCCCGATAATCTGGTCCTTATTCATGCCGCTTCCCTTCTAACGCCAATTGATAAGGGCTGAACGCGTCAGCTGATGTTGTGGAACATGATGCTCAACATAGCTGGTCTTGGCTTGCCCGCTAAGTCGCAGGACACGCCGCAGACCATCGGCAGCGATCTCCGACGCCAGGCAACCCGTCCCAGACATCAAGCGCCACAATTTCGCTACCATGTGCGGACCGGCAGCTATTTCGGCAGAACACGCTCCAAATAAGACGTCCAGCCGTAAATTTTTGCTCCGTAGGAACAGACCGTCAGCTATGTCGGCGTAGTGGGAAGGCGCTTCGGGTGGCAATAACTGTGTTCCACCCGCCATTTTGGAGTGGCTGAGGGTCGCACTCACAACCTTGGCCTGGCAGCGCCAAGCGTTACGTGGCGGCACGCTCCGCGGTCATATCGTCGGCGGCGCGGTTGATGTAGAAGGGCAGCATGCCCATGGCGGACTGGAGGGGCGTGCCCTTGGCGTCGCTTGCTATGCTCCGCCGACCGTTTCAGCGACTTTGCGATCTCTCTTGGATCGTCCTCTTAAAGACATCGTTCTAAAGGTCGAGCGCGTAGGCTGGAACGCCTTACTTATCTGATCACCGCAGATAAAATTCCACCGGGATGGTGAGTTCGATGGGATCTGGAAAGGTCTCCGGCACGGGCGGAAGCGGTTGTGCGCGCCTGACGGTATCCACTGCGGCCTGATCCAGGCCGACAAAAGGGGAGCCTTTCGCAATGCTCAGCGCTAGGATGCGTTGACAAAGTGGATTCCCAAACAGGCTGATTTCTGATTCATGGCTGCTCTTTGCAGGAGTTGTCATGGCGCGCGGCGATCTGACGGACGAAGAATGGGATGTGATTGCAGGGCTTCTTCCATCCGAGCGCGGTCGAAAATCTCGTCCTGCCCATGATAACCGGCGCTTCCTCAATGGCATGCTACATGTGCTGCGGGTCGGTTGCCCGTGGCGCGACATGCATGAACGCTATGGTCTGTGGAACTCGGTCTATGTGCGGTTTCGGCGCTGGGCCGAACAGGGCGTGTGGGACGCGATCCTGGCGACCTTGGTCGAGTTGGGACTGACCGACGACTGGCAGCACATGATCGACAGCACCACGGTTCGGGGCCATGTTTCGGCAGCGGGCGGAAAAGGGGGGCTCGCGCGCAGGCTCTCGGTCGATCACGCGGCGGCTTTACGTGCAAGGTCCACGCCCGCTGTGACAATCAGGGACGCCCCCTTGGTTTTATCCTGACAGGCGGCGAGGTGTCGGACTACGGTGCAGTCGATGCGCTGATGGCGATTCCTGTTGCCAAGCCTAAGGCCCTGCTCGCCGTAAGGGTTATGATGGCGATGCTGTTCGTGAAAACCTGCTGATGGAAGGCATTCTGCCGATCATCCCGCCAAGGTCCAATCGGCGGCAGCCAATTCCCTGCGACTTCCGCCGCTATCGTGATCGCAACCGCATCGAGCGCATGTTCGGCCATCTCGAACAGTTCCGCCGCGTCGCCACTCGTTACGACAAAACTGCCATATCCTTCCTCGCCTTCCTGTGCCTGGCCGCAACGCGCATTTGGCTCAAAGACATTGTAAACTTAGGCCAAATTCAGTAGCGGAAGGACCGAGCAAAGGAGCGCACTACCATGACGATACGGGCACTAACGGCTGACGACCGCATTGTTTGGCAAAGACTGTGGCGAGAATATCAGGCTTTCTACAAAGTCTCTATTGCGTCTGAGGTCAGCGATTTGACCTTCAAGCGTCTGCTCGATCCCGTCGAAATGATGCACTGTGCTGTCGTGGTACTGGATAACGAGCCCGTCGGCTTCGTCCACTTCATTTACCATCGCTCAACTTGGACTAGTGGCGATTATTGTTACCTGCAAGACTTGTTCGTCGACATCGGAGAACGGGGACGCGGCCATGGGCGGAAGCTGATTGAACATGTCTACGAGGCAGCGACATCCGCCGGCGCCTCCCGCGTCTATTGGCTGACGCATGAGACGAACACCGACGCTATGCTACTCTATGACCATGTCGCCGAGCGCTCCGGGTTTCTTCAATATCGTAAGAATATCTAACCCGATCTTGCACTTGCCGATAGGTCGACCCCACTTTGTCAACACTGCCTAGCACATCGCTAGAGGATGTTCTTGCCGATGAGGAGATCGAGGCGGTCGTATTAGCGACGCCGCACGATGTCCACGTCCCGCAAATCCCAGCCGCAGTTTCCGCCGGAAAGCATGTATTCGTCGAAAAGCCATTGGCCCTGCAGCTCACGCAAGCCCACAAAGCTGTGACTGCGGCCGTCAGCGCGGGAAAAGTCCTTGCTGTCGGGCTCAACCGGCGCTTCCTGCCAGCAGCAGCGGCGTTAAGGGACGCCGTCGAGCGTGGTGACTTGGGCGATTTGGTCCATTTGGAAGGGCTCTTCTGCAACGATACCGGCCTGAGTTACGACGCGGGGATGTGGCGTGCGCAAGAGAGCGGCCCGCTAAGCGCGATGACCGCAATGGGCATCCACGTTCTTGACTTTCTGATGATGCTCTGTGGTCCGGTGCAGACCGTCCGGACGAACTCAGTGAGGCGGCTCGCGTCGGTTGCGGTGGACGATGTCGTTTGCGTCAACATCATGTTCCAGAACGGCGTGCCAGCGGAGCTGACGACTATGCTCACCACCCCTCGGCAGTGGCGGATCAGAGTGTACGGAAGCCGAGGTTGGGCTGAACTCAGCGACGAGCATACCTTGCATGTCTCGGATGGGCGCGGGCCGGTCAAAACAACCGTGTTCGACGCCATCGATACCCTACGGGTCGAACTCGAGGCATTCGCCGCGGCGACCCGGGGTAACGGAAATTTTCCTGTCTCCACGAAGTCCGCACTGGACGGGGTAGCGGCCTTCGAGGCAATCATCACCTCCGCTTCTGCGGGTGGCGCACCCATTGATGTAACTACTACAGCTGCAGACTGAGCCGACGCCGTCGCCATACCTTTCAATGTCTCGCCATGCCGCTTACTCCGTTCGCCATAAGGCCGCCAACGGACGTCAGTGGAGCCGGAACGCCGTGGATTTCGACTCGCCCTGGATCGCGACTTTAGCGGTGTCGTTTCCAGCGCCGTGGCATTGAAGACCACATGGCCTTCTAGCCAATGAGCCTAGGATGCGGGTAGTGTTGCCCAGGAGGGGCGCTCGATGCGCAACGCCCGCGAGGCTGCGAAAGGCGGACTTCTTCCACGGCAGCACAAGTCCGAGGACCATCCGCATGGTGGGCAAGCGACTTGCGCTACATTCTTTGCACAAAACCATTATCGTCTCGCTCCGCAACGTTGGATCCATTCGTCGAACGCGCCGCGCACCCCGCTGTACCCGCAGCTTTGAAGCTGAAACCGCCTGACGAGATCGCCCGAAAGTCCGGTCGATAAGGACCGTAATTATTCAGTCCGACTACCGCTCTATTGGCAGCATGAGCCACACTGATCGATGGCATTTGCCAGGCCAGTTGGCGCCGCGATGGCAACGCCGCGGGCCGACCGCCGAACGTCGGCTTCTGCCGGGGCCGGTCATCAGGCATGTCGCGAGGGAACGACCGTTCAGTCCCACAACCCGCCGCCTCGAACCCATGCCGGACGCTCAACGACGGAAATCCTTTTTCCATGAGCGGACCGTCTGTCGACGTGGCAAATCCTTAGCCAACGGCGCACCATATATAGTGGAAGAGTATGGTCTTGCATTTCCAACGACGTCGAGCCGGCGGCGGGTGCAATTTTGCTCGGACGGTTACCATAATGACCTCATTTTACTTCCTGGCGAAGAGAAATGGGCGCCCGCGTCCGTACTCATTCCCCTATGATAAAAACGCGCTGGACAACCCATCTCTCCAATGAAAAGTTTCCGATCGAAACTCGTGTTCCTGGGGGGGGGGGGGGGGCACACAGGGTTCCCGGCCAGCAAACTGGTCGGAAGGAGGAGGGGAATGGCGTCATGCTCGGGGGAGTGACAGGCGCATCCTGAATGGCTCGCAAAATGTCTGCAAAGGCAAGAACAGGGAGCCCGTCCAATGCTATATCCGCCTCGTTACCGTACTCTTCGTGGGGCACTTCTCCTCACCTGCTGTGGATCGGTGCTGTCGTCCGCCGCCCATGCACAGGCGCCCGCCGCCGAGGCGAATGGCGAACCTTCCATCACTGTCACCGGCCGCCGCATCTCCCAATCGTCCGAAGCCATCGGCGAGAATAAGGTCAGCGCCGTCGTTGCGATCACGCGCGAGGCGCTGCTGTCGGCTCCATCGGGCATTTCCGGCCTCAAGATGCTGGAGCAACTGCCCGGCTTCAACGTGCAGACCGACGGTGCACTTGGCCTCTACGAGTTCGGCAACAGCGTGCAGACGCGCGCCTTCAACCTTGACCAGATCGGCTTCGTGGTCGATGGCGTCCCCACCGGGCGCAGCGACGCGTTCGGCGGCAGCCCCGTGTTCCGCTATGTCGACAATGAAAATCTGGGGGCGGTCGTCGCATCGGTCGGCGCGGGCGACGTCAGCCTGCCCAGCTATTCCTCGCTTGGCCCCGTCATCCAGTATAACAGCATCGCACCGCAGGACGACCTGGGCCTCTTCGTCTCGCAGAGCTTCGGCGACTTCAACCTCCGGCGTACCTTCATCCGGGCGAGCACCGGGCAGATCGGACCGTTCAAGGCGTTCGTCAGCCGCACCAAACTGAACAGCGATCTGTGGCGCGGCCCCGGCACGGTGGACCGCGAGCATTGGGAGGGGATGATCCACGCGGACCTTGGCGGCGATAGCTGGGCGCGATTGAAGTTCATATCGAACGACTTCTTCGACTATGACTCACCGACGATCACGCGGGCACAATATAATTGCGTGACCAGGAACGCCGATGGCCTGTGCGGTCGCGACTACGCCTATATCGCCACCCGGCCCAACACGGCGCCAGGCTTCGCGCCAAGTCCGACGAGCGTCTATTATTCCAACGCCGCCTACACCAATGTCTATAATCTCGCGATCAACGTGCGCAAGGACCGGCTCTATGCCGGCACATTCCATGCCGGCATCGCGGACGGCATCTGGGCGGAGTCGACCCTCTATTATGAGGACAAAGACGGCTTTGGCGTGTCTCCGGACGGCTATGTCAATTCGCTGGGCCGTTACACACCGCAGGCACAGGCAGGGTTGCCCGTCACCGCGCCCAACGGCGTGCAATATGGCCGGTCTGGCGTCGGCGGCGACCGCTATGGCATCACCTCTACCCTCCATTGGGACATGGGATGGAACATGGTCGAGGCCGGCATATGGGCGGAGGTCGACAAATATCACCGCACGCAGGCGCGCTACAATACGGTGGACGGATCGCCGGATGGGGCACCCAACATCGACGAACTGGTCTATCTGCGCCGCGATTATCGCTCGAAGCGCGACACGCTGCAAATCTTCGCGCGCGACACGCTGAATCTCCTCGACGAGAAGCTGACCATCGACTTGGGCTTCAAGGGACTGGTGCTCGATTATCGCCAGCGGGGATACCGGGACTTCGACGATTATTATCGGGTGGTCGGCGGGGTCGGCGTGCCGGGTTGGGGACGCCAGACCAACAGCGCCCATTACAAGGATCTGTTCCTGCCGATGGTCGGCCTTCTCTACAAGTTCGACGGCCGGACGCAGGCTTTCGCCTCCTATGCGGAGAATATGGCGCTGCCCAAGGGCATGGACGACATCTATGCGATCACGCGGCCGGGCACGTCCGCGCTGGTCCCCGCGCCTGCGCCCGAGCGGTCGCAAAATGCGGAACTGGGCATCCGCACCAATCAGGGGCAACTCTACGCCAGCCTCGCGCTCTACTACACCTTCTTCAAGAACCGCATCCAGTCGATCACCAGCTTCGTGCCCGGCGGCGGCGCATCGACCGAGACGTTCTTCCAGAATGTCGGCCGGGTGGAATCCTATGGTCTGGAATATAGCGGCACCTACAAGCCGTCGTTCCTGCACGGACTTGCCTATGGCAATATCAACGTCACTTATAACCATGCCAAGTTCAAGGACGACATCCTCGCCTCGACAGTGATCCCCATCGCGGGCAAGTTCGTACCCGACAGCGCAAAATGGATCGTCAGTGGCGGTGTAACCGTGGAACCGGCGAGCTGGCTGGTCGGCAATATCAGTGGCAAATATACCAGCCGCCGCTGGTCCACCTTCACCAATACGCCGGGATCGAGCGTGCCCGGCTTCGCGGTGTTCAGCGCCTATGTGGACATTGGCGATGGTTTCAGCCTGGGACCGATCAAAAGCGCCAAGCTGCGCGTCAATGTCGACAATCTCTTCGACAAGGATGTGCTGTCCTTCATCTCGACAGCGGTGACGGGGGATGGCGCGTTCCGGCCGCTGTCGCCGCGCACCTTCCAGCTGACCATCTTGGGGGAAATCTGAGCATGCGGAAGGCCGTGTGGAGGTTGCGGAGCAGCGCTTATCATGCTGCTTCCGGCCGCCAGTCCGGCGCAGGATGTGCCGCGCCCGCGGTGATGAAGATTCCCCAGATGCTGCTGACGCTCGACCTGCCAGGCTGGTCGATCAGGCGGAGCATGACGTGCATTCCGACTATATGCATGTTGACCTGCCTCGCATGAAAAGGGCGGGCTGGATCGCGGGTTCCAAGCGATCTAAACATCACAAGGCCTGCTAACCGAGGAGGGGCATTGGTGTTGGACCTTGCGGTTCTTGCAGAGCGGAATGCACGGGGTGATGCCTGGTTCGGTCAGCGCGGCTCGGCATCCGTCGCTGTCACAACGCTTGTGGGCCAGCAGGTCCTTGGCGCGAGGGAGCGCGGTAGCAGCAGGAGCGCGCTCTTGTGATGGCTCGCCTGGCTAGGGTGAGCAGCATCAGGATCGGACGGTCATTGCCATCGCAGACGGCATGGGAGCTTGGAGCTCGAAGCGGCCTTCGGTGCACCTAATACATCAGGAAACACTCTTCTTTTTGCAGGCTGGCCGCAGTGCTGTCGCGTTGAGATGGGTGCCGAGCGGGCCCGTCAGGAAACCATGCCGGCGCGCTCGGCTTCGCCCTCAATTTTGCACGTCAAATATCTATGTCTCGTCCCTTCGTTTCCGGCACGAAAATCATGCCGATCACAAAGGTCGCGCCAGCGATGATCACCGGGTACCACAGCCCCTGATAGCTGTTGCCGGTACCGGCAACGAGCGCGAAGGCCGTCGTGGGCAACAGTCCGCCAAGCCAGCCATTGCCGATATGATAGGGCAACGACAGCGAAGTGTAACGGATGTTGGTCGGGAACAGTTCGACCAGCGCCGCCGCGATCGGACCATATACCATCGTGGCGTAAAGGATCAGGATCGTCAGCAGCCCGACGAGCAGCGGCTTGTTCACAGTATCGGGGTCGGCCTTCTCCGGATATCCTGCCCCGTGGATGCGATCCGCAAGGCCCTTTTCCCACGCCTTCCGCCAGCTCGCGAAGGCGGGATCGGTTCGATCGCCGTCGAGGCCGGGATAGACATGCTCGCCGATCCGTACCGCCGCGACCGCACCAGCAGGCGCCGCGACATTGGTATAGCCGATGCCCGATCGCGCGAGCCATCCCTTGGCAAGATCGCAACTGCTGTCGAAACGCGCCTTGCCGAACGGATCGAACTGAAAAGCGCAATCAGACGGGTCGGCGACGACGAAGACCGGGGCGGCCGACGATGCCCTGGCCAGTGCCGGATTGCCTACCTCGGCGATCCAATGGAACAGCGGGAAATAGGTCAGCGTCGCGAGCAGGCATCCCGCCAGGATGATGGGCTTGCGCCCAATGCGGTCGGACAGCCAGCCGAACAGGATGAAGCCCGGCGCGCCCAGCGCCAGCGCCACCGCGACCAGCATGTTGGCCAGCGCCCCGTCGATCCGCAATGTCTTCTCCAGAAATACCAGCGCGTAGAATTGGCCCGTGTACCAGATCACTGCCTGCCCCGCCGTCAGGCCGAACAGCGCGATCAGCACGATCTTGAGATTGGGCCAGCGCCCGAAACTGTCCTTGACCGGCGAGGTCGATGTACGGTTCTCTGCGACCATCTTGAGGAAGGACGGGCTTTCGTGGAGCCGCAGCCTGATCCAGAGCGACGCCGCGAGCAGGACGGCTGACAACAGGAAAGGCACGCGCCAGCCCCAGTCGTTGAACGCCGCCTCCCCCACGATCAGCCGCGTCGTCAGGATAACCGCCAGCGACAGGAACAGGCCGACCGTCGCCGTCGCCTGAATCCAGCTAGTGTAAAACCCGCGCCGGTGCGGCGGCGCATGTTCGGCCACATAGGTCGCCGCCCCGCCATATTCCCCGCCAAGCGCCAATCCCTGAATCAGCCGCAGCAGGACGAGGATGAGCGGCGTCGCAACGCCCGCGACCGCATAGCCGGGGAGCAGGCCGACGACGAAGGTCGACAGTCCCATCAAAAGCATGGTGACGAGGAAGGTATTCTTGCGGCCCCACATATCCCCGAGCCGGCCGAAGATCAGCGCCCCGATCGGCCGCACGATGAACCCAGCGGCAAAGGCGAGCAGCGCGAGAATATAGGCGGTGGTGTCGTTGACCCCCGCGAAGAACTGCCGGCTGATCGTCGTCGCCAGCGCGCCGTAGAGGAAGAAATCATACCATTCGAAGACCGTGCCCACAGACGAGGCGAGAATGACGAGGCGGTCCCGGCGGCCGACCGCGGATGCGGCCACGTTCACGATATCGCCCATTTTCGCGCGATCACGACCATGCGAGTTCGGCCTGACCGTTCAATCATGATTTTTCCTTTTTCCATGAACGCACGAACACAGAGCAGTGGGAAGTTCATGAAAAATTGAAATAGCAAATATCACGACTTCGAAAAATCATAGCCCGCTCTTTATGTAAGGTAGGGCAACGAATCTTCGGAAAATCAGGCGAAAGTCACTAAGTGCCAACGTGGTTCAGTGCCAACTGACCAGATTAACCTTCACTTTTTCAAATGTTATTATTTCATTGCGAAATATGGAATTTTTATTTCCGATCATAAACGACAGCTATTTTGTCTAATTCACACTGGCGCTCCATCCACTTTTTCGATTTTGAAAAAGGGGGTGTAATGTTCGATAGTAAGTTGGCGAGTTCGACATCGAATGTCGCGGTCGCAAGTCTTCTGTTGTCCCTGTCGGTCGCGGCGCGCGCTGCAGAAGCTGAGCAAATCCCGGCAACGACCACCGCTGACGCCGACCGGGCGGGCGCTCCGCAAGGCGTGGGGGACATCGTCGTCACGGCCTCAAAACGCCGCGAGAGTGTCCAGCGCACGCCGATAGCCGTTACCGCCATCGCGAGCGGGGATGTGGAGCAGCAACGCATCACCACCTTTCGCGATATTGCGGGCCGTGTCCCGGGCCTGGTCGCGCCCCGACAATCCTCGGCCCAGACGACCCAGACCTATTCAATGCGCGGCATTGGCGAGCCTGACACATTTCCCGAGCCGGCGGTCGCGGTTTACGTCGATGACGTCTACCTAGCCCGCACGGTCGGCTCGCTCTACGACACCCCCGACCTCGAACGGATCGAGGTTCTGCGCGGGCCGCAGGGTACGCTCTACGGCCGCAACTCCAGCGCCGGCGCGATCCGCTTCATCACGAAGGAACCGACGTCCGACCCCTCGCTCCATGTCGGCGCGGCCTATGGCAGCTATGACAATATTGACCTGAAAGTGCGGGTGAACGGCCCCATTCTGGCTGACGAGAAGCTGAACGGGTCGTTCTCCGTCATCCGACATACCCGCGACGGCTGGATGTACAGCGTTCCGCTCAACCAGCATGTGAACGATTACAATCTTTGGGTCCTACGCGGAAAGCTCAAGAGCCAGATCACCGATCGGCTTTCCCTGACGTTGAGCGGCGATGCGATGTTCGACCGATCCAGCCAGAGCTATTATGCGCCGGTCAACCAGCCCAATGGCCGCCCCGGAACGGGCGTGCCGACCGACCCGGACATCACCTGGTCAGAATCGCCGCCGTTCAACAGTACCGACGTCTATGGCGGATCGCTGACCGCACAGTATGAGGTGGACGATCATCTGACACTCAAGTCGATCACCGCTTATCGCGGCTTCAATGGCCCCATCTATTACGACAATGATGGCGTCGGCGTTATTAAATCCGACAGCTATGCGGGATTCAAGCAATATCAGCAGACGCAGGAATTCAACCTGAACGGGGAATATGACCGGTTAAACTTCGTCGCCGGCCTATACTATTTTTATGAAAATTTCTTCAATGATCGCCTTAACCAGTCCGCAACTTCCACAATCGACAATATCGGGCAAATTCAGCGCAACACCAACCGGGTACGTACGACCAACTACTCTGCCTTCGGGCAGGTGAACTATCAGCTCGACGACCGGCTGACGATAACGTTGGGGGGCCGCTACACCACGGACCTGCGCAAGTTCCACGCCCTCATCGGCAGCCGCGGCAACACGAACCTGCTCGATCCGCGGACATGGCGCTATGATCCCGACTATCTCGAACAGCTGATCGGCGCCTTCACCAACAGGGTCGAAGTCACGCCCGATTCCCGTCGCTTCTCGAATTTCACGCCGAAGGTCGGGCTGCAGGCGCAGTGGACGCCGAACATCTTCCAGTATCTATCCTGGTCGAAGGGTTTCAAGAGCGGCGGCTTTGACCTGCGCTCGACCACGGTCACCAGCGCATCGACGCCTTATCGGCCGCAGATCGTCACCGCCTATGAAGGCGGCCTGAAAACACGCTTCTGGGACGGCAGGCTCACCGTCAATCTCGCGCTCTACTATAACGACATAAAGGATTTGCAGCTGCGCGCGCAATCGCCGGCGACATCGACCTCTGCGGGGTTCAGCGGCATCATCAACGCGGCAAGCGGCAATACGAAGGGTGTCGAACTGGAGGTTGCCGCCGTTCCGATCGATGGTCTGCGACTGGGCGCGACAGCCGCCTTTCTGAAAACGAAATACAAGTCCTTCACCGCCATCCTGCCGGCGAACGCTGCCGGCCGCACCACATTGCTCGGTCTCGACTACCCACTGTCGCCCAAATGGCAATTGGGCGGCAATGTCGACTGGACGCTGCCGATCAAGGTGCCCGGCAAATGGCGGATCAGCAGCGACATATCCTGGGAAAGCGAGCGCTATTTCGACATCTACAACACACCGCAAGCGCTGCAGGGACCGCAGACCTTCGTCAATGGCACGATCAGCTACACGACCCCCGACGACAGCCTGACGACGGGCATCCAGGCCAGCAACCTGTTCAATGCCCGCTACGACCAGCGGACCGTCTACACGCCGACCAACGTCGGCCAGTTTCCCAACTATGCGCGCGGCTACAATAACCCGCGCATGATCAACGTCTTCATCAACAAGACTTTTTAGGGCGCCCGCGCCTCTCCTTCTTCGATCGAGGAAAACGTCATGCACATCAAATCGCTTCGCCTGCTTCTCGCCACATCCCTTGCCATTGCCGGCCCGGTCGCTGCCCATGACCCGCACGAGCCGCCGGAGGTTGGCGCTAACGTCGATGCGGCCACGCGGCTGGCGGCAAAGGACCTCGCCGCCGCCCTGTTCTTCTGTGAGGCGAACCCCACGGCCAAGGTCACGAAGACGCTGAGGGAAGGCATCGATGTCTGGTTCGAACCGACCCGGATTTTCGACAATCTTTCCTACATCGGCAACCGCTTCGTCGGCGTCTTCGCGCTAGAGACGAGCGACGGGATCATCCTGTTCGATTCCGGAACCTCGACCGAGGAGGCGGAGAAGCATATCGCGCCGGGCCTCGCCAAACTCGGCCTCGATGCGAAAAACATCAAATATATCGTAGTGACGCATGGGCATTGGGACCATTTCGGAGGAGCGCTGTGGTTCCAGGATCATTACAAGACTCCGGTGGGCCTCAGCCAGATTGACTGGGAAATGATCGAGCGGCAGGAGGGTACGCCAGCGTTGGCCGGGCATCCCATCCCGCGCCGAGACCAACTGATAACCGACGGGCAGAAGCTGAAGGTCGGCAACTCGATCGTCGATCTCTATGTGACGCCGGGTCATACGCCAGGCACTGTCTCCGCGATCTTCACGGTGTTCTACAAAGGCAAGCCTGTCCCCGTCTCGCTGTTGGGCAGCACGGCCTTCCCCAGCACGATCGAGCCGACCGACATCAACGGCGGTCTCGCCCGGTATCGCGAGTCCATAAAACGGTTCCGCGCGCTCAGCGCCAAGGCGAAGACGACCGTCCTCCTGAACACGCATCTGTTCGCGTTCGGCGGCGATGCGAAGCTGGAGCAGGTACAGGCCACCAAGAAAGGCGATCCGTTCGTCATCGGGACGAACGGTGTCGATCGCTTCTATGGCCTTCTCGACCATTGCATGCAGGCGGCCGAGGCCCGCATCCGCGCCGGACTGGCCGGTCCCAGGAAGGTTGGCGAGTAGAGCCGGACAGATGGCCGACCACATCGTGAAGGCGCGCGAGGTTCACCTCATCCGGCGTCCGGATGGCTCGTTGCGGGCAACCGACTTCTCCATTCGCGAGGTCGCGTTGCCCCCGCTGGCAAACGGGCAGTTCCTCATACGCAACCGCTATCTGGCGATCGACCCGGTTCGCCGGGTCTTCTTCACCAATGGCACCGCGCCGCTCAACGCAGGGCTGCACAGTCTGACGCTGGGCGAAGTCGTCGCGAGTCGGCACGCCGACTTTCGGGTTGGCGATACGGTGAGCCATTATCTGGGCCTGCGCGACTTGGCAGTGAGCGACGGCGCGGAGGCGAGGCGCATCGAGACCGATGGCGAGCCTCTTCACTGGCATGCCGACGCCTTGGGCATGGGCGGATTCTTCGCCTATATCGGGCTGATCGAGGTCGCGCGGGCGCGTCCGGGGGAGACGGTGTTCGTGTCTTCGGCCGCCGGGTCCGTGGGCAGCGTCGCGACGCAACTGGCGCGGCTGATCGGTTGCCGGGTGATCACGAGTGCCGGGTCGGAGGCGAAACGCGCCTGGCTGGATATTGTGGCGGGCGCAGATGCGGCAATCAACTATCGGGCCGAACCTTTGCGTGATGCGCTGGCGCACGCCGCGCCCGAAGGGATTGACGTTTATTTCGACAATGTGGGCGGCGATCACCTCGACGCGGCGCTGGAGCGCATCAATCCGCATGGCCGTGTCGCCATATGCGGCATGGTGTCGGCATATGATCGCACCAATCCGTTCGCCGACCGCGCAGGGGCGTGGACGTGGCGGATGATGACGGGCCAGATCGCGATACGATCATATAATGCGCGCGATCATATGCACCTCTGGCCGGCCTTTCAGCGCGCCGTGGGTCGCTGGCTGAAAGAAGGTGCAATCCGCACGCAGCCGCACCTCCTACAGGGACTGAACGCCGTACCCCTAGCCTTTGTCGATCTGTTGGCGGGCAGCGCGATGGGCAAGACGCTGATCGAATTGTAGGCCTTCACCTCCAATGCAAATCCGACGGCGGAACGTAGCATCAAGACGAATATCTCACGCCCCCTGCTTCGCAAGAGATAATAGAAAGGCTACCCACGCGCGCCCGAAAGCCAGGCTAGACGCCCGACTAGGGTGAGCGCACGATGCTGCGGCTCACCAGCCGCGAGACGGGGATGAGCTTCGGCCAGTGGCGCTGCCAGCTTAGCGTGGTCCTCGCAGTCAAATGACTGGCGAGCGGCGAGTCGATCCAGCAGGTCGCGGCTGATCTCGGCTATGAAAGCGTGCCGAGCTTCGTGACCATGTTTCGCAAGGCGCTCGGCACCTCGCCCGCCCAATATATGGCAGAGCCACATGCCAACTGCGCGCTACCCTTCATGCGAAAGGAGCCATTGCATGGCGGGACCATCATCGACCCTTATGCGACATTTAGCTAGTAAGCTGGCGCCCTTGAATGCGGACCGTCAGCTAAGTTGGCGCGCGCACATCTATTCAGGACTCGGGGCTTTCAGTCTACGGCGAAAGGGATAGGCAAATCGCGCCCAATAGCCCTGCGGCACCTCCTCCGGCACGCCATAGCCGGTTGGCCAGATCCCGTTGGGCAAATGATGGGTGCCGAACAGTCGGTCGAGGAAAGGAAAATGGATGGCGAAATTCTTGTCGACCGCCACATCCTCGATGCCATGGTGCCAATGGTGGAAACGCGGCGTTGCCACAAAGCGACCGAGCCAGTTGAGGTCGCCGCCCAGATTGGCATGCAGAAGCGATGAGTAGATATAGACGAAGCCGATATAGGCCTGCATCACTGAAGGCGAGAAACCGAATGTCAGCAGCGGCAAGGACGTGACGCTGCGCAGCGCAACGATCTCGAAGAAATGCATGCGCGCACCCGCCAGCCAGTCCATCGATTTGGCCCAATGATGCACCGCATGAAAGCCCCAGAGGAAGGGTATGCGGTGGACGGTCCGGTGGAACCAATATTGGACCAGATCGGTCAGCAGCACGACCTCCAGAAACTGAAGCGCCCATGACTGGCCCGCGATCATCGCCCGAATGCCGGCAAGTCCCCCGGTCGAGGCGTTGATGAAACCGGATGGCGCGAGGGCAAGGAAGGTGATGAGTTGGACCAGCATGGAGCTGAGCAGATAATAGAAGAGATCCTCACGCCATTCTTTTCGGAACAATCGCTGATCGCGGCGACGCGGGAACAACCGCTCGATCGGCGCGAACATCAGGCCGGTGGCAATCATGTTGACCGCAAAGAAATCCACCCCGAAGAACACGCCCCAGTCATGCGTCTCACGCGGCTGAACATCGGCACCACCGAGCAACGTCGCGACCAGCGCGACGACCAGCGCTGTTGCGCCGATCGCCTTGCGCGGGCGCAGTAGCAGGCTCAGCAGTGCCAGGGCATAGCCTGCGATCAGGATGAAATGGACCGCCGGGCGCAACCCGTTCCAGTCGCGCAGCGGCATCAGTTCCGGCATGGCGAACCAGCCGGGCCAGCGCAACGCCACTACCAGGCACAGGCCCACGATCGCAAGCAACAGGCCGAAAAAGCCGGAAAACCAGCCGCTGCCGAACCGCCTCACGGCCAGCGGAGATTGCAAATCCCGCTCCAGATTCTCAAGCCATTTCAACGCCAAACTCCCTGTTCCCTATGGCTATAGTTGCGCGCCTGCGGCGGACAATGTCTCCCTAACCCGCGCAATCGCCATCTCCATCGGTGCGGTTTCACCCAAAAGAGCAAAACTGCCGTTGAGCGCGAAGATGCAATGGCCATGCACGGTTGCCACCAGCGATCGGGCGAGACGTGGAGCTTGGTCGCGACTCTCAGGCGGCAACACAGCCGCGACTTCGCGCACCACGACATCGGTCAACCGTCCACGCCGCGCCACAAACTCCTCGGGCATAGTCATGTCAGGCGGCAGGCGATGGTCGTAGATCGCCGTCCAAAGCGGCATATACGCCGCGGCGAAGCTGAAATATCCCTCCACCAGTGCCACGATCCGGTCAGTCGATGGCTGGGCCAGCCGCTCTTCCAGATGCGCCGCCCATAGTTCGAATGTGCGGGTGTTGATCGCAGCGACGAGCCGATCATAGCTGCCGAAGACATTATAGAGCGTTCCCACGGCATAGCCGATCCGCTTGGCCACCTCTCGCGCGGAAAAGCGGGCAAAACCGACCTCTGCCATAAGGCGGTGGCCTTCCTCCAGGATCAACGCCTCCAATTCGGGGCGGCTATGGTCGGATCGTCTGCCCATTAACCGGCTGTAGAAATTTAATTGATCACTGTCTATTATATTAATTGATCAATGTCTAATTTATGCGTATCACCACCCTGTCAACGAGGGCGTGAGCCATGTCGATTGGGCTGACATGATCACCATGCACCTATCGCTATCACCCAAACGGAGGTCAAACGATGTCCGCACCTGATCTGTTGCTGCTGGGAAAGCGCCGCTTCGCTCCATTGTTCGTTGTCCAGTTCCTGGGCGCGTTCAACGACAATCTGCTGAAGTTTGCGCTGCTGTTCCTCGCCAACTTCGTGCTGTTCCGTACGGAGCCGGCCAAGGCTGGATTACTGGCGACGGTTGCAACGGGCCTGTTCATCCTGCCCTATTTCCTGTTTTCGGCCATAGCGGGGCAGATCGCAGACGCCTGGGACAAGGCAAAGCTGGTGCGCGTGGTCAAGGCTGCCGAAGTGGTCATCATGACGCTGGCGCTGATCGGCTTTTACCTGCAATCCATACCGCTGTTGCTGGGTTGCCTGTTCCTGATGGGGCTGCATTCGACCATCTTCGGGCCGGTCAAATTCTCCATCCTCCCCCAGCATCTGGATCCACACGAACTGATGGGCGGCACCGGCCTGATCGAAGCGGGCACGTTCGTCGCCATATTGGGCGGTCAGCTGCTCGCGGGCGTCATCGATGCGCAAGCCGCAGGGGTTGCCGCCGTCGGTATCGCCCTGCTCGGCTTCCTCACCAGTGTGACCGTGCCGACCGCACCGCCGGTGGCTCGGGGCCTGAAGGTGGATCGCAACATCTTCCGCAGCACATGGCAGATATTGCGCGCCGCGCGTCATGGCCGGGGTGTATGGCTGGCGATACTGGGAATCAGCTGGTTCTTTGCCGTCGGAGCGGTCCTGCTGTCCGAATTCGCCCCGCTGGTCAGCGGTGTGCTGCACGCCAGGCAAGAAGTCGCCACCCTGTTCCTGCTGATATTCTCGCTCAGCGTCGCGCTTGGCTCGGTGATGGTCAACCGACTGCTTGCCGGTGAGGTATCGGCCCGCTATGTCCCCATATCGGCGCTCGCTCTCGCGGGCTTCATGATCGACCTGTGGCTGTCGACGAGCCGCTATGGTCCAACGGCGCCCGATGCAGACATTGCCATCTTCGTCGCGTCGGCGGGGAGCTGGCGCATCCTGATCGATCTCTTCGGCATCGCTTTTGCCGGCGGCATGTTCATCGTTCCACTCTACGCGATCCTCCAGACCCATTCGCCACGCGAGGAACGGTCGCGCACGATCGCAGCGAACAATATCGTCAACGCCGCAGTCAGCGTCGCGGTGGTAGCCGTGGCCACGCTGATGCTGGCGCGCGGCGAGAGCGTGCCCGGCGTCATCGGTGCGATGGGCTTCGCAACCCTGAGCATTGCGCTTATCTCTTGCTGGCTGCTCCCCGAAACCGTGATCAAGACGATCTTCCGTGGCCTTCTGCGACTGCTCTACCGTGTCGAGGTAACGGGCGGCGAGAATATGCCCGCCGCCGGATCGCCCGCCGTCGTGGTGGTCAACCATGTCTCCTTCCTCGATGGGCTGCTGCTCGCTGCCTTCCTGCCCGGCAAGCCGACATTCGCCGTCCACACCCGCATCGCCAGAGCCTGGTGGATCAAGCCCTTCCTGCCGCTGTTCGACGCCTTTCCCGTCGATCCGACCAATCCCATGGCGGCAAAGGCGATGGTGAAGGCCGTGCGCGAGGGCCGCAGGCTGGTCATCTTCCCCGAAGGTCGCATCACCGTCACCGGGGCGCTGATGAAGGTGTTCGACGGCCCCGGCATGGTGGCGGACAAGGCGGACGCTCCGATCATCCCGGTGCGTATCGACGGCGCACAATATTCGCCTTTCTCCAGGCTGCGCGGCAAACTGCGCTTGCGCACCTTCCCCAAGATCCGCCTGACGGTCCTGCCCCCGCGCAGCTTCACCATCGAAGGCGAGATGACGGCCCGCGCCCGCCGAGCGATCGCAGGCCGCCGCCTGTATGACGAGATGAGCGCGATGATCTTCGCGACGTCCAATACCGAAGATACCCTGTTCGAGGCGCTGCTGGAGGCCCGCCACGTCCATGGCGGCAAAGCCCAGGTCATCGAGGATGTGAAGCGCGAACCGATGTCCTATGACCGGCTGGTCGTCGGGAGTCTGGCGCTGGGCAAACCCCTTGCCGCCGTCACGCGGCAGGGTGAGGCCGTTGGCGTGCTGCTGCCCAACGTTTCGACCGTGGTCGCAACCTTCTTCGCGCTTCAGGCGCATGGGCGCGTACCCGCAATGCTCAACTATACTGCGGGTCTCACCAATCTGAAGGCTGCCTGCACCGCTGCACAGCTTCGCACTATCATCACTGCCCGCGCCTTCGTGACCCAGGCAAAGCTGGGCGAGATCGTCGCCGCACTGGAGGCCGCGGGCGTGGCGATATTATGGCTCGAGGATATTGGCGCGACCATCGGCGCCAGCGCCAAGTTACGTGCGCTTGTCGCCAGCCGCTTCGCCGGGCGCAGCCACAGACGGCTGCGCATCTCGCCCGATGCTCCCGCCGTCATCCTCTTCACCAGTGGATCGGAGGGCCTGCCGAAGGGCGTGGTGCTGACGCACCGGAACCTGCTGTCCAACTGTCGCCAGCTTGCCGCGCGAATAGACTTCAACACCGCCGATACGGTGCTGAACGCGCTGCCGGTTTTCCACAGCTTCGGCCTGACCGGCGGCACGCTGCTGCCGATCCTGCACGGCGTGAAGGCGCTGCTCTACCCCAGCCCGCTTCATTACCGGATCGTGCCAGCGCTCGCCTATGACAGCAACGCCACGATCCTGTTCGGCACCGATACGTTCCTGGCGGGCTATGCGCGGATGGCACACAACTACGACTTTTATTCGCTGCGCTATATCTTTGCAGGCGCCGAGCGCGTGCGCGACGAGACACGCCGGATTTATTCGGAGAAGTTCGGTCTGCGCATTTTGGAAGGTTATGGCGCGACCGAGGCCGGGCCGGTCATCGCTGTCAATACGCCGATGCATTTCCGCGCCGGGACGGTGGGCCGCCTCCTGCCCGGTATTGTGGCGCGGCTCGACGACGTGCCTGGCATTATTGAGGGCGGCCGCCTGTCCATCCGCGGCCCCAATATCATGGCCGGTTACCTGAAAACGGAGGCACCGGGCGTGTTGCAACCGCCGGAGGATGGCTGGCACGATACCGGCGACATCATCACCATCGATGCCGAAGGCTTCGTCACGATCCGCGCCCGCGCCAAGCGCTTCGCCAAGATCGGTGGAGAGATGATCTCCCTCCCCGCCGTGGAAGGCTATGCCGCCGCGCTTTGGCCCGAGGCCGAACATGCCGTCGTCACGCGCCCCGACGCCCGCAAAGGCGAACAACTGGTGCTATTCACCACCCGCAAGGGGGCCAAAGCGAGTGATCTGCAGGCCTGGGCGCGCGCAAACGGCGTCACGGAACTGGCCATCCCGCGTGATATTCGCGAGCTGGATGCGCTACCTGTACTTGGGACCGGTAAGCTAGACTATCCGACGATGACGGACGCGGCGGCCAAATGACGCGCCCTCAGCTTAACAGGTAAACGGCACATGGGGTATGCTGCTCGCAACGACCCAAGCTAAGACGTTTAACGCCAACTGTTCTGTTTTCAGGTCAGACCGTCTGCTTATCATCGCGCGATCCTTTGCTCGCCACCTCTGGCAGCATATGCTAAGGCATATGCCGAGGGAGTCGGAATGAACATCGAACGCCATGTAAAGCTATTTAAAAATGGCCGCAGCCAAGCGGTCCGCATCCCTCGTGAGTTCGAACTCCCGGGAGAAGATGCGATCATGCGCAAGGAAGGCTCGCGCATCATTATCGAGCCGGCACCCCCATCCTCGCTGCTTGCCCGGTTGAAGACCCTGTCACCGCTCGAGGATGATTTCGGGCCAATCGGCGATCTGCCAGCCGAACCCTTCGCATTCTAAATCATGTTCCTGCTGGATACGAACATTCTGTCGGATCTGATCCGACATCCTCAAGGTGTGATCGCGTCACGGATCGCTGAGGTTGGTGAAACCGAGATCGCGACCAGCATCGTAGTTGCGGGTGAACTGCGTTACGGTGCCGAGCGGCGTGGATCGTCCCGCCTGACCGCCCAGCTCGAAGCTGTGCTCGAATTGCTGCCAACCCTTCCAATGGGCGACGATGCTGACATTCACTACGGGCGGCTGCGCGCCGATCTCGAGCGACGTGGAACGCCCATCGGGGCGAACGACATGCTCATCGCCGCGCACGCACTCAGTTTAGGTGCGACGCTCGTGACCGACAATGTTCGGGAGTTCGAGCGCGTCAAGGATCTGGCAGTAGCCAATTGGCTGAGGGAGGCTTGAGCAATATGCTGCGCGCGCGCCGGCGCGCAAGCTGCAGGCTAAAACTTGGCCGCCAAGATGCGGCAAAACTTCAAATCTCCGTGCCTTCAGCCAACGTCTGCGCATCTTCCACATCGACACCAAGATATCTGACCGTACTTTCGATCCTGGTATGCCCGAGCAGTATCTGCACGGTCCGAAAGTTGTCGGTCGCCTTGTAGATGATAGACATCGTTCGCCGCATGCAATGCGTGCCATAATCCTCACTCGGCAGGCCAATCCCCGTCACCCACTCATCCACGACGCGCGCATATTGCCGCGTGCTCATGCGGTCAGCCTGATGGTCCGGCTCGGGACCACGAAATCTTGATACTCCCGCCCCGCAATTCGCGCCATTTTAGCAAGCTCGCCCGGGCGTCACCCATGATCTCAAATTGTACCGGGCACCCCGTTTCTGTTCAACGCGGTGACGGATGTCGTGATTGCAGACGATGTCGCCGATCGTGATTTTCACAAGGTCGCAGCTACGTAATTTGCTATCGATCGCTAGATCGAAGAGAGCTCGATCCCTAAGCGTCAGTCCTGATCAAGAAAGAAGCGGACTGCCCAGATCTATCTGGGCGTCAGCGCCTTTTCGCACCTGCTTTGCGGCCCGCATTCCATGCCGGTCGCTCTCGGATGGTTGGATCGAAGTTTGAATGTCCCATCAGACATCTCCGTGCCAGAAGAGCAAGAAAGTGCACCCCCGAATCTCTCCGGAAAAATTGCCGAAAGCAGTAAGGGCGGGGGCAGCCATTAAGCGGCCTCCCAAACGCGGTTCAGTATCTCCGCCACAAGCGCAGATTTGTCCTGTGGGAGGAAACGCCCATAGTGTTTTGCTACCATTTCTGGGGTGTCCTGGATGGCATAGCTTGCCTGCTCATAGGATCCTGTCTGCTTGAGGACATGCGTCGCGAGGACATCGCGGATGCTATGCGGTCCATGGGGTAGCAGCCCCTTGATCGCACCTCTCCCGGTGTAAGGATTATATACCCCGTAGCGTTGCGTGACGTGCCGCCATGCCTCGTAGAAGGTGTTCTGATCAAATTCCGCGATCCGGCTGCTGGTCTTGACGGTCTTTACGAAGAAGGTGCCAGGGTCCTCTGCCCCATTCAGCAACACACGGCGGTGCCGCTGGATGTAATCGACAATGTGGCTGTATAAGCCACCCAGATCCGGAAGGACAAGCCGGAAAGGCCTTCCTGCGAAGAACGACGAATCCGCATTTTTGAACGCGACCGCTGGTATCAGTACTTCCCAGCCATGATGCCGTTCGCTCCAGCGGATTTCTCCGCGTTTGAGCTTCTCCAGCTGCAGCTCCGACCTCGGCAACTGATTGCGCGGGCACACCATCAGCTGCCGTAGATTCTTCTGTCGCAACCCAAGGTGCAACCCGAGGCGAATGAGCAGGATCGAGCGGGATGCCTCTGCCGCCGCGCGCGGATAGCAGTCGGGACTAGGCGCGCGACGGAGAATTTCATCGGCAATTTTCCGATATTCGGCAACGGGGCTATCTGCCTCCAGCACGGAAAGGATCGGTTCAAACGGATCACGATGGACGCGCGCGACACGCTCGATTTCCTTGGATCGGGCTGCGGCATGGGCATGCACCAGATCACAGGCTGCAGCCCAATCCGCACGGACCTCGGAAATATCCAGTTCTGAGATCAAACCTTCGACTGCCAAGAGGCGATCCGCCAATTGCGGTTGTTGCCGCAGCCATCCGGTGCCCTCCCGCGTGAGGGCCATGCCGAGGCGAAGCATTTCCACTTCCCAACGATTGTAAAACCCTCGCCGCCTCTCGCGCCACTGAACATACCAATCCCAGACTCTGGGAAACAGCAGCATAGCGAAGCTAAGGTGCGACAGCGGTATCCCTCTCCCGGCAACCGAGCCGCCAGGAGCGGCAGCAAGCGCACCGAACATGAGGCCCAGATGCTCAATCTTCTGAGAAGCCGTCTCTTCGCCCCATACGCCACTGCGCTGAAATCCAATGTCTGTGAGCGTGGCGGATTTGAAGCGCACCAACTCAGCCATTTCGCCAGCCAGCTGCGGCGGCGCATCCACGGAAACGCGGTGAAGATCGGCAGCAACGCCATCATTTGCCGTTGGCGCACGCCGACTCTTCTTGCCGGTTAGCGTCGGAAAACGAATGCCGTAGGAATGTTTGGTAGCCTCGGCCTGATACCGCCGATATTCTGTTGCGCCCGATACCACCACGTTTCTGATCCAGGCGAGGATCTCTTCTTGCTGGGCCTTTGAGCGCTTGCCGAAGTCATCAGGCAAATGCCAGGCAAGGCGACGTTGCTCGGCTGGCTCAACATTGCGCAGCCGTGGCCTACTGGCGGCACGACCCGACGATGGGATCTTCGCTGAGAAATATCCTTTTGGCAGACTGTAGCGTTGCTCAATTCGAGCCAGTGCCTCCAAGCTTTTTACGTTGCGAGGGAGCTTCAGACCGGATGCCCATATCTTGATTGTTGCCGGATCGATTTTGATACCGACCTGCGCGAGCGCCCGCTGAAGCACGACATAGGATTCCTGATGCCGCGCCATGTGGAGACGGAGGGCTTCATGGAAGCTATCGATCTCAATCCACTCGTTTGAAATGGGTGTTGGATGCATGGGGACTGGGAGAGGCTTACGTCCGCGTTTCCGGCTGTTCGGGGTGGGATTTTCATCAGCTTGCCGATCACCAAATCGCATAATTTTGCGTACCCCCAAGTATCTGTTTTTCTGTATTTTCAATGCCCGGCCAACGCGGGGCGCGCCTTATTGACGACCTTCACGCAAAATGCACGGGGGTCCTGAGAATTTATTTCGAAGGCGGTATAATCTGGCTGTTGGCGCGTACCGGACGGAAGGGTTATGAGCGCCCATGGCATTCGGCGTTTTCATCCATCGACCAGACTCAATCTATGATGACACACCGGCAGAGCGCTATCAGTTCCCTCGACAATATCTCGAGCGGGCACGCTCCTGCGTCGGGGACTGGATCATCTATTACGAGCCGCGCAAGGTAGCTGGCACAAAGGGGTACTACGCTTTCGCCAAGGTCGAGCAGGTCATCCAGGATCCGTCGGCACCGGCCATGTATCTCGCGCTGATCGAGCCGGGCAGCTACCTGGATTTCGCAGCGCCTGTGCCTTTCGCAGACGAGAGCGGGCCAATCGAACGCGGCGTTCTCAACGAGGCGGGACGGATTTCCGGCAGAGCACAGGCAGCCGTGCGGGGGCTGTCGCCTGCAGATTTCAGCAGGATCATCGCGGCTGGCCTCGACGATGAAAACCCGCTGTTGCCTAGGACAGACATTGCCGGTGCCGAGCATATCCTCCGCGAAGATCGTATCCCCTTCATGTTCGAGGAAGCACGAGAGCGGGTGGCCACTCTCGTATCACGTGTTATCCGCGACCGTGTATTTCGTCGGATTGTACTGCGAGCCTATGACGAGCGCTGTGCCGTCACGGGTCTGAAGCTCATCAACGGTGGTGGACGAGCAGAGGTAGAGGCTGCCCATATTCGGCCCGTCGAAGCGAGCGGTCCCGACATCGTGAGCAACGGTATTGCCCTGTCCGGCACGGCACACTGGATGTTTGATCGTGGGCTGATCGGGCTAACAGACGATCTGAATATATTGGTGTCGCGGCAGGCCAACGACCCATACAGCATCCGGTCGGTGATCAATGCCACCGGCCGCGCCCTCATTCCCTCGAGAGAGGCGGATAGACCTCATCTTCAATTTGTCCGCTGGCACCGTGAGCACTGCTTTAAAGCCTGATGCGCAATGCTGGCTATCTTCCCGGGCCGTCTGCCTTTTCGACGGCATCGCCCCTTCCCGGTCACTCAGCGCCACAATTCGCTCCCCAGGTGCGGCCCGGCAGCTATTCCGGCAGAACGCGACCAACTCAAGACATTCAGCGTCGTTGATATGAGCGGCAGCTCTTGCTGAAACCCGCCATTCGTAAGGCGCAATCCAGCCGGTTGGCTTTGCGCCTTAATTCCGGAAGTTTACGCGGCCGCTCCGCGAAGCCCGCAGCTACTCATTGCGCACCGTTCGATCCTTCTGTGTAGGTGTGGTCGACACTCATCATTTACTCTGCACCTCGATCGCGCTGCTTCCGTTCGACGCCGGCGTCACCGCGATCTTGACTGCGATCCTCTCTTTCACGTCCTCGATGTGGCTGATGACACCGACGCGGCGCCCGGTCGCGTGCAGTTGCTCGATCACGCCGATCGCCTGGCCTAGGCTGGCGCTGTCGAGCGCGCCGAACCCCTCGTCGATGAACAGGCTCTCGACCCGCAGGCCTTGGCCGGTCGACATCTCGGACAAGCCGAGCGCCAGCGCGAGGCTGACGAGGAAGCGCTCGCCGCCGGACAGGTTGGGCAGGCCACGGATTTCACCGGCCATGTCGTTGTCGACCACCTGCACTAGCATCTCACCGCCGGGCGCGCGCTCCAGCGAGTAGCGCGGCTTGAGCTCCTCGAGGCGGACGTTGGCGTGGAGCAACAGGCGCTCCAGCGTCAGCCCTTGCGCGTATTTCCGGAACTTGTTGCCGGTCGCATCGCCGATCAGGACGTCGAGTTGGAACCATGGATGCGCGGCGGCGCGCTCCCGATCGAGCGTCAACCGCAGTGCCGCCGTCGCGTCGCGCGCGCGGTCGTCCTGACGTATCACAAATTCCGCCTCGCTCAGCTCGGCCCGCGCCGCAGCCTCGGCGGTCCCGGCCTCGCGGAGCGCCTCGTCGAGCGCCTCCCGCTGGATCGTCGGCGCCTCGGTCGCGGCATGGGCGTCGCGGTCTTCCACACGCGGGCGAAGCTCGGCCTCGGCGGCGACGACGGCGCGGTCGATCTCGGCCAGCGCCTTCGCCTCCGCGTCGAGTGCGGACTCGCCGTCGGCCGCAACCCGCTTTACCAGTTCTAGGCTGACCTGCCTCGCGACGAGTTCTGCGTCGAAGGTTCGCGTCCGCATCTCCGCGTCGGCCTGTTCGAGCTCAAGCGACTTCACAGCCTGCCCATGGCGCGCCTGCGCGGCGGCGGCGGCCGACCTGGCACCGTCGCAGGCGATCCGCGCGGCTTCGCGTTCCGTCGAGGCCGCCTCGACGGCTTTGGCGATGCGGTCGGCGACGGTTTCGACCGTTTCCCCGCCGAGCATTGGCGCGCGCTCGCCGATCAGCTTGTCGCGTTCGTCGCCGCACGCGCGTTCGGCCTTCACCGCACCCTCGAGCCGCGCGGCCTCGCGGCCGTGCTCGATCTCGGCATCGCTCGCGGCCTTGCCGAGACCGGGCATCTCGGCGTCGATCGCCGCGATCTCACGGGTCTTCTCCTGCCAAACCTCGACGAGGCCATCCAGCGTGCCGACCGCCGTGGTGTCGATGCGCCAGTCGAAGAGTGGGTTGAGTGCGACATCCAGTCCCGCCGCAACCTGGTCGCGCCGTCTGCCGGCATCGCCGAGCCGCTCCGCGTTGCGTCCCGCCTCGGCCTCCAGATCCCGGACGGTCTGCCTGGCGACGCGCTCCTGCTCGATGGCGTCCGATGAGGTGGTACGGGCGGCGTCGAGCGCTGCCGAGAACCGCTTCTCATCCTCGCGCGCCCGCAAGAATAGAGCGCGGCGGTCCTCGACCACCCGCAGCCGAGAGGACACCTCGGCGCGGATCGCCTGCGGTCCGATCGCGACATCAATCGCGCATGGGTCCAAGGCCTCCAGCAGCTTCCTCGATGCGGCGTCACGCACGTCGGTCGCGGTCGAAACCGCCGTCTCGCCCTTCTCGATGCGCACCGCGACGGCGGCGCAACGGGCGCCATCTTGACCGATCCGATCGAGCAGGACGGCTCGCTCCTTGCCAAGCGCCGTGATCTCCGCCGCCAATTCCGCGACGTGATGCGCGTCTTCGGCCGCGCGGCCATGGATCAGGCCGGCAAGCGCCTCGAGGGCATGGTCCGTGCCACCGCAGACCGGGCAGGGCTCGCCCGCTACCAGTTCCGCACGGAGCCGCTCGGCCGCGTTCCCGGACGCGGCGGCGGACAGCGCGCCTGCCCGCATCGCCTCGGCGTGGCGCGCCTCGAGGACCGGAGACGCGGCATCGATCTCGCCCTTGCGCTCATTCGATGCCGCGAGTTGGGCGTCGATGCGCCCGAGCTCGGCGCGGTCGGCGTCGATCGCATCGGTCTGCCGTCCGAGTTCAAATGCTGCGCGCTCGAACGCCAGCAAACAGGGCTCGACCCCGGTCAGCCTATCACGCTCAGTCTCCGCGTCGGCGGCGGCGTCGGGCGTCGGCAGCGCGGCGCGAGCAATCCTGCCGGCTTCTTCCGCCGCCGTGAGCGCCTCGCGGGCCATGGTCGCCGACGTCGCGGCCTCGACCAGCGAAACGCGGGCTTCAGACAACCGAGTGGCAAGCGTGCTGGCTTCGGCTTGCAGCGCATCCACGCGCTCCGACAGATCGGCATGTTCGTCGAGGTCTGCGGCGAGATCGTCGCGCCGTGCTGCAAGCGAGCTACGCGACTTGTTGGCATCGAGCCAATCGACCAGCACCTTGCGGACAGCCGTCGCCTCGTCGCGCTCGGAAATGGCGGTCGCCCGGCGCGTTCCGCTTGCCTCGACGTCGCCGGAGGCTGCCTCTCGCGCGGCCGTCAGTGGCGTCAGCTTGGCACCGAGCTCGGCGATCCGGGTATCAAGGGCGCGGGCGGCTTCGAGGTTGGGCCGTTCGCGCTCGCGAACCTGCTCCGCCAGCCTCAGCTTTTCGGCGGCGGCACCGTCGACGGCTAAGGTCTCAACCTCGCGTTCCCGAGCAGCTATGGCCTCGCCGTTGAGTTCGGATATGCGCTGCTCCGTCGCGGCAACCTTCGCGGTCGCGACGGCGGCCGCCTGCCATGCGGGAACGATGGCGAACGCGACCCGCCGGTTGGCCATGTCGACACGCCGCGGCTCGGCCTCGGACCACTTGAGCTCCGCCGCCCCGCGAGCCTGCTCGGCCGCCTCGACACGCACTGCCAGTTCGCCTGCACGTGCGTGCCAGTTCCGATCAAGCTCGCGCGCCGCCAGCAGATCCTTCGCCGCCTCGTGCTTGCCGCTCGCCTTCGACAGGCGGTCCTCGGCCTCGGCACGCGGGATGTCGTCGAGGCCGTTCTGCGCGGCGATGCGCAACTCGATCGCTTTCAGCGCCGCGCGAAGGCGGTCGGCCTTCGCGCGCTCCGCCAAGCCGAGGCGTGCGTAGAGGTCCGTGCCGGTCAGCTTCTCGAGCAGTTCGGCCCGTGTGTTCGAGTCCGCGTCGATGAAGGCGTTGAAATCACCCTGCGCGAGCATCACTGCTCGTCCGAACTGCTGGGCGGTAAGCCCGACCTTGCTTCGGATCGCGTTTAGCGTCTCGGTGCGCGTGCCGCCGTAGACCTCGCCGGTGTCGAGGTTGGTGAAGGTCTGCTGGACGAGTTGGAGAGCTCCGTCGCTCCGAAGCCGCGCGCGCTTCGCGTACCAGCGTGCGCGGTAGCGACCGCGATCGAGACCGATGAAATCGACCTCCGCGAACCCCTCGCCTGCCCGGTGGCGGAGCAGGGCGCGGGGGTCGTCTGCCGAGATAGTCTCCCCCCCGGCTCCGCCGACCTGGCCGCGCGCCGCCGATGCCAGCCGGGGCACGTGGTTGAACAACGCGAGACACACGGCGTCGAGCAACGTCGATTTGCCAGCCCCGGTCGGGCCAGTGATCGCGAAGATGCCTGCCGACGCCAGGGGCTCGGACTCGAAATCGACCTCGAACTCGCCGGCGAGGCTGGTCAGGTTCTGACCGCGTATCGCGAGCACCCTCACGGCTGGGTCTCAGACTGCACGGCGACCACCAACTCGGCGAAAGCGCGGGCGAGGGCTTCTTCGGGTTCGGCCGCGTGGCGCTCGGCATAGAGCGCGGCGAAAACCGCCGAGGGCTCGATCGCGTCCAGCGCGTCGCCCCGTCCGGCGAGGCCGTCCCGCACCGGCGCGTCAGGATAGACCGAACGGATGCGGGTGAGCCGGACCGGCTTGCCCTCCAGCGCCGCGTGGATGCGGGCTGTGACCCCGGGCTGAGGCCGGTCGAGGAGCACCGCGACCTCGATGAACGGCCTCCGGCCGGCCGTCTCCGGTTCGCCAAATTCGAAGGCGGCGAACGCTAGCTCCACCTCCTCAAGCGACTGCGCTCCAGCAGTCGGAAACGACAAGAATGCCGCCAAGCGGGGGATCTCCACGATGCTGACCCGCGGCTCGCCGTCGCCCAGGTCAACGACGGTGACCGAGTGGCGGTAGTCGCGCTCGGCGACCGAGAGCGGGATCGGTGATCCCGCGTAGCGGATCAGCGTCGAGCCGGCGACGTTCTGCGGACGGTGCAGGTGGCCGAGGGCGACATAGGCGGCGCGCCCGTCGAACAGCGTCGAGGCCTCCGCCTCCTCGCCGCCGATCACTATCTTGCGCTCGGAATCGATCGACACGTCGCCACCCGACACATGAAGGTGGCCGGTCAGGACGACTGGCAGGCCGACCGCCCTCGCCTCGGCGGCGATCGCGACTTCGGAATAGAGAGAGGCGAGGTCGCCACGACCGAGATCGCCGGCCGACAATACGGGATGGCAGCTAGGAGCGCGGCGGGATCTCCGCCACGGCCGGCGAGCGTCACGAACAATGCGTCAAGATCGAGCGCACCCTCGCACCGCGGCAACTGGCCGACGAGGTGGACGCGGCCGCGTCCCAGCAGTGCGCTGGACAGGTTGATGCGCGCGGCCGAATCGTGGTTGCCGCCGACGATGACGATCTGCAGCCGCAGATGCGTCGCGAGCGCGTCGCGGAGGAAACCGTAGAAGCGCGCCGTCGCGGTGACCGGTGGGTTCGCCACGTCGAAGATGTCGCCGGTCACAACGAGCGCGTCGATCTCGAGCGTGCCGATCTGCTCGATCAGCCAGCCCAGGAACGCATCGTGCTCCTCCTGCCGGTCATGCCCGTGGAGTTCCTGGCCGATGTGCCAGTCCGAAGTGTGAAGGAGACGCAATGCGTTAGAGTCGCGTGACGGCATCGCCCACAGCTACCCGAATTACTGGGAATTTGGCAGTCCCAGCCGACTGTCCAAACCCGTGCCGCGCGCCGATCAGTCACCAGCTTGGTCGAAGGCGCGCCTGCCAATCAAATTGAGTCGTTCGCGGTCGGACTTTGGGTGTCAACTTCCGCCAGAAACTGCCGTTCGCTCAGCGAAGACTCCTGACAGCAACGCGCCCAATGTCTGTCGTTCGACCTAACAGTCGGCAATCCTGAAAGCTGTCATCGGATGCTCAGGCCTGCGCAGGCAAACAGCAATCGATGACCGTCCAGCCGCGCCCGGTGAGAATGTCGAGTTCTCCTGGGGCAAAGACATCCTTGCGCATCGCCAAGCACAGGAGATGAGTCGGGCGCGTCATCGCGACATAGTGCAGTCGCAGCCTGCCCAGCATCCGGGAACCTTCGGTGACCACATTGCCTCGACCATTCAGGCGCGGGGGGGGGGGGGGCCCCCCGGGCGCGCGGGGGGGGGCGGCGGGGGGGGGGGGGGGGGGGGGGGGGTGGGGGGGGGGGGGGGCACCCCCCCCCCGGGCGCCCCCCCCCCCCACGCCTCGACGCTGACGTACTAGCGCGCAGCGGCGCCACCCCGGTGATCCGAGCGCGTTCCGCGCCCGGATGATCATCGACGCGCGAGTCCGTTGCGTCATGAACAGCGGGCTAGACTTACGAAGCGTAAGGAGCGGGGCGACGACGGCCCCGAGTGGCGATGAAGACCTCCATGAGCCGGTTCCAGATCCACGACGACCTCACCGCCCCCGAGGGCTCGCAGCCCTTGCTGCGCGGCGTCCTCTCGACCGGCGGGCAGCTCCCCAACTTCCTCGGCGTCCTCGCCGGCGCACCCGCCGCGCTGCGCGGCTACGCACGCCTGCGGTCCGAGTTGCGTCACGGCCATCTGGAGCCGGGGACGCTCGAGCGGATCGCCCTCGCGGTCGCCGAGCACCACCACTCCAAGCCCGGGGTCGCGCTGCACGCGCGGGCGGCACGCCGGACCGGGCTACGCCACGACGACATCGCGCTCGCCCGCGAGTGGGACGCACGCGATCCGCACGACGCCGCGCTGCTGCGCTACCTCAAGCCGCTCGTGACCGAG
>JBEVNC010000251.1:0-8645 GCA_040508315.1 Sphingobium sp.
GGCCGCGTCCATGATCTCCACGGCGCGGTCCGCCTGCCAGGCGGCATGCTTCACATCGTCCGGATGATCCTTGTAGGTAACGCGGATCGCCGGCACGCCCCAGTCGTCCTTCAGCTCCGGATCGATGTCGACGCGATTGGTCTCCTGCGCCAGCGAGGTGCCATGCCCCGAGCAGTTCATCCAGTAGGTGTAGGATTCCAGATATTCCTTGAACCCCGGGCCCCAGGTCGGTGTCCCCTCGGGCACGCTCTGCCCCCAGGTCAGCGGGCCGCCGGAGCGCGCATCGAAGCCGCCGCCGCCATAGAAGCCGCGCTTGGGGTCGCTGTCGTAGAAATCATGCAGGATGCGCGTGACGTTGGCGCCCTTGTACTCGTTGAGCGGATGCTCGAACCGTGCCGCTGCGCCGCCGCCCTTGTTGAACATCAGATAACGGCCGACCTTTCCGCTCGAATTGGCGAGACCGTCCGAAAAAGCGGGGGTGGCCGAGTTCAACAGCAGCTTTGGGGTCTCGGCGCCATTGGCGCATACGACCACGGCGCGCGCATTCTGGAACTGCTCCTTTTTGTCCTTATCGTAATAATGCACGCCCGTGGCGCGGCCGGCATTGTTCATGCCGATGCGGAACACATAGCTTTCGGAACGCACTTCGCAGCGGCCGGTGGCTTCGGCCTCGGGTATGACGGTCCATACCGACGATGATTTGGCCGCCACTTCGCAGGCGAAACCGCCGCACAGGCCGCACTGGAGGCAGGGCGGGCGATTCTTGTAGACCACGGAATTGATGGCCATCGGCGCCGGGAAGGGGTGCAGGCCCAGCTTTCGCGCACCGCGTTCGAACAGCACGCCCGACGACTTCACCGGCAGCGGCGGCATCGGATAGGGCTTGCTGCGCGGCGGATCGAACGGGCTGGCCCCGGCGAGTCCGGAGACGCCGACTTCCCATTCCACCTTGGTATAATAGGGTTCCAGTTCGGCGTAGGTGATCGGCCAGTCGACCAGGCTGGCACCCTCGATGGAGCCCAGCCGGCTGCCCTCGATGAAGTCGATCTCATGCAGGCGCCAGAAATTGGCGTTGAAATGCGTGCTGCTGCCGCCGACGACCCGCGCATAGGTCAGAGGGTTCCGGCCGGGTGCACGTTCGGCCTTCCGGTCCGCGTCGCGGCGGAAGGTTTGGGGATTGGTGGCCGGGTTGTTGGTGATGCCCGACAGGTTGCGATATTTCAGTTCGTCATGCTCGAATTCCCAGGGCTCCATGCGTGGGCCCTGTTCCATTATGACGACGCTGTTGCCGGCCTGCGCCAGTTCGCGCGCCATGATGCCGCCCGCGGCGCCGGAGCCGACAACGATGAAATCGACTGTCTCGCTGGTCTTGAATGTCTTGCGATCCATGGGACGGCTCCGTCAGGCGGTGTAGGGCTTGGTGCCGGGATAGGGCTCGAACCCCGTGTAATTCTCGTCATAATAGCCGAAGGGCGGCTCCCAGGCGTGGTTGTCGATCACCCCGATCAGCTTCCACCCAAGATTGTCGTGGTTGCCGCCATATTTCGGCAGGGCGATCAGGCCCAGCACGGTGAGGCGCCGCACCGCCATGAAGAAGGGCGTCTTGTCGACTTCCTTCAGCCAGGCGACCTGCTGCGCCTCGGGCGCCGCGGAGAATGGCGCGGCGGTGCCGTGGCGTGCGGCATAGCCGGTTTGAAATTCGGTCAGACCCTGCCGAAAGGATGGCAGTTGCGCTGCGAAGAAGCTGCCCAGCGCATTGTCGATGAAATTGACGACGTGAGCGTCGCGCGCGCCCGGCGTCGCGCCACCGGGCACGATCCGGTTCGCGATGGCGTCGATCTCGGCCGCTTCGGCGGCGCTGAGCGTGCCGAGTGTCGTGGGCGGTGCCGACATGTCATGTCCAGCATGGCCCTTATGCTCGGCAGCGACCGCGATCTGCGGCCAATGCATGGTGATCCACCCTGCGCTGGCCAGATTGCCGATGGCCGTCAGGAATTGGCGACGCGAGGGGATTGGTTGTTCCATGAGCCGCTCCGAATATGGCTGGAAAGCCATGCATTCCAGACCATGCAACCTTTTGCGAGGGAATACGGTAAACTGCGCATTGAAGAGATGCCGTTCGCGGACTGGCTCTCGCCGGACGCCATTTGGTGGCTTTCGGAACAAGGGCTGGCCATCGCCCGTTCCCGGTGACTGAATTGGTGGAGATTGCCTGTGTTACTGAAACTCGCCGCGCTCGGAACCCTGGGTTATGTCGGCTACCGTTATTATAAGGCCAAAGCGCCCGGCGTCGCGGGCGAGGACGGCATTCGGCTCGCGGGCGGCCCGCTCAGTTCGGCCGCGACCCTCCAGCATACACCGGATCTGCCGTCGTCATGACCGACGCCTCTGTACGGAACGATGAGGCCGCGAGCCGCTATGAGCTTCACGTCGAAGGCGGGACGGCCATTGCCGCCTATGACCGCCGCGACGGAGCGATCGTGTTCACGCATACCGAGGTGCCGGCAGCGCTCGAAGGGCAGGGCATCGCCAGCCGCCTGATCAAGGGCGCGCTCGACGATGTCAGGGCGCAAGGGCTCAAGGTCGTGCCGCTTTGCCGGTTCGTGGCGGCTTATCTGGACCGTCACCCCGAAGAGCAGGACTTGCTCGCACTCGATGCGCCAGGTTGAGCAGACTAGGAACTTCGCGCGCAGGTGCGCCGCTATGCAGTGACGGGCCTTAACGGCGATGGCAGGAGACAGATGATGGTCGAAGCAAGCTGGACGGACCAGACGAAGACCCCGGCCATCGACTGGTCGGTCAGCGCCGCTCTGGAAAATGTCGAGCGCGGCGGGCAGGATGTGGCGGAGGTCACCAATCTGGAGGGCGCGGTGCGGGCTTGGCTCGCACTCGATCCGGCGCATCAGGCGCAGGCGACCCTTACCATCGAACATCCGATCCAGCTTGATGGCGTATCGACATCCAGCTTTGCGGGGCTGACGATCGCCGCGCTGGCCGAGCATCTGCCGCCCGCATAATCACGGTTGGCGAGAGGAGATGGTCCTGTCCGCGCCATATGGCGGCAGCCGCGGCTAGGCCATCTATTCTGCCAGTTTCCCGAATGGGAGCAGCTTGCGGGCGATCCCCGCCGCGGCCTTCCCGTCATTCGCGCGCAGCGCCGGGGCAATGGCGGTGGCGGCGCGCTTCATGAGGGCGTCGAGCGGTGTCGGCGTCTGGGCCTTCATGGCAAGCTCCGCCCATAGGCGCGCCTGAGCGACGTTATCGCGGTTCTTCCTGATCAGCATCATCGCCGCTACCCCCGGATAGAAGGCACGGTCGCCGCCGAGGGCGACGGCGCGGCCCAATGCGGCCTCGCCAGCCTGCGCTTTTGCACCCAGCACGGTCTGGGCCAGAAAGCCCCCCAACTGGTCGATGGCGTCGAGATGCCAGCCAGCGAGGGCCAATTGCGCCTCGGCGTCGCGTGGGTCTTTGGCGGCGAGACGCTGAAAAATCGCGAGCGATGCTTTCGCGTCCCCACGGTTGCGAGTCAGCTTCGCGCGATAGCCGATGGCGACGCCCTGCTGGAGTATCGCCTCATGGTCGCCAGGGCGGGTGGACAGGATCTTTTCCGACGCCTTGATCGCCTGATCGACAAGTGCGAGGGCGGCGGACTTGCTCTGCGTCTGGAAAGCCGCGGTGGTCAGCAGTTCACGCGGCGTTTCGGCCATCGCGGCGGCCGGGGCCAGGGCAATAATGGCGCTCATGACGATCGTCGGCAAACGGGACACGCACTCTCCTGCAGCAGCGATCGTCAGGATGGCCCAAGCCCTTGTGATATGCCAGCGCTTATCGGCCACCAAGGGAGCGTCAGTTGCTCTTCGCCGCGGGAGACATCCGCTCTACCTCGTCGGGCCTCACCCCGCCGTTGTACCGTTTGCCGAACTGGGCGCGGACCCATGGCGCCGATCACCTATTGTCGTCGCCACAAGGCCCCATGAAAAATGGCGGAGCCGCAGCCCCGCCATTTTGTCACGCAGATGATCGTTTAACGCAGCGCGTTGGTGAAGATCGCGGAGATCACGCCGCTGGTGATGGCGACAAGCACCGCGTCATTGCCGGACTGCACATAATGATAGCCACGCGGTGGGGCCTTCAGATTGCGATGCTGGCGATAATCGATCTGGCGATAGTTGCGCGCCTTGCGGCCGTCGAAACGCTCACCGCGCTTCCAGTCGGTGCGATATTGGACCGGTGCGGGCTTGTAGGTCGTCTTCTTTACGACCTTTACCTGATGGCCGCGATCCTGATGTCGGCTCTGCATCTGGTGGCCGCGATCATTGTCCTGCCGTCCCGGGGCCGCAAGGGCGGGGCTGGCGATGAGCGATGCGGCGACGGCTGCGAGGATGAACTTCTTCACGACTGTTTCTCCTTATCGGGTGCCGTTTCGGTCCGGCGATGATCCATAGATAGGGACCAGTTGTCGCAGCCTTGTGCCAGCAGGCACCCCCAATGGTCGCAAAGTGTCGCCTGCCCGAAACGGCCGGGGCGGCAACACCCCGGCCGCTACATGCCGCTCGATCAGGCGCCGAATGCCCCGTCGATCGTGTGCATCGCGCCGGTCACGAAGCTTGCCTCCGGCCCGGCCAGCCAGGCCACCATCCCCGCCACTTCCTCGGGCCGGCCATGACGCTTGATCGCCATGAAGCTGTGCATCAGCTCCTTCATCGGCCCGTCCGCTGGGTTGGCGTCCGTATTGATTGGGCCGGGCTGAACGACGTTGATCGTGATGCCGCGTGGTCCGAAATCCCGCGCCAGACCGCGCGTCAGCCCCTGCAGCGCGGATTTGCTCAGCGCGTAGGATGCCATGCCCGGAACCGGCATGCGGTCGCCGTTCACCGACCCGATCACGATGATGCGCCCGCCATCGGGCATCTGCCGCGCCGCCTCGACGGAAGCATGATAGGGCGCATGGACATTGACCCGAAACAGCCGGTCGATCTCGTCGGGGTCCTGCTCCAGCGCATCCCCGAACAATGCGAAGCCCGAATTGACCACCAGCACGTCCAGCGGCCCGCTGTCCCGGACGCGCGCAATCACTGCGTCGCGGTCTGCGCTGTCGGTCTGTACCGCCGTGCTGCCTGTCTCGGCCGCCAGCCTTTCCGCGGCGTCATGCGATCCGGCATAGGTGAAGGTGACGACCGCGCCCTCTGCTGCGAAGCGCTGGACGATTGCCGCTCCGATGCCGCGGCTCCCGCCGAGAATGAGAACCGTTTTTCCTTCGAACATGGCCATAAGGCCTCCTTGAGATTAAATGTAAGATACACTACATAATTTAAAGGAGGGCGGCTGCAAGGAATTTGTAATGGACGATACAAAAAAATCTCGCGGACGAGGGCGGCCCCGTCGCTTCGACCCGGACGAGGCTGTCGTCACTGCCCAGCACCTGTTTCATGCCCGCGGATATGACGCGGTCAGCGTCGCCGACGTTACCAAGGCGCTCGGCATCAACCCGCCCAGCTTCTATGCGGCTTTCGGTAATAAACTCGGCCTCTACACCCGCATTCTCGACCATTATGCCGGGACCGCCGCCATCCCGCTCGCGGACATTCTGCGGGACGACCGGCCCGTGGCCGAATGCCTCGCGGAAGGGTTGGAGGTGGCTGCCCGCTACTATGCCGCCGATCCCGTCGCGGCGGGCTGCCTGGTCGTGGAAGGCACGCGCTGTAACGATCCGGAAGCACGCGAGGCAGCCGTCGCGTTTAACGTCGCCGCCGAGGGGGTGATCCGCGACTATATCGCTGCCCGCCATCCGGCGGAGGCCGAAAGGCTGACGGACTTTGTCAGCACGACCATGTCCGGCCTGTCCGCCAAGGCGCGTAACGGACACAGCCTCGACCAGCTTCTTGGGACCGCTCGTCTCGCCGGTCTGGCGATCAGGCAGGTGCTGGGCGAGACGCCGCCCGCAGTGGCCTAGTTTCCGAACAACTGCTATACGATCATGTCAGTTCACGCGCGGGTCGGTCGACAGGATCGGGCCGTCGGTCAAACCATGTGGCGTGCCCGGCGCCATCGACCACAATGTCAGGCCTTGAATGGAATCCGTTAATCAAGCTCTGGTCGACCTCGGTTGGCGACCATTTTTCAGCGCCGATATCTTGGATGCAGAGACGCACCATCATCCCGTCCGGGTGCTGTCGGTCCACCGCGGCAAGATCGCCGTTGCGGGTGCAGCATCGCTGCGCTTCGTCAATCCGCATATGCCGGATGCCGTCGACGAGGACGATCATCCGACTGTGGGAGACTGGCTGTTGCTCGACGAGCAGACGCAGCAACCCGTTCGCATCCTTCGCCGGCAGAGCCTGTTCAAGCGGCGGGCGCCGGGCACCGACCGGAAATCGCAGTTGATCGCGGCGAATGTGGACACGGTGTTCCTCGTCGCATCCTGCAATCAGGATTTCAGCGCCGCCCGGCTGGAGCGCTATCTGGTGCTGGCGCGAGAGGTGGGGGTCAATCCCGTGGTGGTGCTGACCAAGACGGATCTGACGGAAACCCCCGAGACGTTCGTGGAGGCGGTGCACAAGCTTCAACCGGGATTGCTGGTCAAGGCTGTCGATGCACGTGATCCGGCCAGCGTCGCGTCGCTGGCCATGTGGTGCGCCAAGGGTGAGACGGTCGCTCTGATGGGGTCGTCCGGCGTCGGCAAATCGACGCTGGTCAACAGCCTGCGCGGGTCGGACAGCATCGCCACACAGGCGATACGCAAGGGCGATGGCACCGGGCGTCACACGACGACGGTACGGGAGATGCACAGGCTGGATCATGGCGGCTGGCTGCTCGACACACCGGGCATGCGCGAACTGCAATTATCCGACGCGGCGGTGGGCATTGCCGAGATTTTCGACGATATCGTAGCCGCCGCGGAGAACTGCCGCTTCTCCGATTGCGCGCATGAGGTCGAGCCGGGCTGCGCCGTGCAGGCGCTCGTTGCCGAAGGCGCACTATTGCCAACGCGCCTCGATCGGTGGCGGCGGCTGGCCATGGAGGAGCAATCCAACAGCGCGACCCTGGCGCAGCGACGCGGCCGCCAGCGCAGGTGACAAAGTAGTAATGATGCGTTTTGAAACGGAGGCAGCCCATCTGCTCAGAGACTTGGCGAGCCGCGTCGGATCAGTCGAGCCGGGCGCAAATAGCCATTATGAGGTCGACCTCGCAACATTGTCCGACGACCGCAAGAAGCCGTTGCGCGCGGATATCGAGCTAAATTTGAACCTGTCGCAGGCCGCGATCTATTCGATCAGCCTGCACGATGCGGCGCCGGAACTGGTTCATGAGTCGATGACCGCAGCGCGAGACGCTGGCGTCGACCAACGCTGCTATTGCCCGATCCTGCCCCTCCCGCACCATCCCGGCACGGTCCTTTACGTCGGCAGCAGCCGCAACCTCCACAAGTGCCTGATGGAGCATCTCGGCTTCGGCGCGAAAAAGGTCTACGCGCTGCACCTGCGCCATTGGGCCGGTCCGTTCGGCCGGGTCAGGATCGACGTTCGCTTTTATCCGCCCTCGACGCCCAAACCTGTGCTGACCGCGCTGGAGGAGCATCTCGCCAGCAAGCTGATGCCATTGTTCGGGCTACGCGGGTCTCTTTAGGGCCGCCAGCGCCCCGTTTCCATCCACTGCAGCAGCGGCTTCATCGGCGCGATCCAGATGATGCCGAGGAAGGTGTAGATCACCGCCTGCACCAATATGTGCAGGTCGCCGATCCAGCGCGACAGGCTGGCGATCAGCACGGCCCACACGGTGATGATGAGCATGATGATCAGCATGCCCACGGGCTTGCGCCAGCTTGGCTGATAGTCGTTCATCGCGTTCCCTGTTCCCGTTCGAAGACGGCGCGCTCCGTCACGACCATGTCGAGCGGCTTGTCATAGCTTTCCACCGGCACCCGCTCCACTTCCTGCACGGACCAGCCCAGGCCGATTCGGATCGCGTCCGGGTGGGCGGCGAAGGCGCGGTCGAAATGGCCGCCGCCCTGACCGATCCGGTTCAGTCCGGAATCGAAGCCGAGCAGCGGGGCGATGATGATGTCGGGCGCAACCGTTTCGGCATCCGGCGTCGGCTGAAGCGTGCGGAACGGGCCGGGCACGAGTATCGCCTCCCGGTCCCAATGCGCAAACTGCATCGCGCCGGTATCGCGGTCCATGCGCGGCAGGGCCAGGACATAGCCCAGATCCTCGAGTTGATCGGCGATTCCGGCGGTCGGCGCCTCGATCTCGGCAGGATAATAGAGCGATACCACCCCGACGGTCGGCAAACGGCGCAGCACGGGGGAGGGGAGGACGCGAAAGGCGATACCGCGCACGGAGGGCGACAGGTCGGCGACGAATCGCGCGCGTCGTTCGCGCAGCATGCGGCGCAGCATGGGTTTCTCGCCGATGGCGCTGTTTTCGTTATCGGCTGGCGTCATGCCTGTCGCGCTCCACGCCTCTGGGTTGCCATATTAGGGGTGACGGGACCGCCATGGCCGTTTGCCGGAATATCCTCTGACGCCTCAACGTCAGGTGGGGACCATGTAGCACGGACCGGAATCCGACCAGAGACAGCCCCCTAGGATGTGATTATCGCCTCAGGGATGTTCGCTAATGCGCGCACCGGGCAGTACCCGTCGC
>JBEVNC010000023.1:0-12305 GCA_040508315.1 Sphingobium sp.
CGGCTGCGGGGGGGGCGGCGGCGCTGCGCGGGGGGGGGTTGGGCGTGCTATTGGCCCCCTCCGGTTTGGGGGTGGGGCTTGGGGGGGGCACCGCGACCGCAGGGTCGCTGTTGCTCCCGACTGTAGTGCAGGCCCACCCCCCAGCCCCTCCCGTAAACGGGAGGGGAGCAGAAAACCTACCGCTTCCCCCCGCGCCATTTCGCGATAGTCCGCCCCAGCATCTCCCCCTCACCCCCGGTCTCGCGCCACAAGGTCGTGAACACCGGGTCCGCCGAGGCAGGCCGCCGTGCCTCCTCCAGATCGTCCAGCGTCACGCGCATCGCCACGCTCACCCCCTCGCCGCAGACCACGCACTCGCGGTTCCTGAGCGCCGGGATCGCGTCGAGGAAGCCGCGCGACCCCTCCGGCATCGCGGCTTTCACGAACAACTGGTCGCGTTCGTTATTGAGGCGCATCGACAGGATCGTGCCGCACTGGGACAGCACGCCCTCCGCCAGATCGGACGGCCGCTGCGTGATAAGGCCGAGCGACACGCCATATTTGCGGCCCTCCTTGGCGATCCGCTCCAGGATGCGGCGCACGGACTGACCTGCGCCGGTCGTATCGGCGGGAATGTAGCGATGCGCCTCCTCGCACACGAACAGGATCGGCTTGGTCGCCTCGCCGCGCGACCACAGGGCGAAGTCGAAGACAAGGCGGGCCAGCACCGACACCACGACATGGGTGATCTCCGACGGCACGCCCGACACGTCGATGACGGAAATGGGCCGGCCCTCCGCAGGCAGGCGAAAGATGCGGGCCAGCAGCTTGTCGAGCGTATCCGCCACCAGCATGCCGGAGAACATGAAGCCATAGCGCGGATCGCCCCTGATCTCGTCCAGCCGCGCCTTCAGCCGCAGATAGGGCAGGCTGCTCGTCCCCTTGTCGAGCTTGCCCATCTCGGCCTGCAGCGCCGCCGACAGGTCGGACAATAGATAGGGGACCGGCGCATCCACCGTCAGGCGAATGCCCTCGGCGAGCCGGTTGCGCCCCCGCGCGGCGAGCAGGCAGCGGCCCAATATGTCGATATCCTGCGCCCGCTCCGGCCCCTGCGCCGTCACCAGCACCTCGACATGCTCCTCGAAGTTCATCAGCCAATAGGGCATTTCCAGGTTGCCCGCGTCATAGCGCACGCCCTTGTCCGCGAAGGCGTCGCCATATTCGCCATGCGGGTCGATCATCACGACATGGCCATCCGGCGACAGGTCGCAGATGCGGTGGAGGATGAGGGCGGCTGCGGTGGATTTTCCGGTGCCGGTCGAGCCGAGCAGCGCGAAATGGCGGCCAAGGAAATGGTCGACCAGCAATGCGGCGCGGGTCGCCATGGTGGGATGGACGGTGCCGATCTCCACCGAAGGCACGTCATGCGCCCCATAGATGGCCGGCAGATCCGCCTCCGCTATCGGCAGGACGGGCGCGCCGGGGACGGGCAGGCGCGTGACGCCGCGCCGGAACCCGGCAAGGCCCTCGCCGCCCTCACCCAGAAAGTCGATCTCGGCCAGCATCTGTCCGGACGCCTGCGCCAGCGTTCGCACCGACGCGACCGCCCACAATGCGCCCACGCGCAGCTTGACGAGGCCACCCACCGGCGCGGCATGCGCTTGCCCCGCGTCGATGGCGATGGTCGCCGATCCGCCGGACACTGCCACGACCTGACCCAGCTGTCCGGCCTCTATCATCGTCATGCGGTCTTCCCTGTTGTGGTCCAACGGGGAGATATATCAGCGCCCGGTAAACAAGCCCCTACAGGTCGAAGGTTTGCAGTATTGTGCGGCCTATATCGTTCGTCACCCTGAACTCGTTTCAGGGTCCATTTCGCCCCGTGCACCTCGCGTCAGGAGGCACGATGGATGCTGAAACAAGTTCAGCATGACGAAGCGGGCGAGAGAGTTCCTTGTACGATAGCGCCCTACAGGCGGAAGGAGATGAAGGCCGCCAGCATGCCCAGCAACAGCGCCATCGCGATGGCGGTGAGGCCGTAGAGGATCGGCCGCCGTTCCGCGAATACGCCGATCAGCCGCTCCAGCCCGGATTTGCGAACCTTGATCTCCCGCACCGCCGCCGCCAGCACGCGCCCGTCGCGCACCAGGAAGGTCTCGGCGGTATAATTGCCCACGACGACGCGGGCCGACAGCGGCAGGCGCGCCTGATAGAGCACCCCTTCCGTGATGCTCACCGCGCCGGCCCGCTCCACGAACAAGCCGTTGCGGACCCGCAGGTCGTTGAGGCCCCGCGCGAAACGGTCGATCTCCTCCCCGCTGTTGAGCGAGGAGGGGGAGAGTTGCAGCTTGTCGAGGCCAAGCTCGTAAATGGCGGCGGTGCGTTCATCCACCATCTGCCGGATCGGGCGGGAGGAGGCGACGGCGTAGAAGCTGGGCGCACTCTGGAATTCCACGCTGTCGGCGTTGAGCCAGATCCCCGCGATCTTGCGCTTTTCCCGCATCACCACCGGCTGGCTGGGACCGCGCAGGACGACGATGATGTCCGCCTTGTCGTCCGGCACGCGCCCGCCGGGATACAGTATAGCGCCGAACAGCAGCAGTTCCGCCCCGCTGAAGCTGTAGCGTATCTGCACCTCGCTCTGCGACACGTCGGGGACAAGGCGCGGCTGCGGCGCGGCCCCCATCAGGCACAGGGCAAGAAGCGCGAGGGCAAGGCGCCCAGCCGCCCTCATTCGATGGTGACCGTATAGATCTCGTCCGGCCGCCAGCCGAGGCCCAGCGCCATGCGGATCGCCACGATCAGGACGATGGCGGCCAGTGCAACGCGCAGATATTCGGGCCGCATCTTCATGGACAGGCGCGCGCCGACCTGCGCCCCCACCACGCTGCCCAGCAGCAGGAGGAACGCCAGCACCAGATCGACCGCCCGTGTCGTCAGGCTGTGCACCATCGTCGTCGCCATGGTCACGAACAGGATCTGGAACAGCGACGTGCCGATCACGACCTGCGTCTGCATGCCGAGGATATAGAGCATCGCGGGCACCAGGATGAAGCCGCCGCCAATCCCCAGCAACATGGTCAATATGCCCGAGAATATGCCGAGCAGAAACGGCGCCAGCGGCGAGATATAGAGGCCCGAGGCATAGAAGCGCCAGCGCATCGGCAGCGCGGTGACCAGCGGATGATGGCGGCGGCGGCGCGCGGGCGGCGGATCGCCCCGCCGCTGCGCGATCAACGCCCCGATGGATTCCCTGGCCATCATCAGCCCGATCGACCCCAGCATCAGCACATAGAGGATCGCGATGACCGCATCGATCTGCCCCGCGCGTTGCAGCATGGCGAATATGCCCGCGCCCAGCAGCGTGCCGAGCAGGCCGCCCGCCACCATCACCAGCCCCATGCGGATATCGACGGTCCTGCGCGAAAGGTGGGACACGACGCCCGAAACGCTCGCGCCTGTCACCTGCGACGCGGCGGATGCGGCGGCGACCATCGGCGGAATGCCGTAGAAGATCAGGAGCGGCGTCGTCAGGAAACCGCCGCCGACGCCGAACATGCCCGACAGCAGGCCGACGACCCCGCCCAGCGCGACGATCAGCAGCGCGTTCACCGACAGGTTTGCGATGGGCAGGTAGAGGTCCATGGGTGCGCCAAGCGGTAGCCGCAAAGCGCGGCGACTTAAAGGCAGCCCCTCAAAAACCCGCGCCGATGGAGATGGCGGGGCCGGAGGAGGGCGCGGCATTGCCTGCGACCTTCTCCCGCCACTCGGCACCGAGGCGGAAATGCGTTCGGCCGACGCGCAGGCGCATGCTCGCCTGCGGTCCCATGTCGAGCCGCGACGTGCCCGGCTGCGCGCCGCCCCACATGCCGGCGCCCAGCGCGATGCGGGAGGTGGGGTTCACTGGCCGCTCGACGGTCAGGCGGCCATCGACGAACGCGTCGCGCCGCTGCGTGCCGACGACGCCGGTCTGGCCATAGCCGTCGAGACGAAAGCCCTCGCCGATATCCTGTGGGTCGATCCCGCCCGCTGCGATCAGCGCGAAATCGCTGCGCCCGCCGCGTGAGACCGCCTCACGCCGTTCCACCGCGACAGTGACGGGGAGGGCCAGGCGCGGGCGCACCGCGATCCCGGCGGCGGCTTCGGCAGCGGCGAGGCCGTGGATGGCGCTGCTCAACCGGGCATAGAGGGTCGGCCGCAGCGATGATGATGGGGCAAAGGCATAGTCGATGCGCCCGCCCGCCTGCGCGCCGCCGAGCCGCAGGGCGTCCATGCCGCCATCGCGCCACAGCAGCCAAGCCGCGGCCGACCAGCGGCTGGGTGACGGCGGGCCGGGTAGACCGGCCTCGCGCGGCGACAGGCCAGCACCCGGCGCGAAGGCGGCGAGCGCGAGGCGCGGGCGCGGCGACCGCGCAAAGGCAAGCTGCGCTCCCAACATGCTGTCCGCCACGGCGACCGACCAGCCGCCACGCGGTGCGAGGTAGCGGGGCAGGGGAGCCACCTGCGCAGTCATTGGCAGCGCCTGCGCTGCGGGGACGAGAGAAAAGCGGGACATGTCCGGCAATGCGGGGGCGGACCATATCGGCAGATGGGCAACCGTAGCCGTGACCGTTGCCACTGGCAGCGCTTCGGCATCTGCGAATGCAGGGGGCGTGGTTCCGGGCAGCAGCGTTGCGACGCGCACCGCCGTCCAGCATAAAATTACGCCTGCCACGAACCGAACCGGCCGTCCCCGCATCATGCGGCCCCTTCCGTCCCGGTATCGGGGAAGCGGTGCCTCGTCTTGTCCCAGTGGAGTTCCTCGCCAGCCCAGACGCGGACATATTGGAAGAGTGCCCGGCGGGCCGCCATCATCTCGATGATGTTGGCGATGACCATGCGGATGGGCACGCGCCACGCCTCCGACCAGCCATAGGCGCGTTTGACGAACAATGTCCGCAGCATGGCGCGCCAGAGAAGGATGGCAAAATTGATGACCATCAGTGTTTCCATCGCAGCCGGTAAGGGTGCGGGCGTGCCGAGATCGGCGACGATGGCCAACTCGACCAACGTCCAGCTTATCATCCCGGCATAGGCGCTGATTAGTACTATCGCAGCGATCAGCGCACGTCGGTCGCGCAGGCGCATCCAGGTCTCGACCGGCCCGCCGCTCCAGCCCAGACGATCCCAGCCCGCCAGCGCGATCCCCATCGTCCAGCGCGCCTTCTGCCGCACGGATGCGTCGATGGTATCCGGGAAATATTCCTTCGTCGCGATGAGGACACCCTTCTCGTCGCGAATGCGCAGGAGGATGCCGCTGCCGCCCATCTCCCCGATGCGCAGACCAATCTCATAATCCTCCGTCAGGCTGTCGGGGTCGAAGGGACCGCCATCCCGGTCGTCCGCCAGTCGACCCATCACCTCGCGCGCCATTGCGCAGCCCACACCGGCCGATGGCACCGATGCGCCCAGCGCCTGCCGGACGACGAGCGACTTGCCATGCGCCTCCGCAAATTCGTCGCAATAATGGCCGGAAATCCAGCGCGATTCCGCTGAGACGATCGGCAATACGGGTAATTGCACCAGTTCATGACGTTCAATCGCGTCCGACAGCACGCGGATCTCGTCGTCATGGACGACATCCTCCGCATCGTGCAGCACGATGGCCTTTGCCCGCCTGCCGACCGCTTCCTCCCAGCGGAGCATCGCCCGCCACGCACCATTCAGGCAGTCCGCCTTGGTCGTCGGACCTGGCAGCGGGTTCACGACCATCGTCAGCTTGTCGGTCTCCCCGGCGATCTGCGTAACGATGGAGATGGTCTCCGGATCATTGGGATAGACGCCGACGAACACATGCACGTCGTCCGTGGCCCATGCTTTCAGGCAGCCACGCAGCATGCGGCCGATCACGTCGCTCTCATCCCAAGCAGGCACGAACACCGCCAATGTCCCGCGCCCGGCGCTGGGCGGCAGGTCGGAGGAGATCGGTGCCGGATCGCGCCTGCGCGCCGTCGCCTTGCGCCAGAAATGGCGAATCCCGTAGACGCAATCGATGGCGAGATCGTCCAGCCCGCCGACCAACATGCCGATCCCGGCAAACAGCAGCAGTTCGTTGCGCAGACCTACGATGACCGTAAGCAGGATGTCGACAATGGTCATGAGGCCCCCGCGCGTCAATGAAACGGCAAATCCGGGGCGATGCAAGCAAAGTCTTCGCAGTTGCAACAATTTGCGCGGGGATGGCATCGCCTCGACATGCTGGACGAACGGGCGTGCCGCGTTATTCTGACCGTAACATGCAGAACAGAAAATCCCGGATGCCCAGAACGCTCGTCCTCGCGCCCCTGCTTCTCCTCGGCGCGGCCCAGGTCAGTCCCGCGCAGGACGCCCCGCCGCCCATCCCCGCGCCGCAAGATATCGCCTGGCCCGGCGGTCCCATGCGGCTGGAGGTGGATGCGAGCGACGTGGCGCGCCGCATCGTGCGCGTGCGCCAGACCATCTCTGTCGCCGCGTCCGGCCCGCTGACCCTGCGCATGCCGCAATGGCTGCCCGGCAATCATGCCCCGCGCGGAGAGATTGAGAAGCTGGCGGGCCTGACGTTCACCGCCGGCGGCCGCACGCTGGACTGGCGGCGCGACCCGGTCGACGTCTTCGCCTTCCACCTGACCGTACCCGACGGCGCGAAATCGGTGGTGGCGCAGTTCCAATATCTCGGCGTGACGGAGCGCGATCAGGGCCGCATCAAGATCACCGACGCGATGATGAACCTGCAATGGGACAATCTGTCCCTCTATCCCGCCGGTTACCATGTTCGCCGCATCCCGGTGGAGGTGCGCGTCACCTATCCGCCCGGCTGGACGGACGCGACGGCGCTGCGCGGCACGCGCTCGGGCCAGACGGTCGCCTATCCCGTCACCGATTATGAGACGCTGATCGATTCGCCGGTCTTTGCAGGGCTGCACAGCGCCGCCATCGACCTGGGGCAGGGAGTACGGCTCAACATCGTCGCCGACACGCCCACCGAACTGATCGCTACCACCGACCAGATCCGCCGCCACCGCAAGATGGTGGACGAGGTTGTGGCGCTGTTCGGCTTTCGCCCGTTCGACCGCTATGATTTCCTGCTCGCGATCAGCGAGGAACTCAGCGGCATTGGCCTGGAACATCATCGCTCCAGCGAGAATGCGGTCGTGCCGGGCTATTTCAACCGCTGGGACGCGGGGCCGGGCCGCCGCAGCCTGCTCGCCCATGAGATGGTGCACAGCTGGGACGGCAAGTATCGCCGCCCGGCGGGCCTGGTGACGCCCGATTATGCGACGCCGATGCGCGGCGAGCTGCTGTGGGTCTATGAAGGGCAGACGCAGCTTTGGGGCTATGTGCTCAGCGCCCGGTCCGGCCTCTACAGCAAGGAGGAGGCGCTGGATGCCATCGCGACCGTCGCCGCGCGGCTGGACGCGGCGGTCGGGCGCAACTGGCGCACCGTCGCCGACACCACCGCCGACCCCGTCGTCGCCGCCCGCAAGCCAAAGGCCTGGCCCGACTGGCAACGCAGCGAGGATTATTACAATGAAGGCATGATGATCTGGCTGGAGGCGGACGCCATCATCCAGCGCGGCACCAACGGCAGACGCGGCCTGGACGATTTCGCCCGCGCCTTCTTCGCGGGGCGAGAGGGCGACCGCACCGTCTCCGCCTATGGCCGGGCGGACGTGGTCGCCGGGCTGAACGCGATCCTGCCCTATGACTGGGACGGCTTCCTCACCCAGCGGGTCGACCGCACGTCGCGCGAAGTCGGCAAGGGCGGCATAGAGATGGGCGGCTACCGCCTCGTCTACGACAGCGCGCCCGGTCCTTCCATGCGTGGGCGGGAGGCGGACGGGCGCGTCGTGGACCAGAGCCTGGGCGTCGGGCTGATCGTCCGCGACGATGGCGGCATCGACACGGTGATGTGGGACAGCGCCGCCTTTCGCGCAGGGCTGCGCAGCGGCGACCGCATCGTTGCGGCGAACGGAATCGAATATACGCGCGGCCGTTTTCTCGATGCGTTACGAGGGGCTGGTAATGGCGGTCCGATAGTGCTTATCGTCCGTCAGGGGCGCGCGTTCAGGACGATCGCACTCGAATATTCCGGCGGCATTCGCTACCCGCGATTGCAAAAGACCGGGGAGGGTGAAGGAAGTCTGGACAGGCTGCTGAAGCCCCGGACCTGAACCGCCGGGTTTTCCCTGAGCGGGGGGACGCGGGCGGAGCAACATATCTGCAACCAAAAGGGGGCACAGGACCGCGGGCGACACCCTTCGGAAATGGCTCCGATACTGAACAGGCGAAGAGACAGATGCGTATCGACATGATCCCGGTGGGTTCCAACCCGCCCGAAAGCCTCAATGTCATCATCGAAGTGCCGACCGGCGGCGAGCCGGTGAAATATGAGTTCGACAAGGCGTCGGGCGCGCTTTTCGTCGACCGCATCCTGCACACGCCGATGCGCTACCCCGCCAATTACGGCTTCGTGCCGCACACCTTGTCGCCCGATGGCGATCCCATCGACGCGCTGGTCGTGGCCCGCTCGCCCTTCATCCCCGGCGCCGTCGTGCGCGCCCGCCCCATCGCCGTCCTCAACCTCGAGGATGAGCATGGCGGCGACGAAAAGCTGGTCTGCGTCCCCGACGACAAGACCTTTCCCTATTATTCCAACGTGAAGGAAAAGGACGACCTGCCCGACATCGTGTTCGCGCAGATCGAACATTTCTTCACCCACTATAAGGATCTGGAAAAGGACAAGTGGGTCCGCGTCGGCATCTGGGGCGACGCCGCCGAAGCCAAGCGCCTGCTCCTCGAAGCGGTCGAGCGCTATGAGGAAGACAAGAAGGGCAAGGCCGCGGCCTGACCTTTTGCGCTGACGGTTAAGAAAATGTGGGACGGCGGCGCGGGGAGCGCCGCCGTTTTTTGTGGGTGTGCGCGGTGGCGATTTTGCGCCATCTTTCGCCGTTCGACTGCGGCTTTGCCGCGCTTGGAAGCAGACCTTCAGTTTATGACGGACTCTGGGACGACCCTGTCGTTCCGATGCCATAGATTGAACGTCAGCTCTCGTCGGAAGCCGACGTTCAGCGCTTGTCCGCGCGGCGTGGCGTTACGATTGAATCGAAGCCCTTTGGAGACAGGTGGCCTCGGGCAGGCGACCATGGAGGCTCGCCTTCGTTCATTTGGCGGTTTGGAGCCGAATGCCGGCAGCCGCTCGACCGCACGCGGCCGTTGAGAATCGGCAAGTCTCAGGAACTCAACGAGGCCGCGCTGACCCTCGTTCGGATGGCTGGCAACGACGATCGGACTTGAGCGCCGCTGGGGCTTGTGCCACGATTGGCTTACACAGGGGAATACCGGTTCATGCGCCTCAAGAGATTTTCCGTCAGTAAACTTTTTGGAATTTTTGATCATGAAATAAATCTCAGGCTCGAGGACGGAATAACTATCGTTCACGCCCCAAACGGCTACGGAAAAACCGTAGTTTTTATGCTAATAAATCACTTTTTTTCAGGATCTCTTCAGGCATTTAAAGATGTTGAATTCGACGAGGTTACTGTCGAGTTTGATTCGGGTGACATAGTCAGGATATCACAACTTCTTCCAAGCCAACCGTCTTTAGACTTGGATGACGCCACCAGCATGAGACGCATGGAACGAGCGCCCCACCGTATGCTCGGCAGAGGGAGAGGGCGGCCTTATAAAATCGAGTTATTGAACGATCCAGACGCAGAAGCGTGGGAACCCTATGCTCTGCCCCCCGAGGGAAGTGATCGCCGGCGATTTATCGCTCCGGCAATAGAGCGTTATGTACCCCAACTAGTACGGCTCAGCGCGTCGGAATATCGGGATCGCCTAAGAGGCGACGTGATCAACGTCGAGGAAGCATACGCACGCTATAGCGACGACATTCCGGATAACGCTAGACGTCATCGCGGGCCGCCCGAATGGCTAGAGGCTATCAGGCGGTCAATACAATGCCAACTAATCGAGACTCAGCGGCTCGTTACAAAAAAAAATGAGGCACGGTCTTACGAACGAGACGAGCCGCCTAAGGCGGCGGTAAGCGCTTATCGTGACGCGCTCGCAGCGCGAATAAAGGCAGTGCTGGCTGAAAGCGCGACTCGCTCACAATCCTTAGATCGGACGTTCCCAAATCGACTTCTGGGACGGATGCGCGACAACAGTCGCGATCCATTTTCCGAGGATGAGCTTCGGTCTCGTTTGGGCGCCTTGGAACAAAAGAGAGCCCGGTTGACGGCTGTCGATCTGCTGGCCTATTCCGATGACAGTGCGATCATATCCGATGACGAGTTCGATCTACCGACGCGGCGTATTCTTACCGAGTACGTGGTCGATACCGATCAGAAGCTTGGCTTTTATGAGGATATGCTTGGTCGCCTCGAACTATTCACTGAACTCTTGAATGAAAAGCTAAATTTTAAATCAATCCGGATAAGTCGAGAAACAGGTTTTGAAATACGAGATATCAAAAAACGGCTGATTGACCCAGAGGAGTTGTCATCCGGTGAGCAGCACGAGCTGATCCTGTTTTTTGATCTGATCTTTGGAGAGGCTAGAAATAGGCTCATCCTTATTGATGAACCCGAGATATCTCTTCATATCGCGTGGCAAAAGAGATTTATACCTGACTTGGAGCGTATTGTTGCCTTATCGCCTATGGATGTGATCATATCGACACACTCGCCACAGTTGATTTCGCATTACCGTAACCTGGTTGAACAATTCCGGCGTCCGAATGTCTGAGATCAGATTCGACGAAGTCGACCCCGAAGTTATCGTGTCCGAAATCCTCATGCTGAGGACCGATCCAGAAAAGGCGATGTTCATCGTAGAAGGTGGCAGCGATGAAAAGCTGCTTTGGAACTTTATAGATCACGAAGCTTGCGAGATCATCATAGCCGAGGGCAAAGAGAATGCTCTAGCCGCTATGGGGATCGTGAAGAAAGAATGCACCGCGGGCGTCATTTGCTTGGTTGATCGAGATTACGACGACTTTCTTGAAGTTGATGTAGCCACCGACAGTGTAATAGTGACGGAATATCACGATATCGAGCAGATAATTCTCAGATCCAACGCCCTTAGTAGAATATTACTGGAGATGGGTAGCCAGCAAAAGATTGCCAAGCTAACGAATGGGGGTAAGTCCGTCTTCGAAGTTCTAGTGGACTCCGCCCATCCCTTGGGGGCACTACGATATGTCGCGCTGAGAGACAAGATACCCCTCAAATTTAAGCTAATGAGCTACCAGTCTTTCGATAGAAAAACCATCGCGCCTGATAAAGCAAAGATGTGCAGAGATGTAATTAATAACTCCAGAAGCGATGTAAAAGCGGCGGATTTGCTTACTCTTATTCAGGAAGTGACCTCTCAGAATCATGATAGGTATATGATGTGCAATGGCCATGATTTGACGGAGTTATTAGGAAAATCTCTTCAGTCATTGATTGGTAGCGTGAAAGCTATTTTTGTCACGAAAGATGAAATTGAGAGTAAGCTTAGGCTAGCTTTTGGAATTTCTGACTTTAAACAAACCAAGATATATTTAGATATAGTAGCTTGGCAGCAACGAAATGTAGATTTCCAAGTGTTAGCGTAGCCGTCACTCCGATCGATGAGCAAGTTCGGATGTCCTCATCGGCCGCGATCTGTCTTTGCCGAGACGTGAACGAGCGGAAAGTTTCAGGACGAACAGCCGAGCCGGTGCAGGGCAACAATTAGGCGCAAAGTCGACCGGCGGATTTGCGCGACACGATTGGCGGGTTTCGGTAAGAGCCGCCGCTCACATCAACGATGCTGAATGTCTTGAGCTGGTCGGCAGCCGACGCCGCGAATGTCAGCTATACCCCGAACCGGCTCCGGACCGGACAGTCAGCTATCGGCCACAAATATCCCTGTCCTACACCCCACCACCCATGCCACTCACCCTCCCGCCTTCGGAACGGATGCAGGCCACATCCCGACCATCGGCGGAATGCCGTCGGGTGTTCGGTCTCACGGCCGCACACATCGGCGGGTCGGTCGGCGCGGAGCCATCCGGGAGGTAGTCGGATATCCGCACAATCGGCGAACGGTCAGTCACCTGTAGGGGCGTCGCGCCCGGCGGGACCGGACAGACAATGGGTTGAAGGGCCATCAAGCCCGCCCGCTGCGCGTCCGCCTCCCCCCGGTCACCGCGGCCAACCATAATTGCCCGTCAGGAATCTCTGCGATGTGACGAGCAGGGACGACCGCCAGCCATAGAAGTCTCGACGCGACTTCGACACTCGTTACCAAAGTCGTCGAGCCTCGGGTGCACCGGGCAG
>JBEVNC010000033.1:0-21622 GCA_040508315.1 Sphingobium sp.
GATCCAATAACTGTATCACTGAATACAGTCTTTGACATAGCCAGCATCATTCCCCCGCGCTAGCCAGAATGCGAGTGATGAAGTCGCTCCAATTGAGGATGGCCCGACCGTCCCGCCCGAAGCGGCTTCCAACGCCCTGGCAATGAGGATGACGATGACGAAGATGACCCCGCAGGAAATGGCCACGGTAATCGGACAGGGCTTGCTGACCTTCCCGGTCACCCATTTCGACGCCGCCCACCAGTTCGACGAGGCCCCGTTCCGCGAGCATTGCTCGTGGATGCTCGACTTCGACGTCGCGGCCCTGTTCGCGGCTGGCGGCACGGGAGAATTCTTCGCGCTGACCCCGGCGGAGGTCGACAAGGTCGTGCGCGTCGCCGTCGACGAGACGGCGGGACGCGTGCCCGTCATCGCGGGCGCGGGCTATGGCACCGCAATGGCCATCGAGATGGCGCAGGCGGCCGAGCGCGCCGGTGCGGACGGCATCCTCCTTTTGCCCCCCTATCTGATCGGGTCCAAGCAGGAGGGCCTTGCCGCCCATATCGAGGCGGTGTGCAACTCGGTCTCCATCGGCGTCATCCAGTATAACCGCGCCAATGCGGTCCTGCAGGAAGACGAGCTTGCCAAGCTCGCCGACCGTTGCCCCAATCTGGTGGGCTTCAAGGATGGCGTGGGCGATCTCGAACTGATGATGCGCGTCTATGCGAAGCTGGGCGACCGCCTGACCTATATTGGCGGGCTGCCCACCGCGGAGACCTACGCGATGCCCTATCTGGAGATGGGCGTGACGACCTATTCGTCGGCCATCTACAACTTCATGCCGGAATGGGCGCTGGACTTCTACAAGTCGGTCCGGGCCAAGGATCATGCCGCCGTGCTGAAGGGCCTGAACGAGTTCGTGCTGCCCTATTTGAAGATCCGCGACCGTGGCAAAGGCTATGCCGTGTCGATCGTCAAGGCAGCGCTCAACTCGGTCGGACGTCCGGCCGGTCCTGTCCGCCTGCCGCTCACCGACCTGAACGACGCCGAGCAGGCCGAACTCGACGCGCTGATCGCCAACGCGAACGCGCCCTACAGGGAGACTGCCCGTGTCGCAGCAGCTTGAAGCAGTGCGGCCGGAAACGGCCGACGCCATCTACGCCATCGCGCCCGCCACGGGCCTGAAGCTGGAGCCGGGCTATCCCGTCTCGACGCTGGCGGATGTGGAGGCGGCCTGTGCCGCCGCTGCCGCCGCATTCCCCGCCTATCGCGCGGTCAGCCTGGAGGGGCGCGCGCAGTTTCTCGAAGCCATTGCCGACGAGATCATGGCGCTGGGCGACGACCTCATCCTGCGCGTCACTGCCGAAAGCGGCCTGCCGCGCGCCCGGCTGGAGGGCGAGCGCGGCCGCACCTGTTCGCAGCTTCGCCTGTTCGCTGGCGTATTGCGGGAGGGTAGCTTCCTCGACGCACGCATCGACCCGGCGCTGCCGGAGCGTACCCCGCCGCGTCCCGACCTTCGCCTCCAGAACATTCCGCTCGGCCCCGTCGCCGTGTTCGGCGCGTCCAACTTCCCGCTCGCCTTCTCCGTCGCAGGCGGCGACACCGCCTCGGCCCTCGCGGCCGGATGCCCGGTCGTCGTCAAGGCGCATAACGCCCATCCCGGCACGTCGGCGATGATCGCGAGCGCCATCGCGGCGGCCGTCGCCCGCACCGGCATGCCGCAGGGCGTGTTCCGCATGGTCGCCGGCCTCGGTAACGACATCGGCACCGCGCTGGTCGCCAACCACCATATCAAGGCGGTGGGCTTCACCGGATCGCGCGGCGGCGGTCTCGCGCTGATGCAGGTGGCGGCCAGCCGTGCCGAGCCCATCCCCGTCTATGCGGAGATGAGCAGCATCAACCCTGTGCTGATCTTCCCCGGTGCTCTTGCGGAACGTGGCGAGGCCATCGGCACTGCCTTCGCAGGATCGCTGCAACTGGGTGCGGGGCAATTCTGCACCAATCCCGGCCTCGTGATCGCGGTCGACGGTCCCGGCCTTGACGCCTTCGTGGCGGGCGCGGTCAAGGGCATCGACGGCGCGGCGCCGCAGACCATGCTGACCCCCGGCATCCACGCGGCCTATGAGGCGGGCGCCAACTTGCTCGCCGGCCACGAGGGCGTCGAAACCCTGGCGCGCGGCGGCACGGCGAGCGGTCCCAATCAGGCGCAGCCGGTGCTGTTCCAGACCGACGCCATCCGTTTCGCGGCGGATGGCCGCCTGAGCGCGGAGGTGTTCGGTTCGTCCTCCCTCCTCGTCCGCGCGGCGTCGGCCAGCGACCTTCCCCGCCTGATCGACGGGCTGGAGGGGCAGCTCACCATCGCCATCCACATGGCGGACAGCGACCGCGACGCCGTAGCCGCGCTGCTGCCGCTGCTGGAGACCAAGGCGGGCCGCATCCTGGTCAACGGTTTCGGAACCGGCGTGGAGGTGAGCCATGCCATGGTCCATGGCGGCCCCTTCCCCGCCACGTCCGACGGGCGGTCAACCTCCGTCGGCAGCATGGCGATCCACCGATTCCTGCGTCCGATATGCTATCAGGACATGCCAGCCGACCTGCTGCCGGAGCCTTTGCGCGACGGCAACCCGCTCGGCCTGTGGCGCATGACCGATGGAGCGATGGACAAGGCATGAAAACAGTGCCCCGCCGCCGGTCATAGCCGCGGCGGGGAATGGAGAGGTTTATGGATACGGACAACAGACCCACTCGCCCCGGCAACAGCCACGTCCGCTACTGGATCGTGGCGATGCTGTTCCTGCTGACCACGATCAATTTCGCCGACCGTTCCGCCATGTCCATCGCCGGATCGGCGGTGAAGGAAGATCTGGGCATCGGCACGGTCGAGCTGGGCTTCATCTTCTCCGCCTTCGCGTGGAGCTATGTGCTGGCGCAGATTCCGGGCGGCTGGCTGCTCGACCGCTTCGGCTCGCGCAAGATGTACATCGCCTCCATCGTGCTGTGGTCGGCCTGTACCTTTGCCTGCGGTTTCGCCTCCTATATGGTGCCCGCGTCGGCGGTGATCGCCCTGTTCATCCTGCGGCTTGCGCTCGGCGCGGTCGAGGCACCCTCCTTCCCCGCTAATGCCCGCCTCGTCGCGGCATGGTTCCCCGACAGCGAGCGCGGCACGGCCAGCGCCATCTTCAACACCGCCCAATATGCCGCGCTGATCTTCTTCGCGCCGCTCATGGGCTGGATCGTGGATGCTTATAGCTGGCACTATGTGTTCTTCGTGATGGGCGCGATCGGCTTCGCTGGCGCCGCCATCTTCGCTGCGGTCGTCCACGCGCCCAAGCGCCACCCGCGTATCACCAAGGCCGAGTTCGACTATATCGAGGCGAACGGCGCTCAGGTGCAGCTCGATGCCCCCGGCGCGAACCAGAAGCAGCCGTTCAGCTGGTCGGTCGTGCGGCAGCTGCTCAGCAACCGCATGCTCTTCGGCATCTATATCGGCCAATATTGCATCACGTCGCTGACCTTCTTCTTCACCACCTGGTTCCCGGTCTATCTGGTGCAGGGACGCGGCCTGTCCTACACGGCGGCGGGCTTCGGCGCGGCGGCTCCCGCCATTGCGGGCGTCGTCGGCGGCGTCATCGGCGGCGTATTGTCCGACCGCCTCATCAAGAGCGGCCGCAGCCTGACCTTCTCGCGCAAGCTGCCCGTCGTCATCGGCATGGCCTGCGCCACCAGCATCGTGCTGTGCAACTTCACGCAGAGCATGACGCTGGTCATCGGCATCATGGCCCTGTCCTTCTTCGGCAAGGGCGTCGGCGCTCTGGGTTGGGCAATCATGTCGGATGCAGCGCCGCGGTCATCGACCGGCCTTGCTGGCGGCATCTTCAACATGTTCGGCAATATAGCGGGCATCGTGACGCCCATCGTGATCGGCTACATCGTCAACGAAACCGGGTCGTTCGACCTGGCGCTGGTCTTCGTCGCGGCGCACTCGCTGCTCGCCATCGTCAGCTATCTCGTCATCGTCGGCCCCATCAAGCGCTTCGAACTGCGTCCCACCGACGCCGACAAGTCGGCCCACGGTCCCACCGCAACGCACGCTGCGCAGGCCTGAAGGACATTATCATGCTCGCAACCATGACACCCCCCGCCGCCCTGAAGGGCGCCCCCAAGGTCACAGCCATGCGCGTCGTCCCCGTCGCCGGGCGCGACTCCATGCTCCTCAACCTCTCCGGCGCGCACGGCGCCTTCTTCACCCGCAACATCGTCATCCTGACCGACAGCGCCGGCAATAGCGGCGTCGGCGAGGTGCCGGGCGGCGAGAAGATCCGCCAGACGCTGGAGGATGCTGCCGAGATCGTCGTTGGTACTGGCCTCGGCAACTGGCAGGCCGTGCTGAACGAGATGCGCACCCGCTTTGCCGACCGCGATTCGGGCGGACGCGGGCTCCAGACCTTCGACCTGCGCACCACCATCCATGCCGTGACGGCGGTGGAGTCGGCGCTGCTCGACCTGCTCGGTCAGCATCTGAACGTCCCCGTCGCCGCCCTGCTCGGCGAAGGGCAGCAGCGCGATGCGGTCGAGATGCTCGGCTATCTCTTCTATGTCGGCGACCGCACGAAAACCGACCTTCCCTATGCGGACGGCTCCGACGCTACCGACGACTGGACGCGCCTGCGTCATGAGAAGGCGCTGACCCCAGACACCATCCGCCGCCTCGCCGAAGCCGCCTATGAACGCTACGGCTTTCGCGACTTCAAGCTGAAGGGCGGCGTGCTGCGGGGCGAGGAGGAAATCGAGGCGGTCACCGCCATCGCACGCCGCTTCCCCGAAGCCCGCGTGACGCTCGACCCCAATGGCGCATGGAGCCTGGAAGACGCGATCCGGCTGTGCAAGGGCAAGGGCGACGTCCTTGCCTATGCCGAGGATCCCTGCGGCGCGGAGGACGGCTATTCGGGCCGCGAGGTGATGGCCGAGTTCCGCCGCGCCACGGGCCTGCCCACAGCCACCAACATGATTGCGACCGACTGGCGCCAGATGGGTCATGCGATCCAGCTGGGATCGGTCGATATCCCGCTCGCCGATCCGCATTTCTGGACGATGCAGGGTTCGGTCCGCGTGGCGCAGATGTGCCGCGACTGGCGCCTGACCTGGGGTTCGCACTCGAACAATCATTTCGACGTGTCGCTCGCCATGTTCACCCATGTCGCCGCCGCCGCGCCGGGCAAGGTCACGGCCATCGACACCCACTGGATCTGGCAGGACGGCCAGCGCCTGACCAAGGAGCCGCTGCAGATCGTCGGCGGTCTGGTGAAGGTGCCGGAGCAGCCCGGTCTTGGCATCGACATCGACCTGGACGAGGTCGAGAAGGCGCACGAACTCTACAAGACGCACGGCCTTGGTGCGCGCGACGATGCGGCAGCGATGCAATATCTCGTGCCCGACTGGACCTTCGACAATAAACGTCCCTGCCTCGTCAGGTGACGTCATGGGAGGGGTGGTGTGCCCCCGGCCCCTCCCAGCCCCTTTCATAAGCGTCACGAAAGACGCCCGCCCCCTCATCCTCTGGAGAGGATATGATGCTTCCCTTGCTCCTGTCCCTCGCGGCGGCGGCCGAGTCTGTTCCGGCCGTGTCAGCCGGACGCCCGGCCCTCCTTCCCATCCTCGCCAGCGCCGCGCCGCGGGACGACATCGTCATGCCGCCGCCTGCCTCGCCGCCGCCGCCACACGGCCCGGCGAGGACCGGGAACGACCGGCTGCTGGGCGACTGGGCAGGCGTGCGCACGACGCTGACCGATGCGGGCTTCACGCCGACCATCGCCCACGTCAATCATACGCTCACCAACATACGCGGCGGCACGCGCGGCACTTTGCGCAATGCGGGGCAATTCACATTCGGCCTGACCACCGACATGGAGAAGGTCGCCGGCCTGCCCGGCACCGTCCAGATGACCGTGGTCGCCCGCTATGGTGAGAGCTTCAATGCGCTCAACGGCATCAATGCGCTGGTGAACCCCATGTCGATCCAGGGTCGCGGCGAAATCTGGCGCGTCAGCCAGCTTTGGTATCGCACCACCGTCGCTGGCGTGGACGTGAAGCTGGGCCGGATGTTCTTCAACGAGGATTTCAACATCAGCCGCTGCGATTTCGTGAACGGCTATTTCTGCCTTGGCGAAAATACCCGCGTCGCTTCCGCCTCCTGGCCGACATCGCCGGTCAGCGAATGGGCGGTGCGCGTGCAGAAGGATGTGGGCGGTGGCGTGACGCTGAAAGCCGGGGCTTATCTGTACGATCCCACCAATCTCGACATGACCAAAAATTTCTACATCGGCGCGCGCGACATCACCGGCATCGTGGCGCCGGTCGAGGCCGCGCTCGCCACCCGGATCAACGGTCTGCCCGGCACCTACTCCATCGGCCTGCTCTATTCCAACGCGGACATGGCCGACCCGGTGCTCAACACCCGCCACCAGATCCGCGCCATTGCGGGCGGCAGCGCGCTGATCCGGCGCGAGCAATGGGGGGGCTGGATCACTGCCCGCCAGCAGCTGACGCGCGCGCGGCCGGACGGCTCCAACAATCTGTCGGTCTTCTTCAACCTCTCGCAATTCACCAGCCAGACGCCCAGCAACGAGAATGCGATGGCGCTCGGCCTCAACTATACCGGCCTCATCAAGGGGCGTCCGCGCGACGAGATCGGCCTCGCCTTCGGCTCCGCACGGGTCAACCACCGCATCACCGACGCCGCGCGCATCGTGAACGCGAATGGCGGCAATCAGGCGATACGCACCCGCGAATATGCGGTGGAGGCCTATTATGGCATCGCGGTGATGCCCGGCGTCACGGTCAACCCCGACATACAGTTCATCTTCGACCCCGCTGGCGATGCCGCCCGCCGCAATGTGGTGATCGTCGGCGCGCGCACGGCGATAACGTTTTAATGCACTGACCTACCGTCACCCCGGCCCTGAGCCGGGGTCCAGCTTTTCTCACAGGTGGAAGCGGGACCCCGGCTCGGGGCCGGGGTGACGGGGGGAGTTTAGCAAAGGCAAGCCATGAACCGTCCCCTCGTCATCGCCAACGCTCCCCTGTCGTCCTGGCTGACCGATGGCCTGTCCGCACGCTACGACCTGCGCCCGGCCAGCGATCCCGGCGCGAACGAAGCGCAGGTGCTGGTCACGACCGGCATTCACGGCGCAGATGCGGCGGCTATGGATGCACTCCCCGCGCTGAAGCTGATCGCGGTGCACGGCGTCGGTTATGACAAGGTGGACATGGCCCATGCCCGGTCGCGCGGCATCAGCGTCACCAACACCCCGGACGTGCTGACTGACGATGTCGCGGACATGGCCGTCGCACTGGTGCTGGCGACCGCCCGGCGCATCGCGGAGAGCGATGCCTATGTGCGCGCCGGGCGCTGGGGCCGCGATCCGCTGCCGCCGCTCGGCCGCAAGGTCACGGGCGCGCGTTTCGGCATACTCGGTCTCGGCCGCATCGGCAGCGCCATCGCACGGCGGCTGGAGCCCTTCTCACCCCATATCGCCTATCACAGCCGCAACCGCGTGGAGGGCAGCGCCTATGCCTATGCGGAAACGGCAGAGGCGCTGGCCGAGCAGTGCGATTTCCTGATCGTCGCGACGTCTGGCGGACAGGGCACGCAGCATCTGGTCGATGCGGCTGTGCTGGCGGCGCTTGGGCCGGAGGGGATACTCATCAATATCGGCCGGGGATCGACTGTGGATGAAGCAGCGCTGGTGGACGCGTTGGTGAATGGGCGGCTGGGCGGCGCGGGGCTGGACGTGTTCGACGACGAACCCCGCGTCCCCGACAGCTTGCTGGCGCTGGACAACGTAGTGTTGCAGCCGCATCAGGGGAGCGCGACGGTAGAGACGCGCCGCGCCATGGCCGATCTCGTCATCGCCAATGTCGACGCATTTTTCGGCGGAAAAGAGCTGCCGACGCCAGTCTGAGGCTTTCGCGCGCCCAACCGTTGCGCGGCACGCAACCCGCGCACGTCCCCTTTGCAATTGCTATGCTGCACCGCAGCATTAAATGTCCGGTCATTCGGCGCCGCCGCCGCTCAACTGGAGATTCCCATGCGTCACATCATCAAAGCCCTCAGCCTCGTCGCCGCCCCTTTGTGGATCGCGTACGCCTGACCGTCTCTACGACCCAAAAGTCATTCCCGCGCAGGCGGGAATCCAGAGTAACAAGCACGGTGTTCTGCGACACTGGATTCCCGCCTACGCGGGAATGACAATGAGACAGGAAAGGCCGGAGCATCGCTGCTCCGGCCTTTCGCTATTTCACGCCTTGGTTATCGTCTCCGTCGCCACGGTCCAGCCGCGCGCCTGATCGGAGAGGCTGATGCCGATGCCCGGCCGCGCGGGCACGATCATGCGGCCGTCGCGGGTTTCCAGACGCTCGTTGAACAGCGGCTCGAGCCAGTCGAAATGCTCGACCCAGCTATCATGCGGATAGGCCGCCGCCAGATGGACGTGCAGTTCCATGAAGAAATGCGGGGCGAGCTTCATATGCTTCTGCTCGGCCATGGTCATGATCTTGAGGAATTGGGTGATGCCGCCAACACGGGGCGCGTCGGGCTGGATGAAATCCACAGAATTGAGGCGGATCAGCTCCAGATGCTCGCCCGCGCTGGACAGCATCTCGCCCGAGGCGATGGGCGTGTCGAGCGCCGCGGCCAGCAGCGCATGGCCTTCCGCGTCATAGGCGTCGAGCGGCTCCTCGATCCAGACCAGGTTGAACTGCTCCATGATGCGGCCAACGCGAAACGCGGTCGGGCGGTCCCATTGCTGGTTGGCGTCGACCATCAGCGGGAAATCGCCCAGCACGCCGCGCACGGCCTCCAGGCGGCGAAGATCCTCCATCGGGTCGGGCTGGCCGACCTTGATCTTGATCCCGCCAATGCCTGACGCGACGGAACGCTGGCAATTCTCCAGCACCTCCTCGGTCGGCGACGACAGGAATCCGCCGGACGTGTTGTACGTCCGCACGCTGTCCTTGTGCGCGCCGATCAGCTTGGCGAGCGGCAGGCCTGCACGCTTGCCCTTCATATCCCACAGTGCGATGTCGAATGCGGCCATGGCCTGCGTCGCCAGGCCGCTGCGCCCGACGGATGCACCGGCCCAGACCAGCTTGGTCCACAGCCGGGCGATGTCATTGGGGTCTTCGCCGATCAGGTTGCCCGCAATCTCCTGCGCATGGGCATAGAGGCCGGGGCCGCCAGCGCGCTTGGAATAGCTGACGCCCAGGCCATGGAGACCGCCCTCGCTCTCGATCTCGGCGAACAGGAAGGCGACTTCGGTCAGCGGCCTCTGGCGGCCGGTCAGCACCTTGGCATCGCTGATCGCGGTCTTGAGGGGCAGGAAGGCGAGGCTGACCGTAACCTTGGCGATACGGTCCAGCGTGGCGGGTCCGGCGGGCAGATTGCCCTGCAGCGGATTGGCGGCAATGATGCGCTTTTCAAACATGAGACTCTCCCTAATGGGTCGATGCCATGCAGGCTAGGCCCGGAAAATCCGCCCGTCCAAACGCGAATAGTCATGGAAACGATGCAGGATATGCATCGATCAGCGGTCGAGCGTGCGCATCAGATCCAGCATCGACGCCACCAGCGCATTGGCCGAGGCGCGGTGCCATGCCGCATGCCATTCGGCCCGCACGTCGAGGGCGAGGGGCTTGAACAAGATATTGTCGAAGCTCGCCGCCCGGCTCCCGGCAGGCACGATGGCGACACCCATGCCGGTGCTGACCAATGCGAGGATCGAATGGGTGCGCGGCACGCTCTGGACGATGCGCGGGGCCGCGCCCGCGCCCGCCAGTTGCCCCGCGATCAGGTCGCGCAAATATAGCCCATTCTCGGAATAGGCGACGAATGCCTCCCCATCGATCTGGTCGAGACGGATGGTCCGCCGCCCTGCCAGCCGGTGGCCGAGCGGCACGGCGAGCGCAAGCGGTTCGGCCAGCACGCATGTCGTCTGGATCGTCTCGTCATGCGGCAGCGGGCGGACGATACCGATGTCGAGGCGGCGAAACTCGACCTCACGCATCTGGTCGATGGAGCGTTGTTCCGAAAAGTCGATGACGAGGTGCGGCATGCGCCGTCCCGCCTCCGCGACCAGCCGGGGGATGAGGGTGTAGGAGGCCGCACCGTCGAAGCCGATGGACAACCGCCCCGCCAGCAGCCCGCCCGCGTCGCGCGCCACCTGCCGCGCCTGCTCCATCCGCGCCAATATGGCCTGCGCCTCCGGCAGCAGCGCGTGACCCGCAGGGGTCAGCTCGACGCGCCGCCCCACCCGGTCGAACAGCGCGACGCCGAGTTCCGCCTCCAGTTGCTGGATACGGCGGCTGAGCGCTGGCTGGGTCACGAACAGCCGCCGCGCCGCCCGGCCGAAATGCTGCTCCTGCGCGAGGATCGCAAAGGACTGAAAGAGGGTCCGGTCGAACATGGGAGAGGTAGAGGGCGAGGGAGGGAGGAAGGCAATGCTTTTGTTCTCAATCCTCCCCTGCAAGGGGAGGGGGACCGCTCGCGTAGCGAGTGGTGGAGGGGTGTCACCCTATCGAGAGGGCGGATACCCCTCCACCACCGCCTATGGCGGCGGTCCCCCTCCCCCTTTGGGGGAGGATTTTTAGGGGACGATCACATAATCCGGGTTGGCGACCGCGAACGCGGCATCGCGATCCGCCGCCGGGGGATAAATCCAGATGCGGTTGATCTCCTGCTTCACCGCCTTGCCCTCGGCCCGCGTCAGGCGCACCTGCCGGTCCCATCCTTCCGTGAACAGCGCACCCCATGGGCCCAGATCGACGCAGGTCACATATTTGGGCTGGCTGTAAGGGTGGAGCGGCAGGCCGACCAGTTCCGCCGCCGCATTATGCCCGGCGACCCGGCCAAGGCTGAGCGCATGCTGGCACGACATGGCGGCAAAATTGCCGAGATCGTCGGTGGCGGCCTTCACCATATCGCCGGTCACGAAAATGCCGTCCGCACCCGGCGCGTGCAGGAATGCGTCGCCGACCACCCGGCCCAGCGGATCATGCTCGCCCGGCACCTGCGCACCCAGCGCATGGGCGCGCATGCCCGCCGTCCAGATGACCGTGTCCGCCGCGATATGCTCGCCGGTCGAAAGGGTGACGCCGCCTCCGTCGATGGCGGTGACGCGCACGCCAGCCTTTGCCTCCACGCCGCATTCGGCCAGCGCCTCGGCGATCACCGGCACCGTCTCCGCCCCCAGTTCAGCGCCGATCTCCCGCGCAGCATCCACGATGACGACGCGTATGTCGGCGTCCTTCCCGAATATCGCGTGCAGACGCTCGGGCAGTTCTGTCGCGGTTTCGAGGCCGGTAAAGCCGCCGCCGGCGACCACCACGGTATTGCGACCCGGCGTTTCAGGACGGTTCGCCAAGGACTTCAGATGCGCGTCGAGCACCTGCGCCCCCACCAGCGTATCGACGTTGAAACCATGCTCGCCAAGACCCGGAATGTCGGGCGTGAACAGCGCGCTGCCCGTCGCCAGCACGAAGCGGTCATAGGCCAGCGTCTCCCACCCGCCATCGCGGCGGGCGACGACCAGTTGGCGATTGGCGGCATCGATGCCGTCCACCACGCCGGCGACATGGTTCACGCCCACCGCGTCCAGCAATGCCGACAGGTCCGGCGCCATATTCTCCAGCACGGCTTCATAGAGGCGCGGGCGGATGACCAGCTTGGGCTCCGGCGAGACGATGGTGACGTCCACCTCCTCCCCTTTGCCCGCCAGCGCGACGGCGCGTGCGGCGGAAAGTCCGGCCCAAAGGCCCGCGAAACCGGAACCGGCGATGATGATCTTGAGTGTCATGGCATGTCTCCCTGATGGTCGCCGGACGTGCGTCATCCTTCCGCCGTGCCCATGATCGTCGGGCGCGTGGAGGCATTCCCGGAAGTCCGGCAGGAAGCCGGGAAAGTTGTTTCAATGCTGTGGGTCAGTGCGTGGCCGCTACGGCGGCGGCTTGCCCGTGCGGGTGGTCCGGCCGCTCATGCGCTCGCCGATCCACTCGCTCACGTCGCCGAAAAACTCGGCAGGCGCGACTTTTCCGAATCCGGTGGCGACATCCGCGAGGCTGGTCGCCGCGAGGCTGTCGCGCATCGCCTTCTCCGCCTTCAGCATGGCGGCATGTACGCCGCACACGCCCGATGTCGCCCAGCGCGGCGCGGCATCGCCGAACACCGCGCAGCGGCCGCGCACCTCCTGGCAGTCGAACAGCGGCTTACGCCCCTCGATAGCGTCCACGATGTCGAGGAAGCTGATATCCTTCGGCTCGCGCGCCAGCCGGTATCCGCCGCGCACCCCTTCGCTCGCCGCGACGATCCCGGCCTTTTCCAGCTTCGGAAAAATCTTGGCGAGGAAGCTGGGCGAGATGCCCTGGAGGTCGGCGAGGTCGCGGCTGCTCATCGGCGCGCCGTCATTGCCGACGAGCCACAGGAGGCAATGGATGCCATATTCAACGCTGACGGTCATATGTGCCATAACCCGGACAATATCAGTCCGGGTTAGGCAGTCAAGCGTTAAAACGCAGACCGATCTTATCCTAGTTAGAGGAAGGTGACAGGCCGTCCCGAGTATCCTATCTGGCATCCATAGGCCGTGACGAGGAACGCCCAGTGCTGTTCGACAATTTCCTGAAGGATCGCCGCCGAGACCAGTTGAGCGCAGACGATCTGGCCATGCTCGAAAGCCTTGCCGGGCCGATCCGAACCGTCGCGCCCCGCACTACGGTCGTCCACCAGGGCGAGACCGTCAGCAACAGCACCTATCTGCTCAGTGGGTTCATGTGCCGCTACATGGACGACCGCAAGGGGGAGCGGCAATTCATCGCCATCCACCTGCCGGGCGATTTCGTCGACCTGCATGGCTATCCGCTCAAGCGTCTCGACCATGATCTGGCGACGATCACGGAATGCACCCTGGTCGCCATGCCGCATGACCGGATCGACGACATCATGCTGCGACGGCCCGCCATGGCGCGGCTATTGTGGTTCAGCACGCTGATCGACGCGGCGATGCACCGCGAATGGATATTCCGGCTCGGCAGGCTCGATGCGCTCAGCCGCCTCGGCCATTTCCTGTGCGAGACGGAGCGGCGACTGCGCGCCATCGGCCTGAGCGACGGCAGGAGTTTCCCGTTGCCCATGACGCAGAGCGATCTGGCCGAGGCGTGCGGCCTGACGCCCGTCCACATCAACCGCATGCTGCGCGAACTGCGCGAACGCGGCCTTGCCACCGTGCAGGGCGGTGTCGTGACGATGCCTGACCGCGCCGAACTGGCGCGGCTCAGCCAGTTCGACCCCGGATACCTTTTCTTCGACAGCGACGACCCTCGGAACCCTTGAGCCATCGCCATCGTTCGATGCTGGCTTGATGGGATGGGAGGCCCTATGTCGGAAAACGGTATATATGGAGATCCCGGCAAGGCCGTGGCCGAAAAGGGGCAGGTCATGCTCGACGGGCCGGACGGGATCGCGATCACGCTGACCCCCGACGCCGCCGAGCAGACCGGCCATGAACTGATCCGCGCCGCCGCCGAAGCGCGCGTGCAAACGACTGGACAGGACGAAAGCTGAGCGACGCTGCCGGGACCCGCGCCGGGCGGGTGTCCTTTCAACTATCGCCACGCGTGCGCAAGGTGCTGATCGCGGCGGCGGCGCTGCTGCTTCTTGTGCTGTTGCTGCTGGCAACGTTCCCGCTGTCATGGCTCAAGGGAACGATAGCGGATCGTATCGCGGCGCGCACCGGCGAGTCCGCCCGCATCGGGGTGCTGGAGCGGGAAAGTATCTTTTCCTTTTCTCCCATCGTTAGGGTCGGGCACGTGCATGTCGACCAGCCTAGATGGGCTGGCCGGGGCGAGATGGCCTCCGTCCGGCTGCTGCGTCTGCGCGTAGCGATATTGCCGCTGCTCGTCGGGCGGTTCGAACCGGAACTGATCGCCGCGGAGGGCGTGCGCCTCGACTTGGTCCGCGCGGCGGATGGGCGCGCCAACTGGCGCACCGGCAAAAGCGGCGAATCGGGCGGCGGCGGCGGAGACTTTGGCGCGGTCAGCGCGCGCGACGTCACGATCCGCTACCGCGACGCCGTTCAGAAGCGCGCCTTCACGCTCGCCGTCACCATCGGTGCGAACGGTCTCACCGCGAACGGAACCGGCGTCGTGGACGGCGCGCCCGTCCGCATTGCCGTGCGTGGCCCGGCCATGGTGAAGGGACGCGAATGGCCGTTCACCGCCGCTATCGACGGCGCCGCGCTGACACTGCATGCGCGCGGCACGATGGCCGGCCCTTTGCGCACCGACGCCATGACGATGCGCATCGCGACGCGCGCCGACGACCTCAAGCGCCTCGACCGGGTGATCGAGGCAGGGCTCTTCGGCACCCAGCCCATCGACCTGACCGCCGACGTACGCCATGAAGACGATAGTTGGATCGTGGAACGCCTGACCGGGGCCATCGGCCAGAGCAAGCTTACCGGCCATGTGACCGCCCGCCGCGTGGACGGCCGCACAAAGCTCGACGGCAACGCGCATTTCGCGACGCTGGATTTCGACGATCTGGGCGACGATGCGGGCAACGCCGAGGCGCAGGCGCTCGAACAGCGCGAGGGGCTTCGCCTCGTACCTAATACGCGCGTCAACCTCGCCAAGCTGGACGATACGGACGGTCGTATCGCCATACGCGCCGACCGAATCACCAGCCGCCGCCGCCCGTCCTCGCTCAAGAGCATCAGCGGCGTCCTGACGCTGGACCGCCAGCGCCTGACCATCGATCACTTCCGCATCGGTCTGGGTCAGGGCGAGATCATAGGCAACGCAATCGTGGACCAGCGCGGCGGCAAGCCCGAGCCGCTGGTGACGCTCGCCCTCGATCTGCGCAACAGCAGCATCGCCGCGCTGGCGGGCGGAGAAGTCGATGGGAGGGTGGACGGCCGCGTGCGTCTGAAAGGTGTGGGCAGCACGATCCGCGAAGCAGTGGGCCGCTCCGATGGGCGCATCGGACTGGTCGCACGATCCGGCTCCATGCCGACGAAGATCGCGGCGATGATCGGCTTCGACATCGGCCGGGGCCTGTTGTTCGGCGGCGACGATCCAGTGACGCTGCGCTGCGCCGTCATCCACCTCAATATGCGCAATGGCAGCGGCACCTTGTCGCCCTTCCTCGTGGACACCAGCATCAGCCAGACGCACGGGACGGGCAAGGTCAGCTTCCCGAGCGAGGCAGTGGCAGCGACCCTCACCGGCGCGCCCAAGGGTGGCGGCGGCCTATATATCCCCGGATCGGTGATCGCGCGCGGATCGATCCGCGAGCCGGAGATCGTGGTGCCACGCGAGACCAAATCGCTCGGCAATATCTTCAAGGCCATCGGCCGGGCGATCAGCGGCGACCGTCCGCAAGCGCCCGACGTCGATTGCGACACGCTGAGCCGCCGGGCGCTGGCGGGTTAGCGGTTCAGGCGAAGATCGCCTCGTCCTTGCTGTCCTGAATCACCGGCGGCACGGGCAGCTGGTCTGAATCCGGCAGGTTGCGGTCCCGCGTCTCGTCCGGCGCCCGTTCGCCGAGACACGCCGTCATCCACGCCTGCGTCAATACAAACGGCATCATCCAGAAGGCGAGAAAGGGATTGGCGGTCAGCAGCGCCGGGGCGGAAGGGGCATTATAGGGGATCATCTGGCTCTCCTCATGCAACATCTGTCAAAGCAAGCGATGGCCGCACCGGGATGTTCCCCGGCCCGTCTCATTTCCGTCTTGAAAGAGAAGAATCGGGTGGACGGACGCGCTATGCGGCCGGGCTTGCACGCCATGCCGTCCTTGCGCATAGCGACGAGCGTCAACGACCCGTGCGACCAGGGGACTGACAGGGGGATCTCGATGGCCAGAGTAGCGTGCCGCACCGCCGCCGCCATGCTGTTGGCCGCACTGCCCGTGGCCGCCCCGGCACAGGGGACGAGCGGCCAGTGCCTCGCCGTCATTCCTGCCATCGTGGCCGCCGCAACCGGCGACCCGCGCGTCGGGCAGGCGCTGGCGGGTGCCGACCGGAGCCGGGCCGAACTCAGGATCGCGCGCGGCGCCTATCTGCCGTCGCTCAGCGCGTTCAACCGCGTCGGCACCGGCGTCGACAGCTTTCGCGCCGAAAGCCAGCTCGACAATCGCGCGGGTCTGCGCGCCTCTCAGCTGGTGTTCGACTTCGGCCAGACAGATGCCCGCCGCGCTGCCGCCCGTGCGCGCCTGACCGGAGCAGAAGAGCGCGCCGACCAGCAACGTCTGGACGTCGCAGCCGAAGCGGCCCAGCGCCATTTCGGCATCGCCCGCGCCGAGGATCGCGTCGCCGCCGCGCAGGGCATGACCACCTATTACACGCGGCAGACCGGGACTGTGGACGACCAGTTGCAGGTCGGCCTGCTCAAGCGGTCGGAGGCCGCCGCGATCCGTGCCGAGGCCGCCCGCGCCGCCGCCTCCGAAGCCGAGGAGAAGCTCAATGCTGAGCAGGAGCGCACGGCCCTGCAGACGCTGGTGCAAAAGCCCGTGCCATGCGTCGACCGCCAGTCCGCTGCGGCCTATGTCGGCGGGACGTTGCCATCGGCCCTGCCGGACGTCATCGCCGTCGCGCTCGACCGCTCGCCGGAACTCAGGAGCGCAACCGCTGCTGCGCGCGCAGCCGAACTGGACGTGAAGCAGGAGATGCGATCGCATCTGCCCGAAGTCAGCCTGTCGGGCACCGCAACCTATGATTATGGGTTCGAGGGCGCGCCGTCCGCACGCGCCAGCCGCATCGGCATCGACGTCGCCATGCCGCTGCTCCAGGGGGGGCAACTGGCCGGGCAGACGCAGGCGCGGCAAGCCGATGCGCGCGCTGCGTCCTTCGAACTGGAAGGGCGGCGTCGGCGACTGATCGAGAATGTCACCCTGTCATGGACACGGGCGGAGCGGCTTCAGGAGGTCGCCCGGCTCCAGCAGCAAGCGGCCGATGCGGCGGCGGTGCAGGCGACGGCTCTGGGGGAGGAATTCGACGCGCGGCTCGTCACGCTGGACGAGTTGATCGATGCGCGGCGCAACGAATATCAATTGCGGCTGGCTAGCATCGACGCGCTATATCAGTGGCGGGTGGAGCGGCTCAACCTGCTCATCTACACCGGCCAGATGGAGGACATGCTCGCGGCCGAAGCCGCGAGGCCCTGAACGTCAGGCGACCAGTGCGGTGGCGTTGCGCGCGACAATGCGGCGCGTGGCGCGGATGCAGGCATCAAGGCTGGCACCGGCGAAATCGACCACTGCACCGTCGTGCAGGACGACGCGCAGCTCCCAAAGCTGGTCATGCGCGATGCAGGCATCACGGTCGCGTGCATCGGCAAAGCCCGGCATGTCGCCAATACGTCGGCGATGCAGCAAATGCTGCTCCACCGTCATGTGAAACTCACGATGCGCATTGTGCTGGATCGTGAACATGGAGACGTTATCGGACAACCAGTCGAGCATTACTGTCTCTCCAGAGGGATGGCCCACCAAGCCCGGCGCTGCTCTCGCAGCCGCGTGGGCAGTGACTTCACTCTAAACGGTCATCTGGCGTTCAGGTTTCATTGAAAAGCGACAATTAATCTCCATCAATCAAATAGTTGAATCCAACCATCCGACATAGGTCACGCCGCCGCCGAAGACATCGCGCGCGACTCGCGCGCCGATGCGGGTTTCGCCCCACCAGTCGCCCGGCAATGCCTCCCGGTCGAACAACACCTCGCCCAGTCGGACGGCGGCTGCGCACAAGAGGGTCCGGCCTTCATATGTGCGCGTGAATGCGACGATATGGTTCGCCCGCTCGCCGGTCGCCGCGACAGGGCGATAGTCGCCTTGCGCGAACAGCAACGGCTGCTCGGCGCGCAGGGCCAGTAAATCCGCGATCAGGCGCAGCTTGGGCGGCGCGCCCGCGGTCAGCAGACGCGCCCGCTCCGCATAGTCCACCGGCCGCCGGTTGTCGGGATCGACCATGCTGTAATCGGCCAGTTCGCATCCCTGATAGAGATCGGGAACGCCCGGCACGGCGTAGCGGATCATCGTCTGCGCGAGCGCATTCGCCTCGGTCGCTGCGGCGATAGCGTCGATGAACGCCTGGAACTCCGCCCGGAAAGCGGATTGCCCCTCGCCCGTCAGCAGCGCGGTCGCCAGCGCGCCGCAGCGTTCCTCATAATCCTCGTCCGGCGCCTCCCAGGAGGAGCGCAGCTTCGCCTCGCGCAATGCCTTGCGCTGCAAGTCGAGGATGCGGGGGAGCAGGGCGTCGCACGGTCCCTCCCACGCACCGACCAGCGCCTGGAGCAGCAGATAAGCATCGGCAGGATCGACGCCTGCTGCCTCTGGCTCGATGGCCGCCAGCCAGCGCAAGGCGTGGTCCGCCCACAGATCGGGAATGGCACTCAGCACGGCGAGGCGCGCGCGGGCGTCCTCCCCGCGTTTATGGTCATGGGTGGCGCTCGCCAGCATCGCGCCGGGAAAATCCCGCCCGCGCGACAGCATCGCGGCGTGGAAGGTCTCGACCGACCGGCCGATATGCGCAGGCTCGAATCCGACATCATTGGCCGACAGCAGCACGCCATGGCGGTAGAAGGCGGTGTCCTCCACCCCCTTGGCCGCGATGGGCGCGGAGAGTTGCTGGAAACGTCGCACGGCTTCTGCCGCCAGATCGGGCGAGCCACCACCCTCTCCTGCCAACCAACCGAGGATCGCCGCGATGACAGGCGCCTCGCCGGGCGGTGCGATGCGCGTCGCCACCTTGCCCACCGCTTTGCGGATCGCCGCATCGGCCGCTGGCGCGTCTTTGCCGGTCCCGTAGGTGCGGTAGACAGGGAACAGCCACAACAGGCGCTCCATCGCCCGGCGCAGCATGCCTGCCGTCAGCCAGTCCTTGCCCGCCGAGCGTGCCAGCAGGACGAAGGCGTCGACACAGGCGACCAATTGTCCTTCGAACTGCCAGGCCAGCAGGTCGCGGCGGCCCTCGAAAGCCTCCTGCGTGAAATCGCCGCTGCGCCCGCTAATCTCCCGCCACAGCGCCGTCAGCGGCGGCTGGCCTGCCGGATCGTGGATCAGTTCGGACACTTCGCGCATGAAATCATAGCCGCTGGTGCCATCGACGTCCCAGTCGGTCGCCAGATGCTCGTCGGCGGCGAGGATCTTCTCGATCACGATATAGGCGGGCCGGTCGGGCGCTATCGCCTCGAACCCGGCACGCAGGCGGCGGCAATAGGCGGCGGGGTCGGTCAGGCCGTCGACATGGTCCACGCGCACGCCGTCGATCAGGCCATCGCGGAACAGGTCGTAATATAGCTGGTGCGTGCGCGCGAACACCGCCTCATCCTCGACCCGGACGCCCGCCAGTTCGTTGATCGAGAAGAAGCGCCGCCAGTTGAGCGTATCATTGGCACTGCGCCAGTAGATCGGGCGATAATGCTGTCGCCCCACCAGATCGTGGAGCGCCCCGGTGCCGGTCACATCCTCGGCTCGCACCGGGTAAACCGCGCCGTCGTAAAGTTTCAGGCCGAAACCGCCCTCATGCTCCACGAGGCGAAGGTCGCCCGCCGCGATCACCTCGTCCAGCGGCGCGCCCAGCACGGGCAGCGCGACGGGCTGGCTCCAGTCTATGTCGAAGGTCGCGGCATGCTCGCTCGCCTCGCCCTTGGCCAGCACATCCATCCACCAGCGATTCTCGTCGCCCGCCACGCCCATATGATTGGGCACGATGTCGATGATGAGGCCAAGACCCTCCGCACGGATCGCCGCGACGAATGACCGCAGGCCCGCCTCCCCGCCCAGTTCGGGGTTGATCCGCGTCGGGTCGATCACGTCATAGCCGTGCATCGATCCCTTGGCCGCGACGGTGATGGGCGAGGCATAGACATGGCTGATGCCCAGCGCGGCCAGATAGGGCACGATCCGCTCCGCATCGGCAAAGGTGAAGTCGGCATGGAGTTGCAGGCGATAGGTGGCGCGCGGGGTCATCATGGCCGCTCCCGGTTCAGCGTGGCGATCCGGCCCTCGACCTCGGGCTCGGTGAGCAGGTCGCCCAGTTTCCCTGGCAGGCGGCGACGCCAGTTGGGATGCTCGTCGATAATGCCGGGCAGATTGGGTTGCTCTTCCAGCGCCAGCAGATCCTCCAGCGGCACGATGGCGAGGTGCGATGCGGCGCGCGCGACGGTGCGGACCGCCGCGTCCACGACCGGCGCGGCGTCATCGACGGCAGGCTGCGGTTCGCCATCGCCGACGGTCGCCCAGAACAGGCGGCGTTCGTCCGCTCGGGCGTTTTCGTCGGTCGGGCCGCCGCGCGCCAGCTTGCGGTTCCAGTCCATGTCGCGCCCCTTCCACCAGCCGGCGACGGTGGGGGTGTCGTGGGTGCCGGTCATCGCCACGCTGGCCGGGCCATAATCCTCCGGACGGGTATAGCCGCCCTCGCCATTCCGCTCGAACCACATGACGCGCATTCCCAATATGTCCCTGTCGGCAATGGCCTGTCCGAAACCCCAGGGCATGGTGCCCAGATCCTCCGCCACGACGATGGCGTTGGCACGGTGCGATTCCAGCGCCAGCACGCGGAGCATGTCGTCGAACGGATAGGTCAGATAGGCGCCGTCGCTGGGCCGCCCGCCCTCGGGCACGACCCACAGGCGGCTGAGCCCAAAACCATGGTCGATCCGCACGCCGCCCGCATCCGCCAGCGCCGCGCGCAGCATTGCGATCCATGGTGCAAAGCCGCTGCTCGTCAGCCCCTGCGGCGAAAAGCCGGTGATGCCCCAATTCTGTCCGTCGGGACCGAGCGGGTCGGGCGGCGCGCCGATGGAAAGGCCGCTGAGCATCGTGTTCCGCAGGCTCCATGCATCGCTGCCGCCCGGATCGACCCCGACCGCAACATCCGCGATGAGGCCGAGCGCCATGCCGCCGTCCTTTGCGGCGCGCTGTGCGGCGGACAGGTTCTGCCGGGACAGCCACTGCGCAAACATGTGAAAGCTGATCTCGCCGCGATTGCCCTCGGCAAAGCGCCGTACCGCATCACCATCGGGATCATGATAGTCGGCAGGCCACTCGCGCCAGCCCGCCGCCTGCCCGCGAAAATGGAGGTGGAGCGCATCGAAGGTCGCGTGACGGCGCAGGGTCTCGCCCTGTTCCTCCGTCCATTGCGACAACTGCATCCGCGTCTCCGCACCCAGCGCCGCAAAGGCCGTGCGCAGGACCGCGAGATGCTGCGGCACTGCCGCCTCCCAATCGATCAGCGCACCGCCGACATCGCGGGGAAAGCCGGGCAATGCCTCCATCGCGGGGTCGGCCAGGGCGACGTTGAGGAACAGCCGGCTCGACGGCGCATAGGGGCTGAACCGCGTCGCATCGGCGGGGAAGAGCGCATGCGTCGGGCTGATCGCGAGCGTATCCGCACCGGCGTCGGCAAAGGCGCGCGCGGCCTCGGCGAGCGTGCCGAGGTCGCCGTACGGTGCCGGTCGCGTCCCGCGCAATGCGGGGATCTGGACCGCCGGCCCCCAGCTATGACCGGGCGGCGGCGCGATGCAGCGCGGCGGCGCGATGGCGAGCGTGACGACACCGCCCGCGGTGTCGAGGCGGTGATAGCCGGGCTCGGCG
>JBEVNC010000056.1:0-32402 GCA_040508315.1 Sphingobium sp.
TGGTCAAGGGCCGCTGGCGCGCGACCTGGTCGACCGCCCTCGAAGGGGCGCGGATCTGATGCGCGCACCGCTCATCCTTCTGGCAACCGGGGCGGCCCTTGCCGCTGCCCCGGCCAGCGCCCAGACGATCACCCTGAAACCCCTGATCGACGCACGCCTGCGCTATGAGGGCGTCGATCAGGACGGCCTCTCCCGGAACGCCGACGCCGTGACGCTGCGTGCCCGCGTCGGGGTGGAAGCGAAGAGCGGGCCATGGTCCGCACTGGCGGAGAGCGAGGCGCTGCTCGCCATCGGTCCCCACTATAACAGCGCGGTCAATGGCAGAACGCTCTACCCGGTCGTCGCCGATCCGCAGAACATCGAACTGAACCGCATCCAGATCCAGTATCGCGGCCTGCCCAAGACGGTGGTCACGGTCGGGCGCCAGCGGATCAACCTCGACGATCAGCGGTTCGTAGGGTCGGTCGCGTGGCGGCAGAATGAGCAGACCTTCGACGCCGTGCGCGTCGAAAGCGCCGCCTTCGGCCCCATCAGCGTCGACCTGACCTATAGCTGGTCGGATCGCACCATCTACGGCATCGACAGCCCGATCCAGCATATCGACGGCGACAACATCCTTGCTGGCGTCGGCCTCAAACTCGGCCCGGTTATGGCCAAGGGCTTCGCCTATCTTGTCGATCAGGATCAGGCGACGCGGCGGCAATTCTCCAGCCAGACCTATGGCCTGCGTGCGGTCGGCGCCTTCCCGCTCGCCGCGGGCGTCAAGCTGGGCGTGATCGGCAGCTACGCGCACCAGTCCGACTATGCCAGCAACCCCAATCGCTACAGCGCCGACTATTATCTGGGCGAGGCGACGCTGGGCGTGAAGGGATTTGCGCTGACCGGCGGATATGAGGTGCTGGGCGCGTCGAACGGGACGGCCAACAGCAGTTTCCAGACGCCGCTCGCGACGCTGCACAAGTTTCAGGGCTGGGCCGACAAGTTTCTGACGACCCCCGCCAACGGCATCCGCGATCTCTATGCGAGCGCCGGTTACGGCGTGCCGAAAAGCGCGCTGGGGCCGATCAGCATGCTGGTCGCCTGGCACCGCTTCGACAGCGACCGGCTGTCTATCGACTACGGCCATGAGTGGGACGCCCAGATCGGTTTCAAGCCGACACCCCACACCGCGCTGCTGGTCAAATATGCCGATTATCAAGCCCGCGCCTTCGCCACCGACACGCAGAAGCTCTGGCTTCAGTTCGACTATTTGCTCTGACAGGAGGAACAGCCATGTCCCCCACTATCCCCCGCGAACATCTCGTCGTCGTCGGCAACGGCATGGCCGGTTGCCGTGCAATCGAGGAAATCCTCGCCCGCGATCCTTACAGGTTCAAGGTCACGATCTTCGGCGCAGAGCCGCATGTGAACTATAACCGCATCATGCTGTCGCCGGTGCTGGCGGGCGAGAAGACGTTCGAGGACATCGTCATCAACGACCGCAGCTGGTATGCCGATCATGGCATAGAGTTGATCGTCAGCGACCCGGTCACGGCTATCGACCGCGATGCGAAGACGGTGACGGCGAAGTCGGGCAAGACCGTCCGCTATGACCGGCTACTGATTGCGACCGGTTCCGACCCCTTCATCATTCCGGTGCCGGGCCACGATCTGCCCGGCGTCATTTCCTTTCGCGACATGCACGATGTCGACACGATGGTTCACGCGGCCGCCCTGGGGGGGGATGCCGTGGTGATCGGCGGTGGCCTTCTTGGCCTGGAGGCGGCCCATGGGCTGACCCTGCAGGGCATGAAGGTCACCGTCATTCACCTGATGGATACGCTGATGGAGCGGCAACTGGACGAGAGTGCAGGCTGGCTGCTCAAGACCGCGCTGGAAGGGCGCGGGCAGACGGTGCTGACCGGCGCCAATACCGCCGAGATCTATGGCGATGGCAAGGTGGAGGGCATCCGCCTGAAGGACGGGCGGGACATTCCCGCCAGCCTGGTCGTCATGTCGGCGGGCATCCGGCCGAATGTCGCACTGGCCAAGGCGGCGGGGATCGCGGTCAACCGCGCCATCGTCGTGGACGACCATATGGTGACGTCCGATCCGTCGATCATGGCGGTCGGCGAATGCGTGGAGCATGACGGCAATGTCTATGGCCTCGTCGCGCCGATCTGGGACATGTGCCGCAGTCTAGCCGACTTTCTCGTGGCGACGCCTAACGGCTATCGCGGCTCCGTCACCTCCACCAAGCTGAAGGTCGCCGGGCTGGACGTGTTCTCGGCGGGCGATTTTTCCGGCGGCGAAGGCTGCGAGGATATCGTGCTGCGCGATGCGGCGCGGGGCGTGTACAAGCGCGTCGTCGTCAAGGACGACCGGGTCGTGGGCGCGGTTCTCTATGGCGACACCGCCGATGGGAACTGGTATTTCGACCTGCTGCGCAAGGGCGAGGATGTCAGCGACATCCGCCATGCGCTGATCCTCGGGCAAGCCTTTGCGGCCGGTGGCGGCGGTGCGTTCGATCCGCTGGCGGCGGTTGCCGCGATGGCGGACGATGCCGAGATTTGCGGATGCAACGGCGTGACCAAGGGCAAGGTGGTCGGCTGTATCGAGGGCGGTGCAACCACGCTCGACGCGGTGCGCGCAGGGTGCAAGGCGTCGGCGAGCTGCGGGTCGTGCACCGGCCTGGTCGAGAGCCTGCTCGCCTGCACCATGGGCGCGGATTATGCGGGCGAGCGCGCCGTCAAGACGATGTGCAAATGCACCAGCTTTGGCCATGACGAGGTGCGGGCGCTGATCGTGGAGCGCGGGCTGAAAGCCATTCCGCAGGTGATGCAAGAACTGCACTGGTCGACGCCGGACGGCTGTGCCTCCTGCCGGCCTGCGCTCAATTACTATCTGCTCTGCGCTTGGCCCGGCGACTATGTGGATGACCAGCAGAGCCGCTTCGTCAACGAGCGTATGCACGCCAACATCCAGAAGGACGGCACCTATTCCGTCGTTCCGCGCATGTGGGGCGGCCTGACGAACCCGCGCGAATTGCGGGCCATTGCCGACGTGGTCGAGAAATATGACGCGCCGATGGTCAAGGTGACGGGCGGCCAGCGGCTCGACATTTTCGGAATCAAGAAGGAAGACCTGCCCGCCGTATGGGCCGACCTCAACGCCGCCGGAATGGTGTCCGGCCATGCCTATGGCAAGGCGCTGCGCACGGTGAAGACCTGTGTCGGGTCGGAATGGTGCCGGTTCGGCACGCAGGATTCGACGGGTCTCGGCGTCAAGCTGGAACATAAGTTCTGGGGCAGCTGGATGCCGCACAAGTTCAAGATGGCGGTCAGCGGCTGCCCGCGCAATTGCGCGGAGGCGACGATCAAGGACTTCGGCGTTATCTGCGTCGACAGCGGCTATGAACTGCATATCGGCGGCAATGGCGGCATCCACCTGCGCGGCACCGACCTGCTCTGCAAGGTCGCGACGGAGGACGAGGCGATCCACATGGCCGCTGCCTTCGTCCAGCTTTATCGGGAGGAAGCGCGCTATCTGGAGCGGACGGCGCCATGGATCGAACGTGTAGGCCTCGATTACGTCAAGGTCCGCATCGTCGACGACATCGCTTTGCGCGACGAACTCGCCGCCCGCTTCTGGCATGCGCAGAGCTTCAGCCAGGACGATCCATGGGCGGAGCGGGCCGACGGCGCCGACGCCAATCTCCACCAACATCTGGCGCAGGTGCGCCCGCTCGCAGGAGTGCTCGCATGACCAACTATCCAGAGGCGGAATGGCTCGACATCGGGCCGATCACCGACATCCCCCTGCGCGGTGCACGCACGGTGCCGGTGACGGGAGGCGGCGAGATCGCGGTGTTCCGCACCAGCGGCGACCATGTCTACGCACTGGTCAACAGCTGCCCGCACAAGAAGGGACCGCTGAGCCAGGGCATCGTCCACGGCAATGCCGTCACCTGCCCGCTGCACAATTGGGTCATCAGCCTGGAGACGGGCGAGGCGCAAGGGGCGGACAGCGGCTGCACGCCGACCATCCCGGTCAAGGTCAGCTCGGGCCATGTCCTGATCTGCCGTACCACCGCCATGCAGTTGGCCGCCTGAGATGGCGCACCATGGCATAGCGGCTGGCGAAGTCTGGCTGGTGGGCGCGGGACCGGGCGATCCCGACCTGTTGACCCGCAAGGCCGAACTCCTGCTTTGCGCCGCGAGCGTCGTCTTCCATGACGCGCTGGTCGGTCCCGCCATCCTCGACCTGATCCCGGCCGGCATAAGGCTGGTGCCGGTGGGCAAGCGGTCGGGCCGTCATTCGAAGGATCAGGATAGCATCAACGAACTGCTGGTCGCGGCGGCTCTCGCCGGAGAGCGCGTCGTTCGGCTCAAGGGCGGCGATCCCTCGATCTTCGGCCGGTCGATGGAGGAGATGACGGCATTGGCCGCGGCAGGCGTGCCTGTCTCGATCTGCCCCGGCATCACGGCGGCCAGCGCAGCGGCGGCTTCGGCAGGATTGTCGCTGTCGCTGCGGGGCCTTGCGCGCCGCGTCCAGTTCGTCACCGCCCATGCCCGCGCGGGCGAGGCGCTCGACCTCGACTGGGCCAATCTGGCTGATGCGCAAAGCACGCTCGCCTTCTACATGGGCAGGGCGGCCGCGCCGGAGATCAGCCGGGAGCTGATCGCGCATGGCCTCGCTGCGTCAACGCCGGTGATGATCGCCTGCGATGTCAGCATGCCGGAGGAGCGGCGGATTTCGACGCGGCTAGACCTGCTGCCGCTGACCGTCAACGCCCTTGCCGGGGATCGGCCCACGCTGATCCTGGTCGGCGTGGCGGTGGCTCCGTCGCGTCAGGTCGCGCGCCGGACCGCCGGAGCGAGCGCGGAAGCCTGATCCGATGACGACGCGCACCGTCAAGAGCGTCTGCCCCTATTGCGGCGTCGGCTGCGGCATCCTTATCGACGTCGTGAACGGCGCGATCAAGCAGGTGCGCGGCGACAAGGATCATCCGACCAACTTCGGGCGGCTGTGCACCAAGGGCAAGAGCAGCGGCGAGCCGGTGGCCGCCGTCGGGCGGGCAAGCACCGCGTTCGCGCGGATCGGCGACGGGCGGGATCAGGGGCCGATCCCCATGGACGACGCGATCAGCCGCACGGCCAAGGGCCTGCGCGCGATCATCGACCGGGATGGGCCGGATGCCGTGTCGCTCTATGTCTCCGGGCAAATGTCGCTGGAATCGCAATATCTTGCGAACAAGCTTTGCAAGGGCTTCATTGGCACCAACAATATCGAAAGCAATTCCCGCCTGTGCATGGCGAGCGCGGCGAGCGGGTACAAGCTGTCGCTGGGCGCCGATGGCCCGCCCGGCTCCTATCAGGATTTCGACAAGGCCGATCTGTTCTTCGTCATCGGCGCCAATATGGCCGACTGCCACCCCATATTGTTCCTGCGGATGATGGACCGGGTGAAGGCGGGCGCGAAGCTGATCGTGGTCGATCCGCGCCGTAACGCCACTGCCGAAAAGGCGGACCTGTTCCTGCAAGTGAAGCCGGGCACGGACCTCGCGCTGCTCAACGGCCTGCTCCATCTGCTGGCCGACGCGGGCCGGATCGACCGGGACTTTATCGATGCGCATACGGAAGGATGGGAGGCTATGCCCGCATTCCTCGCCGACTATGCGCCTGGGCGGGTCTCCGAGATTACCGGCATCGCCGAGGCCGACCTGCGGCAGGCGGCGGAATGGATCGGCGATGCGCGCGAGTGGATGAGCTGCTGGACCATGGGCCTGAATCAGAGCAGCCATGGCACCTGGAACACCAATGCGATCTGCAACCTGCACCTCGCCACCGGCGCGATCTGTCGCCCCGGCAGCGGCCCCTTCTCGCTCACCGGACAACCCAACGCGATGGGCGGGCGGGAGATGGGCTATATGGGACCGGGCCTGCCGGGCCAGCGCGCCACGACCAGCGAGGCGGACCGGCATTTCGTCGAGGATATGTGGGACGTAGCACGCGGCACGCTGCGGCCCGAGGCGGGGTCGGGCACTATCGATATGTTCGCGGACATGGCGGCGGGCCGGATCAAGGCGTGCTGGATCATCTGCACCAATCCCGTCGCCAGCGTAGCGAACCGCAAGACGGTCGTCGCGGGGCTGGAGGCGGCCGAACTGGTCGTCACGCAGGACGTCTATGTCGATACGGAGACGAACCGCTACGCCGACATCATCCTGCCGGGCGCGCTCTGGGCGGAGGCGGAAGGCGTGATGATCAACTCCGAGCGCAACCTGACGCTGATGCAAAAGGCAGTCGATCCGCCGGGCGAGGCGATGGCCGACTGGCAGATCATCGCGCGCGTCGCCTGCGAGATGGGTTATGCCGAGGCGTTCAGCTACAATTCCGCAGCGGAGATATTCGAGGAAATCCGCCAGTTCTGGAACCCGCGCACCGGATATGACATTCGCGGCGCCAGCCATGAGCGGTTGCGGCAGACGCCGCTCCAGTGGCCCTGTGCCCCGGACGAGACGCAGGACCGCAATCCCGTCCGCTACCGCGCTGGCGAAAATTCCAGCATTAGCTTCCCGACCGAAAGCGGGCGCGCCTTCTTCCTCCCCCGGCCGCACATGGACCCGGCGGAAATGCCCGACGAGGATTTCCCCTTCATCCTCAACACCGGGCGGCTCCAGCATCAATGGCATACGCTGACCAAGACCGGAAAGGTCGCGACGCTCAACAGGCTCAATCCCGGGCCATTCGTGGACATCCATCCCGACGATGCACGGACGCTGGGGATTGGCGAGGGCGACCGGGTGGAGGTCAGGTCGCGCCGGGGGCACGCGCTGCTACCCGCGGCGATCAGCGAGCGCGTACGTCCGGGCAATCTCTTTGCGCCCTTCCACTGGAACGACGTGTTCGGCGAAGACCTGGCGATCAACGCCGTGACCAGCGATGCGGTCGATCCCGTCTCCATGCAGCCGGAGTTCAAATTCAGCGCCGTCACTCTGGCGCGGGTCTCCGGTCCCGTGGCGGACGATTTCGCGGAAACCCCGGCGCTCGACGCTTTTGCGAGAACCACAGGCATTGCCGGTGCCGACATCCCTGTCCTGACCGGGGATGAGCGCGCCTATCTCGCTGGGTTCGTCGCCTCGCTGCGGTCGCCGGAGGGGCGACAACTAGTGGGCGTGCCGCTGCTGCCAGAAACGGCTCCGTTCGAGCGCGCGCGGCTGCACTATGTGAACGGCCTGCTGGCTGGCCTGTTTTCCCGCGCCCCCCTTCCCATGACGGAAGCGGTGGCCACCGGGCTAGCAAATGACGCGGCGGCCGACATCCTGATCCTCTGGGCCTCCCAGACAGGGACGGTGGAGGCTTTCGCGGAAAGCTGCCGGATGCGCCTTACGGTCGGGGATCGCCGGGTCCAGGTGCGCGCGATGGATGCGGCGAAGCCCGCGGATATCGCGGGCGCCGGGGTCGCGCTGCTGCTCGCCAGCACATTTGGCGATGGCGATGCGCCCGACAATGGCAGCAGCTTCTGGACTGCGCTCGACGCCGAAGGTGCCCCGAGCCTCCACGGCGCCCGTTTCTCCGTGCTGGCATTTGGCGATTCCAGCTACGACCAGTTTTGCGGCTTCGGGCGCAAGCTGGACGCGCGGCTGGAGAAGCTGGGCGGGGAGCGCATAGCCGCGCGGGCGGATTGTGAGCCGGATTATGAAGATGCGGCGACCGCGTGGCTAGACGGGGTGATCGAATGCCTGCCATCCGCCAGCGCGCGGCCGACGCCGCCGCCGGTCCCGACATCGCCAGCCGGAACGACGCCCGCTGCCCTCTTCACCCGCGCATCGCCCCTGAAGGCCGGACTGGTGCGCAACCAACTCCTCAGCGGTGCCGGGGCACAGAAGGAAGTGCGCCAGTTCGGATTCGACATCGCCGATACCGGCTTCACCTACGCGGCCGGCGATGCGCTGGGCGTCTTGCCCGTCAACTGCCCCGATCTGGTCGATGAGATACTGGCGTTGCTTGACCTGTCGGCCGACGCGCCGGTCACGTTGAAGGACGTTGGCGAAATTCCCTTGGGTGAGGCCATGACCCGGCATTGGGACATTGCCCGGCTGACGCGCAACTTCCTCGAACTCACGGCCGAACGCGTGCCCGGCGCCGACTTTGCGCCGTTGCTCGACCCCGTGCACAAGGCCGATTTCGACCGCTGGCTATGGGGCAGGCAGATCGCCGATGTGCTGAAGGAAACGCAGGTGCGCCTCTCGGTGAGGGACCTGTCCGCGATCATGCGCCCGCTCCAGCCGCGCTTCTACTCGATCGCCTCCAGCCCGGCGGCGCAGCGGGCCGAAGTGCAACTGACGGTATCGACGATACGCTACGATTGCGACGGCAGTCGGCGCAAGGGCGTATGCTCCGCCTTCCTCGCCGACCGTGCGGGCAAGGATGTCGGCCTGTTCCTGCAGCCGTCGAGCCATTTCCATCCCCCCGCCGATCTCAGCAAGCCGATCATCATGGTCGGCCCCGGCACGGGCGTCGCGCCGTTTCGCGGCTTTCTGCACGAGCGGCAGGCGACCGGCGCGACGGGGGCCAACTGGTTGTTCTTCGGGGAGCAGCACGCGGCGAGCGACTATTATTATCGCGACGAGATCGAGGATTGGCGGCGCAACGGCCATCTCGACCGGCTGAGCCTCGCCTTCTCCCGCGATCAACCCAGCAAGATCTATGTACAGGATAATATGCGCGAACAGGGCGCCGATATCTGGCGCTGGCTCGACCGGGGCGCCCATTTCTATGTCTGCGGAGACGCCAGGAGAATGGCGAGGGATGTGGATGCGGCACTCAAGGAGATCGTCGCGCGCCATGGCGGCCTGAACGCCGACGATGCAAATGACTATGTCGCCCAGATGCAGCAGGATCGGCGCTATCTCCGCGACGTCTATTGACGCGATTTCCAAACCATTTCGCCGAACCGCAACGCTCGCGGCGCTTTAACCGTTTGGCGCAAGCTGCCGTTGGAGAGTGTTGGAGAGACGTTCCATGAAGTCATCGATCACATCTGCATTGGCGGGATTGTCGATGCTGCTTTCGGGCCAGTTATCGCTGGCACAGAAGGCAGTCGCATCACCTGCGACTCCAGCCCCCGCCACCGGGGCAGACGGGTTGGAACAGGCGCGATCGATCATTGGCGATATTCAGAAGATCGTCACGCCCCACGGCGTGGACGAAACGCTGGTTCTGCAATTGGGCGGCACGCGGCAGGTCGTGAACATCCGGGGTTCCGACCGGGCAAATCCCGTCCTGCTCTACATTCATGGCGGGCCCGGGTCGGTCGAGATGCCGATGGCCTGGACGTTCCAGCATCCCTGGGAGGATTTCTTCACGGTGGTGCAGTGGGACCAGCGCGGTGCCGGGCGCTCCTATCCGCTCAACGACCCGGCCAAAATTGCGCCGACGTTGAACCTCGAGCGTTATCGCGACGATGCCATCGAACTCATCGGACAGTTGCAAACGCGACTGGGCCAGAGGAAGATATTCCTTCTTGGCCACAGCTTCGGATCGTCCGTCGGACTGGCGGTAGCGATGAAGCGGCCCGACCTGCTGCACGCCTATATCGGTATGGGGCAGATCATCGATTTCCGCGAGAACGAGCGGGTGGGAATGCAGCAGACGCTTGAGACCGCCCGAAAGCGAAACGATGTGGCGGCGCAGCGCGCGATCGAGGCACTGCGCCCCTATCCGGACTCCGGGCCGTTCACCATCGAGAAGGCGGACGGCTGGCGAAAATGGGCTAACCGCTACGGGTCGCTCGCCGGCCTTCGCCCCGACGCGAATTTCTACTTCGATTCCACCAAGCTTTCGCCGCTTTACACGCCGCAAGACCGAAAGGACTGGGGCACCGGCAGCACATTCACCGTGACGGCATTATGGCCGCGCCTCGCCGACATATCCTTCACATCCGTCAGGAAACTCGATGTCCCGGTCGTGTTCCTGCTAGGGCGGCACGACAGCACCACACCCACCGCCATCGCCGCCGAGTGGCTCGGCCGCCTGTCCGCTCCCGCGCGCGCCCTGTGCTGGTTCGAAAATTCCGGCCACTTGCCGATGATCGAGGAGCCGGGCCACATGCTGGTTGCATTGCTGTCCATACGGACCCTGGCCACGGCCTCTCCGCCCCGGCTCGGACCGATGGACGCCGCGCAAAATGGCTGCTCGGCATTATAGAAAGGCACTCCAAGCCCTCGCGAAATCCACGGCGTCCGAGCCGTCATTGGCGAGGCCCTGAAATGAGCCGCCACCCATCAGCGCGCCCATGATCCCCCCTGCAACCGGCGGTCCCGTCACCCCTTTACCGAATCGTGCCAGACGGCTGCTTCAATCGACACCGGTTTGGCGATGATGCCCAGCTTCGCGAAAAGATCGGCGTTGGATTGCTGGCGCGCGGTGGTTTGCGCCGCCATCGGCTCGGCGGCAAAGCGGCCGCGACGCAACGATGTGGCAACGATCTGGGCGGGCAATCCGCTCTGCTTCGCGACGATGGCGACGGCCTCCTTGGGATTGCGGGCCGCCCATGCCGCTTCTTCGCGCAGCGCCTTGAGGAGAATGTGCAGATAGTCGGCCTTCGTTTCCGTTGCCGCCGCTGAGCCGACGAAAAAGGCATCGCTGGGTGGCAGGTCGGCGCCGGTGACGATAGCCCTCGCCCCCTGCTGCGCCTGTGCGATGGCGAGAAAGGGGTCCCAGATTGCCCAGGCGTCGATGGCCCCGGATGCCAGGGCGCCAGCGGCATCCGCCGGGTTCAGATAGGCGACATCGATGTCGGCGAAATCCAGCCCTGCCTTCTCCAGCGCCTTCGCCGTAACGAGGTGAGCGGAACTACCCTTCACGAACGCGACCTTGCGCCCCTTCAAATCGGCAATGGCGCGGATGGAGGATGCGGGCGGTACGACGATCGCTGCCCCCTGCCCCGACAGCGGCTGGACGGCGACATAGCGGATCGGCTGACCCGCGGCCTGGGCGAAGATGGGCGGGCTTTCTCCGACCGCACCGAAATCCAAGCTGCCTGCCGCCATCGCCTCCATCATCGGCGGTCCCGATGGGAATTCGACCCAAGTGGGCGGCGGCTTCCCTTCAGCCGCGAAGCGCGCCGTTACCTGCCCCCGCGATTGGGCGAGCAGCAACAGGCCATTCTTCTGGAACCCGATAGTGAGCCCGCCCTGCCCGGCCCGCCCGGAACAGGCGGCTAGCAGAGCAGCCCCCGAAACCGCCAGCATATCGCGGCGCGACAGGTTCACCATGGTCCGTCCGGGGTCCGTCGGCCGATCAGGCGTCGAGCGCCTGCACGACCAGACCGCCGCGCTTCCGCAATATACCGAGATAAAGCTCGCGGAACTCCGCCGGAGGGAAGCTATGGGTCGAAGGACGCTCGACCAGAGCATCCGCCCATTGCCTCAGGCGCGGGAAACCCTCGATCAGCCGGTCGCCGGACACCTGTTCCACGATCAGATAGCGCTGCAGGAACGGCGCATAGCCCGCATCGACAAGCGCATAGTCGCGTCCGTTGAAGAAAGGACCGTCACCTTGGCGGACAAGTGCCTCTTCCAAGCGGCCGAAGCTGACCGAAAGCACCGAGCGCGCCGCGCCATGCTCCTCTTTCGTCGCCGCACCCGACAGTGCGGACAAGGTCGCGGAAAAGCTCGGCAGATAATCCGTCCAGGCGCGGTTGATCGCCCGCGCGACCGCATCGGCCGGGTGGAGGCGCGGCGCGATGCTCTCATCGAGATATTCGGCGATGGCATTGGATTCGAACAGCGCCGTCCGATCGTCGATTTGGAGGACGGGCACCTTGCCGTGCGGCGAAATAGCGGAGAACCAGTCCGGGCGGTTGGTCGCCTCGATATGCACGAATTCGAAGGCGACCCCCTTCTCACGCAGGACGATGGCCGCTCGCTGGACCCAGGGGCAGGCCTTGAACGAAATCAGGCGATAGCTGGTCATGCAAACTGCTCCTTCATGCCGCAACGCTGGCGGCCGGACGGTTCTGCACCGCCTCGCGCACCAGCGGGATCAGGTCGCGGCCATATTGTACGGCATCGTCCAACGGATCGAAACCGCGAATGAGGAAGGTCTTGATGCCAAGGTCGTAATAATCGAGCAAGGCATCGGCCACCTGCTCGCCGGTCCCGACCAGAGCCGTGGAATTGCCCCCTGCCCCGGTCACCTTCGCGACGCCCGTCCACAGGCGCTTGTCGAGCCGCTGCCCCTGCGACGCGGCCAGCAGCAGCCGCGCCGACCCCTCGCTCTTGGGCACGCCATCGAAATCCTTGAGGCCGATGGCGGCGCGCTGCTCACGCGTGCGCTCCAAAATGGCATCGGCGCGTTTCCATGCCGCTTCCTCCGTGTCGGCAAGGATGGGGCGAAGCGACAGGCTGAACTCTATCGTTCGGCCATGACGCGCGGCCGCAGCGCGGACACGGGCAACTTTTTCGCGCACCTGGTCGAGGGTCTCGCCGAACAAGGCGTAGATGTCCGCATGTTTGCCCGAAGCCTCTATCGCCGCGTCCGACGATCCGCCGAAAAACACGGGAATGTGCGGTTTCTGCACGGGCTTTTCCTGAACGAAGCCGCCCTTGAAACGATAATAGCGCCCCTCATGGTCGAAGGGTTCGTCGCTGGTCCACAACCGGCGCAACAGGCCCACATATTCGTCGGTGCGGGCATAGCGCTCTTCCTTCGACAGAAAGTCTCCGTCGCGCTGCTGCTCGGCATCGTCGGCACCGGAGATGATATGCACCGAGGCGCGGCCGCCACTCAACTGGTCGATGGTCGCAAGTGTCCTCGCTGCTAGCGTCGGGGCGACGAAGCCGGGGCGATGCGCGAGCATGATGCCGAGTTTCTGCGTCACCGCCGCTACATAGGTGCCCAGATGCAGCCCATCCGGCGACGTCGATCCATAGCCGATCAACACGCGGTCGAACCCTGCCTCTTCATGGGCGATGGCAAAGCGTTTCAGATAGTCGGTATCGAACGTCCCGGTTCCGGCGCGCAGAGCGACGTCGGCGGGGTCGCGATGGGCGACAAGCCCAGTGAAAGAAACAGTCATCGGTCTTCTCCCGAAGGTTTCGGCATGAAAGGATCGTTGATGCAGCGGACAGTCACTTTCCAACAAGTAGTGGCGAGCGACGCTTTGGATATGCTCATCCATGGCCGCATGTCGGGGCGGCGAGCATCAGAAGTTGAACGTCGTCCCCACCAGGATGCTGTGGGTCTTGAAATTCCCTTCGATCTCGTTCGCATTCATCGTCCGCAACGACAGGTTCGGGACGTTGAAGAAGCGGTATTTTACCATCAGATCCACCCGGTCGGTCACGGCGCGGCGGATGCCCGCTATGCTCTGCCAGGCGAAATTGATGCTGTTGTCGTCGGAGAAATAGGGGCCGGTGCTCTGGTCGAATGTCCAGCGTCCGCTGCTGACCCGCGCGATGCCGAGGCCGCCGCCGACAGATATGGCCCATGGCGATTTCGCGGTCCCGCCGATGTCGAGCAGCGCATTGAACAGGCCGGACAAGACCTCCGTCCCGCCACCTGCATTGCCATATAGGCCGACGGGGCGAGCCGCGGAGTCCAGCGCCACGCTATTGTCGTTGAACGCGATGCTCCGGATCTTCAGGCGTTTATACGAACCTTCGAACTCCGTACGGACCAGCCCCAGATCATAACCCAATATGCTTTCGACATCCCACCCGGTCTTGTTGTCGACGCGCAGAGCATCGCGAATGGGCGCGTTGGAGGGCGTGTAGACGCGCTCTGCCGAGGATGCGACAAAATTGGGCGAGCGGAGCAGGCCAGCCGCAACGCCGAGATAAAAGCCGCGGCCATCGACGCGCCTTTCCGAAAATGGCCTGCCGTCCCGGTTGACGTTGCGCAACGCGACTTCGGCACTGACGCTGAAAGTGCGGGGCGCACCGGCCGACAGTCCGGTGCCGGACGCCGACGGCACCCAATAGCGTTCGTCGGTGATGTTCTGCACGAAGGCTCGCACGGTATAGTCCTGCGATCCGCTGCTGAAGCTATAGCTGGCGCCGACATCCCCCACGGTCACGGAGGGGTAGACGAAGCTGTTGGCAGCCTGACCATAGGCCTTTCCGGAATAGCGGGCGCCGCCCGTCAGTTTCAGCCCGGCGAGATAGGGAACGGCATATTCCACCTGCCCCGTCGCCTGGAATTCGGTCGTGCTCGCGATCCTCTTGCCGACGATCGCACTGTTGCCGGAGATTTGCTTGGCATCGAGATAGGCGACCGACAGGGCGACGCTGAGGTTCGACGTCGGGCGGACGTTCAGATTGGCCTCGAACCCCTGATGGCGAGCTTCGCCGTCACGGACGAACGCATTGCTGCCATTCACATATTCCGAGGGGAGCTTGATCCGGTACAGGGCGATGTTCGCGTCGCCCCAGGCGCGTTCCAGTTTCACGCCGACTTCATATTGCGTGCTCTTGAGCGGGCCGAAAGAGGCGTTGGCATTGGTCGCAGTCGCCGGTGCGAGGCCGCCGCGCTGCAACGCCTCCACATATGTCCCATAAAGCCGCACTTTCGGCAGCAGCTCGTAGGAAAGCGAATAGACTGGCGACACCGGGCGATAGTGGAAATAGGATGTGACTTTGGAGGTCGGATCGAAATTGCGCTCGATATAATCGGTGTAGCGCAGGCCGATCAGAGCGGACAGCCCGCCCCATGTGATCGTGTCGCTGGCGAACGCCGCATATTGCTCGATGGTCTGATAGCGCGTCCATACCGGCGGCCGCTGAAGGAAAAGGGCCGCGGGATTGCCGGTGATGGCGGGCACGAACGAGGGATTATAGATATTGCCGCGCCCGATGATCGCCTGGCGCGTGGGATTGTCATATTCGAAGTCGACCGTCGTGGTCGATACACCGGCGGTCACCTGATGCTCCAGAGACCCGGTATTGAACCGGCCATCGAGCGCAGCCTGACTGACCGTATACCAGAATATCCGGTTCATGTTGTAGGCGGTGGAGGTATAGTCGCCCGCATTGTTCAATATCTGGATGGTGTTGCCGGGGAATCGCTCGTCGATATCGGCATATCGCAGCGAGATATTGGCGTTCCAGTCGGGCGAGAACTCCCATTTCAGGCGGCCGGTCACGATGGGGACGTCGTTGAACTTGCTGCCGCCCTCCGCGCCCAGATTGAGCTTGCCGGTGGTGGGCGTCAGATAGGTGACAGCCGTGCCATAGGAGATGCCGTTCGACTGGTCCTTCTGGAGCGTACGCTGATAGAAGCCATCGAGATACCAGCTCAAATTGTCCGTAAGCCTGCCTTCCAGCGCGAGGGAGAAGAACTGATTGCGGTTGAACGCGCCATTATACAGCCGACCCTGCTCATGCACCGCATTGAAGCGGAAGCCGATGCTGCCATCGTCGTTGAGCGGCCCGCCAATATCGAGGTGAGCGCGCGCGATGCTGGACGAGCGGTAACTGACGTTGGCGACGATCTCCAGATCCCTGGTCGGGCGCTTCGACACGAAGTTGACGACGCCCCCCGGCGAGGCGAACCCATAGACGAAACCACCCGCGCCCTTGAGTATCTGTATCTGTTCCAGATGTTCGATGGGATGGTCCTGGAACCAATAGGGAAATGGCAGGCCGTCGAGCTTGTAGCCATTGGTCCGGTCGATCGCGATGCCGCGCGACGAGAAGGTGTTGCCCGATGCGACGCCCGAATTGTTCGAGCGTATGGAGGCGTCGTAATTGAACGCTGCATCGATGGTCGTGGCTGCGTTTCGCTTGAGGTCTTCCGCATCGACAGCCCCGACCGAGAAGGGCGTTTCGAGCAGCGAACGAGCGCCCAATGCACCGCCATCGGCGATCTGCCGCGTCTGTCGCTGGGCATTGACGATGATCTCGCCGCTCTCCGCGTCCGCCTCTGCGTCACTGGCAGCGGCAGTCTCGACGCCCAGCGCATAGGCCGGGCTGGACAGGAATGTGCATCCGGCAAGCGCGAGCAGAACCGAACCCAGAGATCTGCTGTTATCGTCAAAACGCCGGTTCGACACCAATAGGCTATGCATTCGGAAATCCTTGAGGGACGCGACCGCGCTCGGGCCGTCCCGTGCATTGAGACGACCGGCACAGATGCTGGAGGTGGGGATGCTTTCCCGTCGTCGGGCCGAAGGTGGTCGGTGGCCGGTTTTGGATGAGACCGTCGGCGGGCGACCATATGAAAGGATGAAGCCGACGTACGCCGCGGCACAGAGTACGCGGACCCATCGATCGGACTATGTGCGGTAGATCAGCTTTGGACCGGGATAGCGCGATACCATGGTCGCCGCGCCTGCTGCGATGGGCGGCTCCCCCTGAGGGCCGCCCATCGCTGCCAACTGCCTATCTCAAAGGTCGGCGTACAATGGCTCGTCGGCGATCAGGATGCGGTCGAGCACGCGGGGATAATCGCCATAATTCCGGACGGCGATATGGACGGCGCCGCGATTGTCCCAGAAGGCGACGGAGCCAGGCCGCCAGGAAAAGCGTACCTGAAATTCCGGCCGCTTATACTGGCGCAGCACCTCTTCGAGCAGGGCTTCGCTTTCGGCCAGCTCCACGCCCAATATCTGCGGGTTTTGCGTGTGGTTCACCCAGAGCGTCTTCTTCCCCGTTTCGCGGTGCGTACGCACAACAGGATGCGCGACGATAGGATAGTCATGCCCGGCATTGGTCAGCGCGGCGCGGAAGTCATGGGTGACGTGCAGGCCCTCCAGCCGCTGCTTCACGGCATCCGGCAACCCTTCATAAGCCAGGTGGGCATCGACCCAGATCGTATCGCCACCCACCGGCGGGAGATCGACGGCGCGCAGCACGGCGCCCCATGTCGGCACCAGACGCCAGCTCGTGTCGCTGTGATAGGCATCGCCCGCCTTGATCTTCGGACGGTTGGGAACGGACTCATATCGCGCCGCCTCTGCCGCGGCGATCTTGTGCAGGGACGCGATATTGTCATGGCTGCGATTGCTCGGGTGGGTGTAGAGAGGGCCGAACTGCGCGGCGAACGCCCGGTGCGTGTCGGGCGTCAGCTGCTGGTCGCGGAAGAACACGACCTTATACTCCAGCACCGCCCCACGGATCGCGTCACGCACCTCCGGCGAGAGCGGCGCGGCAATATCGACGCCATGTATTTCTGCGCCGATGGTCGGCTGTAGCGGACGAATGTCAATGATCTGCGCGGGATCGACAACGATCCGTTCCAGTATGGCGGTAGACATAAGACTCCCCTTTCGCAACGCCAGCAATAATCACGCTGGCAATGACCATCCTCTTATCAACGCATCCGTGCTGCACTTAATGATAGATACCAAAATCCATATAACTTATTCAGAACCATATCTATTTGAGCCAATCACTGCTCGGACGTGTTCCGCGTGACTTCAGTCGACGAGGTGACAGGCCGCGCCATGGCGCGCATCGACCGGCCGCAATTCCGGCTCCTCAATCCGGCAGCGGTCGTGCGCCAGGGGGCAGCGCGTGTGGAACCGGCATCCGCGCGGCAGGGCGCTGGGCGAAGGAATTTCACCCTCCAGCGGTTTAGGAATGACACGATTGCCCGCATCCAGCCGGGGGATCGCCGCGATCAGCGCCCGGGTATAGGGATGGACTGGATTGCGGAACAGTTCGTCCGCCAGTGCGACCTCGACCAGACGGCCCAGATACATGACCCCGATCCGATCCGACACATGCCGCACGATGTGGAGATCATGGCCGATGAACAAATAGGTCAGGCCCAGCCGCGCCTTGATGTCGAGCATCAGGTTGATGACCTGCGCGCGCACCGACACGTCCAGCGCGGACACCGCCTCGTCCGCGACGATGAAACGCGGCTCCAAAGCGACCGCACGCGCGATGGCCACGCGCTGACGCTGACCACCGGACAGTTGATGGGGATAACGATCCGAAAAGACCGGGTCCAGACCGACGAGATCGAGAAGTTCCGCAACGCGCGCCGCCCGCGAACGTGCGTCACCAACCTGATGCACGTCCAGCGGTTCCGCGATGATCCGGCCGATCGTCCAGCGCCCATCGATGGAGCCATAGGGGTCCTGGAATATCATCTGCATGTCGCGGCGGACGCCGCGCATATCCTTGCGGTTCAACTTACCGAGGTCATGCTCGCCAAAGCGCACCGTGCCCGACGTGGGCTTTTCGAGATGGAGCAGCAGGCGGCCCAGCGTCGATTTCCCACTGCCGGATTCGCCGACAAGGCCAAAGGTTTCGCCCGGCGCAATCGACAGGCTGACGCCGTCCACGGCCCGTACCGCTGCCGGATTGCGGCGCAGCAGGCCTCGCGACGCACCGCGATAATATTTCGTCAGCCCGTCGACACTGACCAGTGGTTCAGCGTCGGTTTCGCCTATGACAAGGCGCGAGACCGCTTGCCTCGCCCGCGGCGGGACAGCGATGGGCGTCTCCACCGCCGCTGTTTCGGGGTGCCAGCAGGCGACCGCACTGTCGCCATGCACTTCCAGCGCCGGGGCGGTCAGATGACATTGCGCCGTCGCCTTGTCGCAGCGCGGATGGAACCGGCAACCTGTGGGCAGATCGGCCAGCCCCGGTATCGAACCGCCAATGGTCGCCAGCCGCGTGCCCCGCTCGACAGTCTCCGTATCCACGGATCGCAGAAGGCCGCGCGTATAGGGGTGGGCCGGGCGCGCAAAGACATGCTCCACCCTGCCCCGCTCGATGATGCGCCCGGCATACATCACCACCACCCGGTCCGCGATGGTCGCCGCGAGGCCGAGATCATGGGTGATGAGGAGGATCGCCATGCCGCTCTGGGCCTGCAGGTCTTTCAGAAGGCGTAATATCTGCGCCTGGATCGTCACGTCGAGCGCGGTGGTCGGCTCGTCCGCGATCAACAGGAGCGGGTCGCAGGCCAGAGCCATCGCGATCATCGCGCGCTGGCGCATACCGCCGGAGAGTTCGTGCGGATACTGGTCGACGCGCTGGTGCGGGTCGGCGATTTTGACCTTGTCCAGCAAGTCGATGGCCTTCGCCCGCGCTGCCTTGCGGCCAAGGCCCAGATGCTTCTCGATCACTTCGCCGATCTGCGCGCCGACCGTGAACAGCGGGTCGAACGCGGTCATCGGGTCCTGAAAGATCATGCCGATCCGCCGCCCGCGCAGCACGCCCATCTGGCGCTGGCTCAGCCCGGCCAGGTCATGCTTGCCCAGATGGATGCTACCACCCGCAATGCTGCCGCCCATGCCTTCGATCAAGCGCATGATCGACAGTGCTGTCAGCGTCTTGCCGCTGCCGGATTCCCCGACCAGACACACCGTCTCGCCGCTCGCCACCTCCAGCCCGATGGCATCCAGCGCCCGCAGCGGACCGGCGCGCGTCTTCAGGTCGACGGACAGGCTATCGATGGTCAGCAATGTCGTCATGACGCCCGCCCCACTCAGCGCGCCTTGCCGCGCGGATCGAGTTTCTGGCGGAGCACATTGCCCAGCACATTGACGCCGATAGCCAGCATCGTGATCGCAAGGCCGGGAAAGGCGCCGAACCACCAGGCGACGGTCAGATAGCTTTGCGACTGGCTGAGCAGATAGCCCCAGTCCGGAATATCGTCGACGACGCCCAGCCCGATGAAGCTCAGCATCGCGCCCATCTGCGCCGCATTGGCGACGCCCAGCGTGGCGAGCACCAGCATCGGCGACAGGCTGTGCGGCAGGATATGGCGCAGCACTATGTCGGTATCGGTGGCGCCGATGGCGCGCGCAGCGTCCACGAACGGGCGATGCTTGATGGCGAGCACCTGGGCGCGCATGATGCGGGCATAGCGGGGGACGGACACGATGCCGATCGTCAGGATCATGTTCGCGAAGCTGGGACGCAAGGCGGCGGCGATGGAGATGACCAGCAGGATGTCGGGGATCGACAGCCACACCTCCAGGAAACGCCCGAACAGCGCATCGACCCAGCGCCCAACATAGCCAGTGACAAGACCGACGAGACCGCCCAGCGTCAGGCCCACCACCACGGCGGACACCGCGATCATCAGCGACTGCCGCGCGCCATGAATGACGAGACTGAACACGTCGCGCCCCAGATTGTCGGTGCCGAGGAGATGGTTCACGCTCGGCGCCTGAAGCAGCGCCTCCGCATCCATGTCGAGCGGCCCATAGGGCGAGAGGAGCGAGGGTATAAGCGCGCTCAGCACCATCAGTCCCAACAGGGTCAAAGGGATGGCGACGCTCCACGAGACCCCGCCCAGATAGCGGGAGATGTCACGCCATCGCAGCGCGGGCGTCGTCCGGCCGACAGGCAGGACAGCCGCTTCGGCCAAAGCAAAGGGAGCATGGACTTGACTGTTCATGAGATCATCCTTGGAGACGAACGCGCCGGTCGATGCGGCTGTAGGAAAAATCGATCACGAGATTGATGACGATGTAGAAAAGCGAGGCGATCAGCACCGCCCCGAGCACCATCGGAATATCCTTGGAATCTACGGCTTCGGCGATGATGCGGCCCAGACCCTGCCGCGCGAACAGCGCCTCGATCACGACCGTCCCGGACAGCAGATTGCCGATCCGCATGCCCAGCATGGTGATGATGGGGATCAGCGCGCTCCGCAGCACATGCCGATACAGGATGGTGCGCTCCGACAGGCCTTTCGCCCGCAAGGTCACGACGAAGGGATCGTCCAGCACATCGAGAATGCAATCGCGCGTCATCCGCGCCAGATCGCCCCCGGCGCCAAGGCCCAGGCAGGCCGCGGGCAGGATCATCTGCTCGAAACTGCCATTACCGATGGCAGGCAGCCAGCGCAGATAGACGGAAAAAAACAGGATCAGCAGGATACCGAACCAGAAGCTGGGCATCGAACCGACAAACAGCGAAAACGCCTGAATGGACTGGTCCAGCCATCGTCCGCGGTTCACCGCAGCGGCCACGCCCAGCAGGATACCCGCGGTCAGCGCGATCAGGGTCGCGACCAGCGTCAGTTCCAGCGTTGCCGGTAATTGCGCCAGGATGCGGTGCAGCACCGGCTCGCCGGTCAGGTAGGACGACCCGAAATCACCATGCAGCAGCTTGCCGATATAGCTGAGATATTGCTCGCCAAATGGCCGATCCGTGCCCAGCTTGGCCCGCACTTTCTCGACCACGGAGTCAGGCGCATCGTCTCCCGCGATCAGATAGGCGGGATCGCCGGGCAGCAGGTACAGGATGGCGAAGCCGAGGGTCACGGCGCCGAGCGCCACGCCCGCCGCGCCGATCAGGCGGCGCAGGACGAAGCTGCTCCCCCCGCCGCTCATGCATCCACCCACGCGTTGTAGAAACTCGGAAAACCATGGGCATCCAGCGTCACGCCATGGGTATTGCCGGCAGTGACGACATTATACAGCAGCACGTAGATGGGAATGGCATAGGCCTGGTCCACGATCTTGCGCTGGACCTGATGATAGAGCGCCACGCGTTTGTCGCCGTCGCTTTCGCGTGCCGCCTCGCGCAGCCATGCGATGATCTCGTCATCCTCGATCCTGCTGGCCGCGATGGCGGTGCGGGCGGCGGGGTCATAGGCATGGCGCAGCATGTCGGGGTCCGCGTGAAAGCTCGCGCCGCCGCTCATGTCGAACTGATTATTCTGCATCTTGTCGATCAGCGATCCGGCGGGCGTGCTGTCGATCAGCAACTCGATGCCGTTGCGGGCCAGTTGTCGCCGGACGAGTTGGATGACATCGAGGCGTTTTTCGCGATTGCCCTGGGAATCGATGAAACTGATGGTGAGGCGCTTGCCATCCTTGGTCCGGATGCCGTCCCCGCCCCGTCGCCATCCCTTGGCGTCGAAGGTCCTGGCGGCCGCATCTACATCCGGTTTCCAGCTTCCGGTGAGCTCTTTCTCTGCCGAGGCATACATGGACGGCGAGAGCGATGACCATGCACGGGCGAAGGTGCCGAAATAGACGGTCTTCACAATGGCATCGACGTCGATGCTCTGGCGTACCGCCCGGCGAATATCCACATCGTCCCATGGCGCTTTGGCGACATTCAACCCGATGGAATAATTGGTTTCCAGCAGTTCCTTCTCGATCAGCGTCAGGTCGGGATCTTCGCGGAACGGCACGATATTCTGCGGCGGGACGAGGTCGCATCCATTGGCCTGGCCACTGCGGATCACCGCGACACGGGTCGCCTCCTCCGGCACGTTGCGAAAGGTCAGCTGGTCCAGCCACGCCACGCCTTGCCGCCCTGCGGCTTCCGGAGCCCATGCGTAGTCCGGATTGCGCTCCAGCCGAATTTCGGTCCCCTGGGTGAGGCCGGTGAAGCGGAACGGGCCGGTGCCGACCGGGTTCTGGGCGAATATCTTACCACCCTTCGCCGCGGCGGTCGGCGACACCATCGCCAATTTGGTCATGGAAAGATTGCGGAGCAGCGGTGAGAACGGCTCCTTCAGGCCGATCTCCACCGTTTGGGGGTCGATGACGCGCCCGCCAGCATAGGCGCCTATGTCGGTGCGGGAATAAAGGGCGTTTTCCGGATCGGCCAGCCGGTCGAAATTCCCCTTTACTGCTGCCGCGTCGAACGGCGTTCCATCGTGGAATTTGACGCCCTGCCTCAGCTTGAAGATATAGGTCTTGCCATCGGGCGACACCTCCCAGCCGGTCGCGAGCCATGGTCCGACCGACCCATCGGGATGGAGGACCGTCAGATTGTCGTAGATGGACCGCATTATCCGGTTATGGGGCGCAAAACCCGAATGATGCGGGTCGAAGCCGAAGCGGGACGTCGCCGCACCGTCAAAAGCAAAGATCAGGTGCCCCCCTTTGCGTGGAGGACCAGCCGCCGCCTGCGCCGAGGAAGAGGTGCTCCCCGCCCCCTCGCGCAGGAACGCCCATCCGGCCGCACCTGCCACCGCCACTCCGCCACCCAGTAGGTAGAGGAAGCCGCGGCGATCCTTATGCTCGGGGATATCGCCGATGAGATCGTCGTCAAACGCCATTGGAGCCTGTCATGTCGTGGAAGGCCCCACTTATCGGCAACGATCCCGCCATTCATAAACGAATAGTTCTGAGTAAAACTTGAAACTCGCTCATAGTTGGCCGGGACATGCGAACCATAAGCAGCAGCAATGCCAGCCGTAGGAAAGCCAATTTGTCTTGGCCACCGCACGCGGCCAAGTCATCTCGATCAACAGGAGAGACAGACATGACGTCATCCCCCTTCCTCATCGTGCCCAGGGCAAAAGGGCGGTCGGCGGGAGCGGCCAGAACATCCTCATCGCAGCATCGGACACCTCTATCGACGCGCGCGTTTTCCGGCCCGAAGAGGCGGACGGCGACAGCCCGGCGATCATCCTGTTGCCCGACATCCGCGGGTCACGGCCTGTCTATGAGCAACTCGCCATACGGTTCGCTGAGGCTGGCTATGCAGTCCTGTTGCCCAACGTCTATTATCGCAGCGCCCCCGCGCCGCAAGTGGTGGAAGGCGCACCCTTCGACGATGACGTGCGTGCGCGCGTGCAGGGCTATCGCGCGCTGCTGACCGTGGACGCGCAGGCCCACGACTTTGCCGCATGGATCGCCGCACTGGACGGACTGGAGGGCATAGATGCTCAACATATCGGTACGGTCGGCTATTGCATGACCGGCAGCTTCGCCCTGCGCCTTGCCGCGCATTTTCCCGACCGGGTTCGGGCTGCAGCCTCATTTCATGGCGGCAATCTCGCCGTGGAGGGAGACGCCAACAGCCCCCATCTGCTCGCTGCCCGGATCAAGGCCCGCCTTCATATCGGCCATGCCGATCAGGACGGGTCTGCCCCGCCGGAACAGATCGCCCGGCTGGACCATGCATTGGCAGCAGCAGGCGTCGACTTCGTAACCGAATTTTATGCAGGCGCGCGCCACGGCTTCGCCATCGCGGATTCGGCTGCCTACGATGCCGCCGCCTCCGAACGACATGTACGCCGCCTGTTGACCTTGTTCGGCGAGACGCTCCGCCAATGAGCATCGTGCGCCGGGCCGCCCCCGCGATCGCCTGCATGCTCTGCGCGACGCAGGCGGCGGCGCATGGGGTCGGCGGCAGCGATGCGGCGTTCGTTGCGGAGGCCCGCGGGCCTCTTCCGTTTGCCTTCGCCTATCTTGGTGCCAAGCATATGGTCTCGGGCGTCGACCATCTGCTGTTCCTGTTCGGCGTCATATTCTACCTGCGCCGGACGCGCGATATCGTCCTTTACGTTTCGCTCTTCTCCCTGGGGCACAGCATCACGCTGCTGGCCGGGGCCCTGATCGGGTTCGGCCTCGACCCGCATCTGGTCGATGCCGTTATCGGCCTGTCGGTCATCTACAAGGCGTTCGACAATATTGGCGGCTTCGAGGCGACGACAGGCTGGCGGCCCGATCCGCGCTGGACCATTTTCGGGTTCGGCCTGATCCACGGTCTGGGCCTCGCCACCAGCCTGGAGGCGCTGCGCCTGCACCGCGACGGGCTGGTGTGGAACCTGCTGTCCTTCAACATCGGGGTGGAGATCGGACAGATGCTCGCCCTGTCGCTCCTGCTGATCCTGCTCCTGATCTGGCGCCGCAGTCGCTGGTTCGCGCGCGGCGCGACCGCGTTCAACTGGCTGTTGATGACCGTCGGCACCATCCTGACCGGCGTGCAGATCGCCGCCTATGCCCTGTCGAAAGGCCCCGCATGACCGCCGCTTCGCCCGCACGCCCGGCACCATCCAAAGCCCGCGCCCTCGCCCTGATCGGCTCAGCCGCCGCAGTGGGAGCATTGGTCATAGTCGGCGCGATCCTGCCTGCCGAATATGGTCTCGACCCGCTCCACATCGGCCGGGCGACGGGCATCGACCGGCTGTGGGCGCCGGAAACCAGGACAGTGCAGCTCGGCACGTCCGTCGGCACAGTGCAAAGCCAGTCGGGCACGCTACGCTCCGACATAGTGGAGATCCGGCTCGATACCTATGGCAGCGCGCATCCCAGCGAACTGGAATATAAGGTCCATCTGCGCAAGGGCGCGACATTGCTGTATCGTTGGGAAGCACCGGACGTCACAGGCCCCGCGAACGGCGAGCCGGGCGAGTTTTTCTCCGACTTCCATGGCCATACCGTCGTGTCGGGCAAGACCGAAACCGTGGCGGATTATCGCAAGTCGGAGGCCAACCATGATGCAGGCGCACTGACCGCGCCGTTCGACGGGGTTCACGGGTGGTATTTTCAGAACTCCTCGTCGCGCCCGGTGACGGTTCGCCTGCATCTCAGCGGCTTCTATGACCTGATCCCGGCGGGACAAGCCGGAAACGAAGCAGGACTGACCGCTCAGCCGCTGTCCACTACGCGCCCATGACGTTGGTCGCCCCGCGACACCGCGTGAATTGGCGCCAGCGCATTATCTATTTCAGAAATTCAAGAGATTCGCGGCGCCGACCGGGCTAACCACAGATGTTCTTTAGTGACGCGCTGTCCCACTACTCGTCAGCGACGTCGCCCAGCCATATGCACCGGGGTTGTCGAATATATGCATCGCCGCCTTCTCATCGCCCTGCCCGTGGCATTCACTGCTTCGGCATGGAGCATTGCCTCTGCGCAGCCTACGCAAACACCTGCCCCCTCACGCCCTGCGCCGACAGCGCGCGATTGGGCCGCGATCGCTCAGCTACCGGATTTGTCCGGCGTGTGGACCGCCGGACCTATCGACAGATTTGCGCCCGGCACCACGTCCGCGCCCCAATGGACCCCGGAAAAGGCCGCCGAGATCGCCGCTCTCAAGCAACTCGACAAGGAAGGCCGTCCGCAGAATATCTACACCAACTGCCTGCCGGAGGGACTGCCCAGTTCGGTGACGCAGACGCTCAATTCGGTCGAGTTCCTCGTGACGCCGGGCCGCGTGACCATCCTCGGCGAGTTCGACGGCAATCGCCTGCGCCGCATCTGGACGGACGGCCGCCCCCATCCGGACGATCCCGATCCGACGTTCAGCGGCCATTCCATCGGCCATTGGGACAAGAATGCGCTCGTCGTCGACACCGTCGCCATCCTGCCCCAGGTCTTCATTCCGATGAGCCAGGGCGTCGGGCTGCCCAACAATGGCGATATGCATGTCGAGGAGCGGATCGAAGTGACCGGCCCGGACAGCATCCGCTGGGACATAACCATCCACGCCCCCAAGGTGCTGAGCGCCCCGTGGACATCGACCCGCACCTTCACCCGTCACCGCGAAACCACCTACGATTTCGTCGAATCCTCGTGCCGGCAGGGCGATTTCTTCGACGATGTGGATGCCAAGGGTAATGCCATCTATTCGCCCATCCCGAAGGATGCGGGCGGTGCCCCGGTGCCGCCGGATCAGCCAGAGGCATCTTCCGTAAAATGACCAGCCGCAAAAGGGATCTTATGACCAGCCTCAAGACATGTCTGGCCGCCGCTTTGATCGGGGTCTGCGCCCTCGCCGCGCCCGTGACCGCGCACCACAGCTTCGCCATGTTCGACCCGTCGAAGCCGATGAGTTTCGAGGGGACCGTCAAGACCCTCCAATGGACCGCACCCCATGCGATCCTGTGGATCGACGCGGGCAAGGTCGGCACCTACACGCCCGGCCTGTGGTCGCTTGAATTGCCGACCAGCCCCGGCAATCTCAGCAAGATGGGCTGGTCGCGAAACGTCCTGAAGCCGGGCGACCGGGTGCGGGTGGACATCAACCCCATTCGCGACGGCCGTCGATCCGGCCAGTTCAAGAAGCTGACCTTCCTCGAGTCCGGCAAGGTTCTGACCGTTGGCACTATCCCCGGCGCACAGCCTCCCAAATAAGGTTTTCCCCATGCGCTTCCCGGCCCTGCCCCTGCTTGCCTTGACGCTTCTCGCATCCTCCGCCGCGATCGGGCAGACGCCGCCTGCCGATCCCGCCATTCCCGCGCCCAAAGCGTCCGACTGGACGAAACTGGCCAAGCTGCCGGACTGGAGCGGCACATGGTCGCCAGACATCAGCGACCAGAATGTACAGATCAAGACCAACCCCGTCCCGTGGAAACCGGAAGTACAGGTGCAGGTCGATCATTGGGCTGCCGAGGAAAAGGCCGGACGGCCCAAGGGCCTGCTGATCGACTGCCTGCCGCATGGCATGCCGACCTTCATGCTGATCACCCATAATGCGCTGGAAATCCTGTTCACGCCCGGCCGCGTGACGATCCTGGGCGAATCCGACGGCAACCGGCTGCGCCGGATCTGGACCGATGGCCGCGCAATGCCGGACGATCCGGACCCCAGCTTCCACGGCTATTCGGTCGGCCATTGGGAAGGCGATACACTGGTCGTCGAGACCAGGGGCATATTGCCGCAATCCTACCTGGCGATCAGCGAAGCAGTCGGCATCCCCAGCAACGGCGACATGACCGTGATCGAGCGAATCCACCTCAAGGACCCGGAGACGCTGGCCTTCGATCTGGAAATCACTGCGCCTCACATCCTCACCCGTCCGTGGAAGACCACGCGCCTCTACGAACGCCGCCGCCAACGCAGTTTCGAGATTGTGGAAGGCGTGTGCCGTCAGGGCGACTTCGAGGACGCAAAGGACAAATGGGGCAACGCCATTTATACGCCCACGCACCAGCAGGACGGCAATATCCTGCCCCGCGCCGCCGAATGACGCCTTTCGCCAAGCCGCCCGAATGAGCCACTCTCGCACGAAAGAGCCAACGCCAATGACGAAATCCAGCATTCGCCCCACCATCGCAGGCATGGCCCTGTGCCTGTCGCTGCTGGCGCCAGCGATCCCGGCCGACGCCCATCACAGCTTCGCGATGTTCGACCCCAGCAAGACCCGCGCGCTGAAGGGCACGATCAAGGAGTTCCGCTGGGTCAACCCGCATGTCTCCCTGTTCGTTCTGGCCGAAACCGCCAATGGCGGCCCGCCGGAACTCTGGGCGGTGGAACTGACCAGCCCCGGCAACCTCACCCGGCTGGGCTGGACCCGGCGCAGCTTCAAGCCCGGCGACCGTGTGGTGGTGGAGGTCAACCCGCTGCGCGACGGTCAACATGGCGGCGGCTTTCGCAAGGCCACATTGGTCGATACCGGACAGGTGTTTCAGGCGCGACTGATCGACATCGAGAAGAAATAGGCCGTTCCGAAAAGCCAGATAAAGGCCGGGTGCAGTCCGATGGTGCGCCCGGCCTTTTCCTTGTCCGATGAACAGGGTGGTCCGTCCTCTATAGGGTGAAGCCGATCCAACGCCCTGCGGTGACGATTGCGATCCAGAGCGTCAGCGATGCCGCGCCAGAGAGCCGCGGTGCCAGCGCGCCTTCCGTCGCCAGATGCTTTTGCGCAAACACATGGAACAGCAGCATATTGGCGCCCGCCAGCACGAGCAGGCTCAGTTTGACGAGGAAAGCGGTGTTGGCGACATAGCTGATCGGATTGGCCACGAAGAGGAGCACGCCGGTCAATGCGGCAAAGGCGAAGGCGACCCATGTCAGGGGCAGGATCGCCCGGATGAGTGGGGCGGCATCGCGTTCCCGCGATGCCAGTCCCAACAGCCGCAGGTCGACAATCGCGATGGAGCCGATCACCAGCGTCAAGGCGATGACATGGATGGATTCCAGTGCGGGAAAGGCCCATTCCGAATCCGTCAGCGCAATCGCCAGCGAACTTTCCGACAAACGGATGGCAAAGTCTTCGAGGCTCATGCAGGTGCTCCGGGCCAGGCTTCGACATAGGCGATCCACCGGCCTGCCACGATGACCGCCAGCCACAGCGACAGCGCCAGCACCGCGATGCCCTTGCGGGCGATGCTGGCACCGGCACCGTCCACCGCAAAGGCAGAACGATGCGACCATGTCAGCAGGGACGCCGCGACGATGAGAGCCAGTTTCAGCCAGAACAGGGTGCGGAATATCGCGCGGGTCGGCTCGCCAGCGATTAGCAGAAAGCCGGTGACGGCCAGAATGAGGAGGCCGATAGCGATCGGCCACAAATAGCGGTCCAGTAGGACGCTCACGGACTGAGCGCGATCGATCAGGCCGACGATGCGCAGATTGATCAGCGCCACGCTCACCAGCACCGCAGCGATGGCGAGGATATGGATCGTCTGCAGCGCGGGCACGAGCCAGAAATGCCCCGCCACGAACTCGCTGAGCGCCGTCCCGCCCAGCCAGTTCGCAAAATTCGTCAGCAATTGCGTGACCATGACATTTTCCAACAGATGGGTCTGAAGATCGGGCCCTGAGAGCCGCGACGAGCGATAGCCGCTGCCTGTCGGAAAGGATCATGAAATCCTCTCATAAGCACTTCAGAACAACGTCTGTGCAACATAGGATGAGACACGTTCGCTTGGAGCGTCAAGCTCAGGGCCGTCTCAGTGGCGAATTTGCCAACGCGCCTACAATCTCACGACGACAGGATGTCGGGCGCCGGAAAGCTGATGGTCCAATGCGACCCGCCATTGGCAGTCAATTGCACCTCGCCGCCGATCTGCTCGACCAGGCGCCGGACCAGTCCCAATCCATGGCGTTTGCTCTCCACCTGTGGTTCGAACCCGGAGCCATTGTCCGAGATGAGCAGTATCGCGGCATTCCGGTCGTCATGTCGCCGCTTGACGGATACTTTGACTGTGCCCGTCCGCTCGGCAAAAGCATGGTCGAAGCTATTCGTGATCAACTCCGCCACGATTATTCCCAGCGCAGTCACGACGTCGAGATCGAGTTCGATGACAGCGCAATCGCATGACAGCGCGATGGAGTCGCCGGCGACTTCCTGCACCTCCGCCAGATTCCGACAGAGATCGGTCACATATTGGCCAAAGTCGATCGTACGGGTCATCTGTGTTCCCAGCAGCTGATCGTAGACCTGAGAGAGGGTCGACACTCTGCGGGAAATCGCTTTCAGGCCGCGTCGTCCCGCTTCATCGCTGGTCTCGTTCAGTTGCTTGGTCAGCATGCCGTAGACGAGGAGAAGATTGTTGCGAACGCGGTGCTGCAATTCTTCGGCCAGGACCACTTTCTGATCGAGCAGTCGATCCTTTTCCCGCATCAGCTCCTGCATCCGATCGATGGTCGCCTGCAACAGCAGGGTCCGTTCGGACGTATCCACGGCCTCCGCCAGAACGTTGGCAAATCCGGTAAGAAAGTCGATGTCGTGCCCGTCAAAGTCCCTCGGCTGGTCGCTATCGACTTCCAACACGCCCCAGGGATTGTCCGTTGCCCCTTTTATGAGGACATCGATCGTGGAGCATATCCGGTGCTGGGCAAAGAATGGCGGAAGCTCAAAGTCGGAGTCCGCGTTCACATTGGCGCAAATGGACGGTTTTCCCGTGATAAATGCGCGGCCCTGAGGCGAGCTGATATCCGCTCGGGCCACGACATGGCCGACGACGCCCTCATGCCAGCCCACGCCGGCCTCCATCAGCAGGTCGTCGCCGTCGGCGCGATACCGGCATACCTTCGAGAATGGCACATCCAACCCGTCGGCGCAGGCCCGCGCAGCCTCGGTCAATATCTTGTGGAGATTGCCTTCCCGCAAGGCGAAGCTGCCGAATCTTGCAAGCGCTGCTTGCTGGCGAAGGAGGGTCTGGATCTTGTCTGCGTCATCGTTCACGAGGAGATAGCCGCAGACGAAAGAGCGGGCGCGCCAAGCACATGAAATCCGCGTGGATAGGGTGGCTTCGCTGCTATGCCGTGCGCCAGGTCGATGACGATCTGAATGCATCGCAGGAGATCGGCCGAGACATAGGGCTTGCTGAGACAGCCGTGCCCGTCGATGCTTGAAAGATCGACCTGGCAGCTATTGCCCGTGACATAAAGTATGCCCATTTCGCCGAAAGGGGCCAGTTTTGCCGCGAGTTCCGTGCCCAGATCTCCATGCGCCAGGCGCAAATCGACGACCACGAGATCCGGGCAATGCTCTTTCCAAAGCGCCATGCCCTGTGCGACCGTTGTCGCTATCCCGCAGACATCATAGTCCGCGGCGAGCAGAACCTCTTCCACCATATCGGCGATCATGAGATTATCTTCGACGATCAGGATTTTGCGCACTTTGATATTCCTATCGTGCGGCAGAGATATTGTGTCGGACGCTACCCGCGCCTCCAATAGGAGACGGCCAAGACCGGCCATCGCTATCAGACACCTACGCTGTCGCGCCCTTAATGGTAGTCCATATCATATTTCTTCATGAAAGAATTAAAATATTATAATAATCCATGATAAGATTTCTCGAAAATCCTCCTTAAATATTCATATAGATCAGTAGAAATATGCCTTTGGTATCATATCGATATCGCCATTCTGGTTAACAAGGGTCGACCGAATATTAATCATTTGGAAACTTTTCGAGCCTAGCAGTTAGATCAATTGCTGCATGATCTCCCGCTTGGTCGCCCTGATCGAGTTTCACTGCGCAATATGGTGGCACGATAACTCCATCACGCATCGGCCCCGACCCCTTCCAGCATCCCATCTACCTCCCTCGCGGCTGCGGGCCGGAGATCCATGTCGTTTTCCTGCGGCCACCCGAGGTACATCCCATGCACAGACTCAGCCTTTTCGGTTTCGCCCTCCTCGCCGCAGGGCAAGGTGCCGCCGCGCAACGCCCCGTCGATGGCGGCGCACAATTGCGCCAAATCCCGCCCGTCCCTGCCGCGCCGAGGAGCGATCCCGACATTCGCGTCACGCCTGCACGTCCGGCGGCGGTGTCGGACACGGACGGCGCCAAGGTCGCCGTCACGACCCTGCGCCTTACGGGGCAGACATTGTTCGCCGAGAAGGATCTGATCGCGGCAACAGGTTTTCGGGCAGGCCAGGGATTCAGCCTTGGCGATCTGCGCGCATTGGCAGCCAAAATAGCGGACTATTACAACAGCCGCGGCTATCTGCTGGCGCAGGCCTATCTTCCCGCCCAGTCGATTACGGACGGCATCGTGACCGTCGCGGTGATCGAGGGTCGCTATGGAGCCGTCACCCTGACCAATCGCTCGCGGTTGAAGTCCGGCGTCCCGCGCCATGCCCTCGACGGTCTCGATAGCGGCGACCCTGTCAGCAGCGCGCCGCTTCAGCGCCGTCTCCTTCTCCTGTCCGATATGCCGGGCATCGCCGCCACGTCCACGCTCGCGCCCGGTACGTCGGTGGGCACTTCGGACCTGCTGGTCGACGTCGTCCCCGGCCGGTTCGTGACGGGCAGCGTGGAGGCCGACAATGCCGGCAACCGCTATACCGGCACATATCGCGTCGGCGGAACGATCAACCTCAACAATCCGAGCGGGCATGGCGATGTGCTCAGCTTGCGCGTCCTCGGCTCGACCGATCACCTGGCTTATGCACGCCTCTCCTATCAGACGCGGCTGGGGAACGCGACGGTCGGTGCGGCCTATGCCCATTTCGGCTATCGGCTCGGGCGAGAGTTCGCGCAGATCGACGCCAGCGGGACGGCAGATGTCGTCAGC
>JBEVNC010000096.1:0-7535 GCA_040508315.1 Sphingobium sp.
ATTCTCCGCCCAGATCGGCGCAACAATGAACAACGAGTCGGCCAGCCGGTCGAACAGCATCAGCAGCGTCGGCCGAACGAAGATCATGTCCGGCGTGCCAAGGCCATTGTCCGGCGCGCGCGGCAGCGTTTCGACTAGGCCGATGGTCTCATAGGCGAAATAGCCGACGAGGCAGGAGAGGGCGGGGGGCAGGGCCGCATCGCTGTCCGCCCGGCACTGCGCCACCAATGTGCGCAGCGCCGTCAGTGGCTGCTCGTCCAGCGGGCTAAATGCGTCGCGGTCGGTCGCCCAGTTCCTGTTGACCTCAGCCCGGTCTTCGACCGCGCGGAACACCAGGTCGGGGGCAAGGCCGATGATCGAATAGCGCCCGCGCACCGACCCGCCCTCGACCGACTCCAGGATGAAGTCGCCTCGTTCGCTCTCCATGAGCTTGAGCGCCGCCGATATGGGCGTGTCCGTGTCGGCGACCTGCCGCTGCCAGTAGAGGGCGGAGCGACCCGCGCGGAGTGATGCGGCGACCGCGTCGATATCGGCCTGCGCCGGTGCCTGTGCGCGGCTCACTGTTCCGCGCTGCCTTTGCGCAGGTCCGCCGCGACGCGAGCGAGTACCGCATCATTGCGCTTCACGCCGACGGAGGTGCGGATGGCGTTGACCATCTGGCGCCCATATTCGTCGCTCAGTACGCCGGTCAGGCCGGTGGCCGTCGCGGTCAGTATCTGCTGATTGCCCTTCGCATCGCCGGGAATGATCTTGTTCAGGTGAAGCACCAGATAGCCTTGATCGTCGGGCAGCGGAAGGACGCGAACGGTGCCCTGTTTCATGGAGAACAGGGCGACCAGCGGCTCGGGAACCTGCCCGCTTTGCCCGCCAACCTGCGAGCGCTGCGCACCGACCGTCTCCGGCTGGGGCAGCTTCACGCCTGCGCCTGCAACGGCGGTCGCAACCGGCGTGCCGCTCGCGATCTTCGTCCGGAGCGTATCCGCCATGGCCTTCGCCTTGGCAGCGCCTTGCGAGATCAACCAGGCCCGCTCCGCCAGCGGACGCACCTGCGCGAAGGGCGGCGGTCCGGCAGGCACGATCTGGCCCAGCGCGACGAGCGCCAGCTTCTGGTCGGGGACGACGGTCACGACCTGCGGATCGTCGCCCTGCTCCATTGCGAAACCGGCGGTGACGACAGGCTGGAGGGCCGGGTCGGGCTGCGCGGCCGGGTTGTCGAGAGAACGGCCTTGCGAGTTGAGCGACGGTGTCTGCGCCGCAGTCAGGCCATTGGACTTCACCACCTCGTCAAAGGTCGCGCCGTCGCCGATCTGGTCCTCGATCTTGGCTGAAAGGTCGGACAGCGCCTGCTTGGTCTTTTCGGCAGTCAGCGCGGTGACGATTTCCGCCCGCGCCGAGTCGAGTGGCCGCGCGGCCGTGGCCTGGATATCTTCGACCGCATAGAGCGCCCAGCCGAGGCCGGTTCGCACAGGCCCTACCAGCTTGCCCTTGGGCGCGGCGAAAATCGCGGCGGCGGCGTTGCCGTCCGTCTGGCCCGCAAGCGCGGTGCGGTTCATCGCTGCCAACCGCGTGGCGGCAAGGCCCGCATCATTGGCCGCTCTTTCGAGCGAGAGCGCGGGCCCGACCTTGGCAGCGATCGCCGTGGCAGCAGCCTGCGTCGGCACGATGAGCTGGCTCACCACGCGCTTCTCGCTGGCGGCATATTGGGCGGCATTCGCCTTGTAATATTGTGCGATCTCGCCGTCGCTGGGCTGCGTCTTGCCCGCAAAGCGGCTCACGTCGACCAGTGCGTAGCGCATGCGGCGCTGCTCGGGCAGGGCGAAGCGGTCGCCATGCAGCGTATAATAGCGCTTCACTGCCGCCTCGTCCGGCTTGCCCGTGGGGACGAAGGCCATGGACGGCACGATGGCGACCGTGCCGGAGCGGCGCTCCAGCAGCATGGACGCATATTGGGCGGTCATGCCCTGCGGCGTCACGACATTCGCCCCGGCCGGACCCATGAGGTGGCGTTCCAAAATCTGGCGCGCGATATCTTCGCGCAGCGCGGCCTCGGAGATGCGCTCGCGCTGGAGCAACTGGTTGAACTGGGTCTGGCTGAACTTGCCTGCCGCGTCATGGAAAGCCGGGATCGCGGCGATTTCCGCATCGACCAGCTTCTTGCTGACGCGCATGCCGTTATCGTCGCCGAACTCGGTCAGCGCGAGACCGTCGATGAGCTGGGTGACGACGCCGTCGAAGCCGCCTTCATCGAGGAAGCGGCCGATGGTAAGTGCGGGCTGCTCGCGGCGGTTGGCGTCATAGACTCGCTGCACGCGGGTCTGAACCTCGGTGGTGGCGAGCTTGGCGCCGCCCACTTCGGCCGCGTTTCCGCCCTGGCCCAAGCTGCCGTTCGTCAAATTAGTGATGTCGCCGCCCACGAAAGCCAGCGCGATCATGCCGAGGAACAGCAAGCCGATGAGGCCGCCGACCTTCGATTTGATCATCCGCCTGAAGAAACCCATCATTAGCTGTCAAACTCCCGCGACAGGGCCATTGGGCCGCCGCTTTAGGGCGAGCGGTCGGCGGCATCAAGTGCGAGGGAAGTATCCATTCCATTGTGCACTGCGGTAGTTGGGACTGGACAAGGCGCCATGTCCGCGCCATCGCCTGACCGCATCCGGTCCCGTAAGGGCCGGGAGATGGCAAACCATTTCAGCGAGGATATTGGCGCATGGCCGGACGGCGACCCCTGATTGCAGGCAATTGGAAAATGAACGGTCTCAAGGCCAATCTGGGCGAATTGACCGCGATTGCAGCCGAAGCGGCAGCGAGCCCCTCCGTCGACGTGGCGCTGTTCGTGCCAGCGACGCTGATCTGGCCCGCCGTGGCCGCAGCCCCGGATTTCTTCGTGGGCGGACAGGACGTGCATGAGAATTCGACGGGCGCGCACACCGGCTGCGTCTCCGCCGCGATGCTGGTCGAAGCAGGCGCGAAGGGCGTGATCGTCGGTCATAGCGAGCGCCGCACCGATCAGGGCGAATCCAGCGACACCATCGCTGCCAAGGCCAGCCGCGCAAAGGCAGAGGGCCTGTCCGTCGTCCTGTGCATCGGTGAGAGCCTGGAAGTGCGTGACGCGGGCAATGCCGAGGAAGTGGTGAGCGCACAGCTGATCGACTCCCTGCCGCAGGAAGCCGCGTCCGACTGGCTGTCGATCGCCTATGAGCCAATCTGGGCCATCGGCACCGGCCGCGTGCCTACTATCGAGGCGATTGCCGCCATGCACAGCGCGCTGCGCGAGACGCTGCGCGGTGTGATCGGCGAGGATGCGGACAAGATGCGTATTCTCTATGGCGGGTCGGTTAGCGCGGACAATGCAAAGGACATCCTCGCTATTGAGGACGTCGACGGCGGCCTAGTGGGCGGCGCGAGCCTGACGGCCGCGAAGTTCACGCCGATCATTGCGGCGGCACGGGGGTAACTGTAACTCCCCTCCCGCTCGCGGGAGGGGTTGGGGGTGGGCAAGCGACCGAAAGGTCGCTGTTGGCGTCGATGGCAGCGCAGGCCCACCCGATCCCCCTCCCGCACGCGGGAGGGGGAGTTGCGTCTTAAAATAGTTCCCATCGCTCCCTAAAATGGTCTAGGGGCGGCGCGTCGGTTCGCCCCCAAGGAACAATGCATGCTTTTCACCTTCATCCTCGTGGTTCAGGCTATCGTTGCGGCAGCGCTCGTGACGGTGATTCTGATGCAGCGGTCGGAGGGCGGTGGCCTTGGGGTCGGCGGTAGCCCGTCGGGCTTCATGTCGGCGCGCGGCGCGGCGGATTTCCTGACGCGCGCGACGACGGTGCTGGCCACCATCTTCGTTCTGCTCAGCATCGTGCTGGCCTTCATCGCGGCGACGCGGCATGCGGCGTCCACCGTGGACACCTCGCTGGTCAATACGGCGGTCACGCCCGACCAAAGCGGGCCGATCACGCCCGCCACCGGCGACGACGCGCTCGCGGGCGCGGCGCAGCAGGCGGAATCGGCCAAGGCGCCTGCCAATGGTGCAGTTCCTATCGCGAACTGAGCGGCGAAAGCCTCTCGATCAGCGTTTATTTTTCGCAAGGTGGTGTCCTGCCGCCTTGCGCTCCCTTTCCTTTAAGGTTTAAGCCTCTACTCCCATGGCGCGGTTCATATTCATCACCGGCGGCGTGGTTTCCTCCCTTGGCAAAGGCCTCATGGCCGCCAGCCTCGCCGCGCTCCTTCAGGCGCGCGGGTTCAGGGTGCGAATCCGCAAGTTCGACCCCTATCTGAACGTCGATCCGGGCACCATGTCGCCCTATCAGCACGGCGAGGTCTATGTGACCGACGACGGTGCCGAGACCGACCTCGACCTTGGCCATTATGAGCGCTTTACCGGCGTCCCGACGCGCAAGGCCGACAATGTCACCCAGGGGCGCATCTATCAGACGATCATCCAGCGCGAGCGGCGCGGCGATTATCTGGGCGCCACGGTGCAGGTCATCCCGCACGTCACCGACGAGATCAAGGCGTTCGCGCTGGCGGAGACGGACGATGTCGATTTCGTGCTGTGCGAGATCGGCGGCACGGTTGGCGATATCGAAAGCCTTCCCTTCATGGAGGCGATCCGGCAGCTTCATAACGAACTGGGGCCGCTGCGCTCCATCTTCGTCCATGTGACGCTGGTGCCCTATATCGCGGCGGCGGGCGAGCTGAAGACCAAGCCGACCCAGCATAGCGTGCGCGAACTGACCTCGCTGGGTATCCAGCCGCATATCCTGCTATGCCGCTGCGAGCATCCACTGCCCGACAGCGAGCGCGCCAAGATCGCGCTATTCTGCAACGTCCGCAAGGAAGCGGTTATCCCCGCGCTCGACGCTGCGAGCATCTATGCCGTGCCCGCGCAATATCATGCCGAGGGTCTGGACGACGAGGTGCTGCGCGCCTTCGGTATCGAGGATTCGCCGCGGCCGACGCTCGACCGCTGGACCGACATCATGGATCGCCACGCCAATCCGGAAGGCGAAGTGAGCATCGGCATCGTCGGCAAATATGTCGGCCTGCCGGACGCCTATAAGTCGCTCTACGAAGCCCTGATGCATGGCGGCCTTGCCAACCGGGTGAAGGTTCATGTGAAGTGGCTCGACGCGGAATTGTTCGAGCGGGGCGAAGACGCGGAGATCGCCGCTCAGCTGGAGCCGATGCACGGCATCCTCGTCCCCGGCGGATTCGGCGTGCGCGGGTCGGAGGGCAAGATCGCCTCCGTTCGGTTCGCGCGGGAACGCGACGTGCCCTTTTTCGGCATTTGCCTCGGCATGCAGATGGCCTGCATCGAGGGTGCGCGGAACACGGCGGGCATCGATTCGGCGTCCACGACCGAGTTCGGCGCGACGACCGATCCGGTGGTCGGCCTCATCACCGAATGGATGACCAGCGATGGTCTTCAGACGCGCGCAGAGGGCGGCGATCTGGGCGGTACGATGCGGCTGGGCGCTTATCCTGCCAGGCTGGCGGGCAATAGCGTCGTCGGGTCCATCTATGGCGAAGAAGATATCCAGGAACGGCATCGTCATCGCTACGAGGTGAACGTGTCCTACCGCGAGGCGCTCGAAAAGGGCGGCCTCATCTTCTCCGGCATGTCGCCCGACGGCATGCTGCCCGAGATCGTGGAGCGACCCGACCATAGCTGGTTCATCGGCGTGCAGTTCCACCCGGAATTGAAGTCCAAGCCGTTCGATCCGCACCCTCTGTTCGCGAGCTTTATTGCAGCGGCATTGAAGCAGAGCCGGCTGGTCTGACCCCACGTCTTGGCGGTGGGACTTGCGCGGAAAGAAAAACCGCGCAAAGTCTGTACCGTACAGGGACAGGGGGACCGCATGAACCAGGCGCTGCTGGCGACACTACCCGATGACAGTCTGCTCAAGGTGCTCGAGCCGGACGACCTGTCGCAACTGATAGCACAAGCGCGCGAGGCCAAGGCCAAGAAGGGCGAGGCGATCATCCGGCAGGGCGATGACGGCAATGCCCTCATCCTGCTGCTGGAAGGGCAGGCGCGCGTTACCGTCTATTCCGCGAACGGTCGTGAGATCGTGCTGGAATATGTCGGACCGGGCACGGTGCTGGGCGAGATCGCACTGCTCGACGGCGGCGTGCGGACCGCCAGCGTCATCGCCATGGGGCCGCTGCGCTACCTCATCCTGCCGCGTTCGGTGTTCGAGACGGTGATCGTGGGCAATCCGCGCATCGCGCTGCGCCTGATGCGCGAACTGGCGTCGCGCCTCCGCCGCGCGAACCAGACTATCGAGACCGACCGCGCCTATGCCGCCGCGCCCCGGCTGGCGCGCTTTCTGCTGCGGCTCGCGGAGACGACCGGGGGCGGCGATGCGGTGACGCCCAATGACGTGATCCGGCTCAGCCAGACCGAACTCAGCCTGTTCGCGGGGATCAGCCGGGAGAATATCAACCGCCAGCTTTCGTTGTGGCAGCAGGACGGCATCGTCAGCGTCGTGCATGGCGGGGTGACCATCGTCGATCGCGAGGCGCTGGAGGATGTCGCCGACGCGATGGAGTGATCGGGAAATTCCGGGAATGACGTGGAAAGTTTTGCCGCGACCCGTATAGCGACCCCATGTCCACCCCAATATCCTCCACCGTAGATCCATACCGCCTCCTGCACGACATATTCGGGTTCGAGCAGTTTCGGGGCGTGCAGCATCAGGTGGTCGAACGAGTCCTCGACGGTCGCGGCACGCTCGCGATCATGCCGACGGGCGCCGGCAAGTCGCTCTGCTATCAATTGCCCGCCGTCGCCATGCCGGGATGCTGCGTGGTCGTCTCGCCGCTCATCGCGCTGATGCACGACCAGTTGCGGTCGGCGCGGGCGCTGGGCATCCGCGCCGCCAGCCTGACCTCGGCCGATAACGACTGGCGCGAGACGCAGGACCGGCTGCGCGCGGGCGAACTCGACCTCCTCTATGTCGCACCGGAGCGGGCGAGCGGGGAGGGGTTTCGCACGCTCCTCGCCCAAACCCGCCTGTGCCTGTTCGCGATAGACGAGGCGCATTGCGTTTCCGAATGGGGCCATGATTTCCGGCCCGATTACCGCCTGCTGCGGCCATTGCTCGATGCCTTTCCCGACATCCCCCGCCTGGCGCTGACAGCGACGGCGGATGCGCACACCCGCGCCGATATCCTCGTCCAGCTCGGCATTGCCGAGGAAGGGCTGATCGTTTCGGGCTTCGACCGGCCCAATATCCGTTACGATGTGCAGCCGCGAGACGGCCTGACGCGGCAGATCGGCGATATATTGGCTGCCAATCCCGGCCCCGGCATCGTCTACGCCACAACCCGTGCGGCGACCGAGAAACTGGCCGAGACGCTGGGCAGGAATGGCCGCCCGGTGCTCCCGTATCATGCCGGATTGCCGCCGCAGGTGCGCGCCGCCAACCAGTCCGCCTTCATCGCCAGCGAGGAGATGGTGATGGTCGCCACCGTCGCCTTCGGCATGGGCATCGACAAGCCGGACGTGCGATTCGTCGTCCATGCGGGCCTGCCCAAAT
>JBEVNC010000097.1:0-8851 GCA_040508315.1 Sphingobium sp.
TGGCCGCATTGGGATTGCCCATGGCGTTGCGGCGAAGTTGCATCGCGACCGCCGCCAGATCGTCCTCGGTCGTGCCGAAACGCTGATGATACTGGCCCACGATGAAGGCCCAGTGCGCCGCCTGGCTGCTCCAGCCCCAGGGGTGATAATAATAATAGGAGGAGGGGGTACGGTCCTGATCGCTGCTATAGGTCTGCCCGCCATATTGCCGCCCGATGGCGCGCGAGGCGACGGCGTAGATCATCGCCACGGTGTCCGCCTTGCCCGACAGGATGTCGGCGCATACGGACGGCAGCGGCCCGGCCATGATGCCGCCCTTCTGCTCGGCATAGCGGGTGTTCAGCCCCAGCATGTTGCCCATGGTCGCCGCGTCCGGTCCGCCATAGAGGAAGGATACCGAAATGCCGTCGATATCTTCCCGCTTGAGGCCCGAATCGGCGAGCGCCCGCTCGAACGCGGTAGTGGCCAGGCTTTCGGGGGTCGGCAGTTCATAGCCCGGCGGCTTGGTGCGCGATGCCTGATAGTCGAGATGATAGTCCGTCTCACCTAGGCCAACGATGGCGGTCTTGCGGCTCATCGCCCGGTCGGCGGGCGGCATGGTTATGCTCGATTCAGACATGCGCTTTCCTATATGATCTTTTCTGCCGCGACCGAACCGCCCGGCGCGCGGTCCGTCAATGGCGCAGCATGGAATGGACGATCGGTTCGGGCCAAACAGACGCGCAGCATTGCCCCGGTGCCATGTTATTGCAGGTCGTCATGGCGGCTCCCTCTCCTCGTCCGGGTGTCAGGCTAGGGACGATAGCGGGCGGGATGCAAGTATCGGCTGCTCGCCATTCGCGCAAAAATCCACGCCGCGGGTCCGGCCAATAAAGGGCGACCGAACCGATAGTCTGGCGCTTGCCCGTGTCGAACTCCCACGGCGCTGCTGAACTTTTGCCGATTGGCGACGTTGGATTGCTTAACGACACGTTCAGAGGAGGTCTCCATGGCCGATGCCCGCATCTTTATCGATCTGAAGAAGGATCATGACAATCACCGCGCATTGCTTGCCCGTCTCGACCAGGCCGGCAGCAAGGGCGATCTTGAAAAGCTGTTCATCGAGTTCCGCACCGAGGTGACGGCCCATGCCGCAGCCGAAGAGGAAAGCCTGTACGCCACCATGCTGTCCAAGCCCGATCTGCGCGAGGAGGCGCAGCACAGCGTCTCCGAGCATAAGGAGATCGAGGATTATATGGAGGACATGGCCGAACATGAGGCCGGCTCCACCGAGTGGAAGGCGATCTATGCCAAGCTGAAGAAGCGCTACCTCCACCATATCGAGGAGGAGGAGCAGGAGATGTTCCCCGCCGCGACGGAGGGTCTTTCGGACGAGGAAGAAAAGCGCCTCGCCAATGTGTTCGAGAAGCGCAAGCCCGCCGAGCTTAAGCGTGCCGCCGAGGAGGTGGCGCAGGAGGCCTGAGGTTATGCTTCCCCTTTCGTGATCGGAAGGGGAAGTGGATTTTGTGGGCTGCTGGTTCTGCCGATGCCGCCTCGGAAAGACAGGGGCATCAAATCGCCACCGTGCTCCCGCTGAGCCCGATATTCGCCACACTGCTTTCGTCATCCCGGTCTTGACCCGGGATCCAGCTGTTTTTTAGCCGGTGCGAGCAGCGGGACCCCGGGTCAAGCCCGGGGTGACGACGGCGATGAGCGCCGCCTCCGCTATAGTGATTGCAGATCAGGCCAATACTGGCCGACGCCTCAGAAGCGGAAGGTCGTGCCCAGATAGACGGCCTGGCTGTCCTGCGCGTCGTCCGTAATCGGTCCGAGGCGGTTCTGGCGGCCGCGATAGCGAACACCCGCCGTCAGATCCAGATTGCGCAGCACCGAATAGGAACTGCCCAGATCGGCGGTGAAGCCCTTGTCGCCCGCCAGCGTCTGCGGTGCAGCGGCTGCCTGTGCGGCGAAGGATTCCAGCTCGAAATTGGTGGACAGCTTCTTGCGATCTTCCAGCTTGAAGCCGCGCGGCGGCGTCAGGGCGGATGCGGGGACCAAGGGAATCGCCTCACGCGAACCGGAAACCTCGGTCGCGAATCGGCTCAGGCCGCGCGCCGTGCCCAGATTATAGGCGACCGGGCCAAGGCCGATGGCATTGCCCGCATTACGGCCACTGGAAATCAGGCCGAGATCGGGCGCACGTACGACGATGGTGATGGAGCGGCGGCCGCTCATCGAACCGACCGTCGGCGTGAAGCGGAAGCCGCGCGACCGCACGGTGCTCACGGCTTGCGCATAGCGGCGGGCGAGGCGGGCGTCGTTGGTGACGGGGGTGAAGGAGCCAATGCTGCCCAGCGCGTCGAGCGACACGGCACCGACGCGGGTGCCAAGCGCCGATTCGACGCGGCCGAGTGCGGGCGAAAGCGCAAGCGTGCAACCCGCGAAAATCGCGGCTCCCGCTGCATATCGCCCCCAATTGCCGAGCACTGCCATTCCCCCTTCGATAATGAGTCGCAATCTGTATCTGAACGCCCAGTATCATCAATATTGCCGGGACCACCAGATCGCTCTGCGGATTTTGTTGCGATTGTGGCCTTAGGCGCACAGTGCGCCCCTGCCACGCCTTGAAAGGTGGCGGTCGGGGCACGTTCCGGACGCTGTTTCAGGGACGTTCGCGCGGACTTGTGCCACCGGGGGCCTTGCCTATACAAGCGGCACATATTTCATCCAGCAGGATCGCAGCCCACATGCATGCCAGACTCAAATGTTCCCCGAAGCTTGCGGCCGCGCTGGCGCTTGTCGCTACGGCCCTGACGCTGACGGCCTGCGGTGGCGGGAACAAGGACCGGCCCAAGGCCGACCTCGCGGCGGCGAATATCACGACCATCGGCGTCAATGCCTATCTGTGGCGCGCATCGCTCGACACGCTGGGCTTCATGCCGATGCTCCAGACCGATTCCAACGGCGGCGTCATCGTGACCGACTGGTATGCCAATCCCAAGGTGCCGGGCGAGCGCATGAAGCTGACCGTGTCGATCCTCGACCAGGATCTGCGCGCCGACGCGCTGCACGTGGCCGCCAGCCGCCAGCTGCTGCAGAGCGGCCAGTGGATCGACCAGCCGGTGCAGGCCGCGACCACGCAAAAGGTGGAGGAGATCATTCTCACCCGCGCCCGCGACCTTCGCCAGCGCGCGCTGGCCAACTGATCTACTCTTTCGGCCGGGTCTGACGTCCCGGCCGCAGCGGACTATTTGGAGCAAATATGACGGACAGGCGGTTCAACCCGGCAGCGGTGGACGCCCGGTGGCAGCGGCGTTGGGACGACGCCCAGAGCTTTCGCGCGGACGGCACCACGGACAAGCCGCGCGCCTATGTGCTGGAGATGTTTCCCTATCCGTCGGGCCGCATCCACATCGGCCATGTCCGCAATTATTCGATGGGCGACGTGCTGGCCCGCTACAAGCGGATGACCGGCCATGACGTGCTGCATCCCATGGGCTGGGACGCATTCGGGATGCCCGCCGAAAATGCGGCGATGGAAAAGAAGGTCCATCCGGGATCGTGGACGCGCGACAATATCGCCAGCATGAAGGCCCAGCTCAAGAAGCTGGGCTTCGCGCTGGACTGGTCGCGCGAACTCGCCACCTGCGAGCCGGACTATTACGGCCATGAGCAGGCGCTGTTCCTCGACCTGCTCGAAGGCGGGCTGGTCTACCGCAAGGAAAGCGCGGTCAACTGGGACCCGGTCGACATGACCGTGCTCGCCAACGAGCAGGTGATCGACGGCAAGGGCTGGCGGTCCGGCGCGACGGTCGAGAAGAAGAAGCTGTCGCAGTGGTTCCTCAAAATCACCGACTTCGCCGACGACCTGCTGGACGGGCTGGGCACGCTCGACCAGTGGCCCGAGAAGGTGCGCCTGATGCAGGAGAACTGGATCGGCAAGAGCGTCGGCATGCAGTTCCGCTTCGCGCTGGACGAGGCGGTCGCGGGGATCGACGGGTTGGAGGTGTTCACCACCCGCCCCGACACGCTGTTCGGCGCGAGCTTCGTCGGCATTGCGGCGGATCATCCGCTGGCGCTGGCGCTGGCAAACAACGATCCGCAACTCGCCGCCTTCGCCGATGAATGCCGCCGCACCGGCACCGCCGCCGCCGAAGTGGAGACGCAGGAGAAGAAGGGCTACGACACCGGCCTGTCCGTCGCGCATCCGCTCGATCCGACATGGAAGCTGCCGGTGTTCGTCGCCAACTTCGTGTTGATGGACTATGGCACCGGCGCGATCTTCGCCTGCCCGGCGCATGACCAGCGCGACCTCGATTTCGCGCGCAAATATATGCTGCCCGTCACCCGCGTCGTCGCGGCGGCGGGGGACGAGGCCAAGCCCATCCATGACGAGGCCTATACCGGCCCCGGCAAACTGGTGAACTCGCGCTTTCTCGACGGCATGGCCGTGGACGAGGCGAAGAAGGCCATCATCGCGCGTGCCGAGGCCGAAGGCTGGGGCGAGGGCAAGACGGTGTGGCGCCTGCGCGACTGGGGCGTCAGCCGCCAGCGTTACTGGGGCACGCCCATCCCGATCATCCACTGCGATGCCTGCGGCCCGGTCGGCGTGCCGCGCGAGGCGCTGCCCGTCGTGCTGCCCGAGGATGTCAGCTTCGACGTGCCGGGCAACCCGCTGGACCGGCATCCGACATGGAAGCATGTCGACTGCCCCAAGTGCAACGCCCCCGCGCGGCGCGAGACGGACACGCTCGACACGTTCGTGGATTCCAGCTGGTACTTCATCCGCTTCGCCAGCCAGCCCAAGGACAAGCCGTTCGATCGGGCCGAGGCCGAAAAGTGGCTGCCCGTCGGCCAATATATTGGCGGTGTCGAGCATGCGATCCTGCACCTGCTCTATGCGCGGTTCTGGACGCGTGCGCTGGCGCATATCGGCCAGATCGGCGTGACGGAGCCGTTTACCGGCCTGTTCACGCAAGGGATGGTCACGCATGAGACCTATGAACGGCCGCAGGGCGAGGGGCTGCCCAACCTCTATTTCAGCCCGGCCGAGATCGAGCGCACATCCGAGGGGGCGACCCTGATCGCGGATGGGACGCCGGTGACGGTCGGCCGCGTGATCAAGATGTCGAAGTCCAAGAAGAATGTCGTCGATCCCGACGAGATCATCGAACGCTTCGGCGCTGACGCGGTCCGCTGGTTCATGCTGTCCGACAGCCCACCGGAACGCGACCTGCCGTGGAGCGAAAGCGGCATCGAGGGATCGTGGCGCTTCGTGAACCGGCTGTGGCGCCTGTTCGCGCTGGTCGGCGAGACGGGTGACGGGGGCGAGGACAAGGCCCTCCTGCGCAAGCAGCACCAGACGGTCGCCGGCATCGCCAAGGATATCGAGGGTCTCGCCTTCAACAAGGCGGTGGCCAAGATCTACGAGCTGACGAATGCCGTGGAGAAGGCCAAGCCCTCCGCATCGCGGGCCGAGGCGATCCGCACGCTTGCGCTGCTGGTCGCTCCGATGACGCCGCATCTGGCGGAGGAAGCCTGGGCCGAGTTCGGTGAGACCGGCCTGATCGCGGAGGCCGCATGGCCCGCCGTCGATCCGGCTCTGCTGGTCGATGACGAGGTGACGGTCGCGGTGCAGGTGCAGGGCAAGCTGCGCGATACGCTGGTCGTCGCGCGCGGCACCGACAAGGCGACGCTCGAAGCCCTCGCGCTCGCCGCGCCCAATGTCCTGCGCACGCTGGACGGCGTAACCCCCAAGAAGGTGATCGTGGTGCCCGACCGCCTCGTCAATCTGGTGATATGATGCGCGGCTTTCCTATTCTCCTCGTCGCCGGTCTCGCGGCCCTGCTCTCCGGTTGCGGGCTGCGACCGCTCTATGACGGTGGGCGCAGCGGCGTCGCGGCGCAGCGGCTGGCGGGCGTGGAAATTGCGCCCATCACCGGCAAGTCGGGCTGGCTGGTCCGCAACGCGCTGGCCGAGCGGCTCGACCCGCTGGCCGACGGCGCGCCGCGCTATCGCCTGATCGTCACGCTGGACGACAAGATCGAGGGTCTGGGCGTGCGCGCCAACGACAATGTGACGCGTGAGCGGCGGACGCTGCGCGCCCGCTATCAACTGCGCGACATCGCCGCCGCGCCCGAGGCTGCGGCGATGATCGACGAGACGGCGAGCGTCGACGCGGGCATCGACGTCGCAAGCAGCGAATATGCGACCGTCGCGGCCGAGGATACGGCGCTGGAGCGGCTGGCCGTCATCCTTGCCGATCGCATCGTCGCGCGGGTGGCCATCGATGCAGCACGGCAGGCGCCAAAGCGGTGAACCTCGACCGCCCGGCGATCCAGCGGGCGCTCGATGCGCCGCCAGCGGGCGTCAGGCTGTTCCTTCTCTACGGTCCCGACGATGCGGGCAGCCAGGCGCTCGCCGCCCGCATGGCGCGCGCCATGGGATCAGATGCGGAACGTACGGATTTCAGCGGCGACAAGCTGGCGAAGGACCCTGCCGCGCTCGCCGATGCCGCAGCCTCGTTCAGCATGTTCGGCGACAGGAGCTGGGTGCGCGTCGTACCCGCAGGCGAGGAGGTGCTGGCGGCTGTCGAGGCGCTGCTGGAAGCGCCCGGCGCAGGCAATCCGGTGGTGATGATCGCAGGCGCATTGCGCAAGACATCCAAGCTCCTGACCCGCTGCCTGGCGGAGCGCGATGTGCTGTGCTTCGCCAGCTATCCGCCCAACGACCGGGAGGCCGCCGATATCGCGATCCAGATCGGGCGCGAACGGGGTCTGCGCATCGACACCGGCATTGCCCGCCGCATCGTGGACCTGACCGGCGGCGACCGGGCGCTGATGGCGGGTGAGGTGGAGAAGCTGGCCCTTTATCACGACGCCGAGCCTGACCGCCCGGCCGAGGCGACGAACGAGGCGCTGGACGCCCTGTCCTCCGAACTGATCGACCAAGACGCGCCCGCGCTGGCCAGCATGGCGCTGGCGGGCGATCTCAAGGGTTTGGCGGTCGAATTGCGGCGCTTTCGCTCGTTGGGCGGCTCGCTTTCGGGCGTGCTGCGCATCGCGCTTGGCAAGGCGATGAACGTGGCGGAGGTGCGCGGGGCCATCGACGCAGGCACGCCGCAGAACAGCGCCTTTCGCGTCGGCGGACGGCCATTGTTCAAGAAGGAGGCGGACGAGATGGCGCGCCTGCTGCGCTGCTGGCCGGGCGATACCATCTCTCGCGGCGTCATCCGCCTCGCCGCCGCCGAGCGCGCCAGCCGTGGCGGCGCGATTGGCGAGACGCTGATGGCGGAGGAATTGCTGGCAGTGGCAAGGGCGGCCGCGCGGGCGCGTTAGCGAGGGAATGCCTCGGCTGCGTCACCCCGGACTTGATCCGGGGTCCCGCTTCTATTCTCGCAAAGGTGGCTGGACCGCGGACCATGGCCCGGGGCGGCGACGACTGTCCGTCACCCCTGCACAACAGGAGTTGCTGCGAGCCGTCGCTCAGCGTCAAAAATATTTGACATGCCGTCCGTTCTCCATCACCCATGTCAGAAATCTTTGACATGGAGGACCATCATGTCCTTTCGCGAAATATCGGCCTGCGTCATGGGTTTGATGATGGCGGCGTCCGGCTATTATTATCTCTCGCTCTTCATAGAGGCGTCGCGAGATGCCGCATGGGCGACACCCCCGCCAGCCGCCTTCGTCCCCTATGCGATCTTCGTGGCCTTCTGGTCCATCGTTGCGCAGATCCTGCTCGCCATCGTCGCGCCCAAGGATGCGGACGCCCCTGCAGACGAACGCGAGCGGCCGTTGCTCGACAAAGCCGGCCACTGGTCCGGCCTCGTCCTCGGGGCAGGGGTCGTGGCGTCGCTTTTCCATTATATCTATTCGGGCAATGGCGACCTCATGTTCCACATGATCGTCGGCAGCCTGATCCTGTGCCAATTCGCCGAATATGCGCTCCAGGTCCTGCTACTCCGCCGCAGCGCATGACGAAGCGCCCACCGATCACCAATCGCGTGCGCGAATATCGCGAGCGTCATGGCCAGATGAGCCAGGCGGCGCTGGGCGAGGCCATCGGGGTCACGCGCCAGACTGTGATCGCCATCGAAAAGGGCGGCTATTCCCCCAGCCTCGAAAGCGCGTTCCGCATCGCCCGGCTGTTCGGCGTAGGGGTGGAGGATGTGTTCGGTTGGGACGGCCCCTGATCGGGCGCGGCGGCTTTGGCGTCCCCGCGACGCCGATGAATGACGCGGCCTCTTAAAACAGGGCGGGCCAGAGCGTCATGAGCAGACCTGCCACGCTGGCGAGAAAGGCGAAGGACCGAATGAAGGGAATGCCTGCCACATAAAGCGGCAGATAGATCACCCGCGCAGCCAGCCACAGCAGCGCGCCGATCTGCGTCGTGGGCGTTGACAGGCCCGCCACAGTGACGATCAGCACGGCGGCCACCATCACCGGGAATGTCTCGAAATAATTGGCCTGCGCGCGCATCAGTCGGCCGACGATGGGCGCAGGCGGCGGCAGTTCGCCGTCGCGCGGTCCGGCATTCCACTTGGTGCCATATTGCTTCGTTTTCATCTGTGCGGCAGCGAAGATATGCACCAGGGCCAGGATGCAGCCCCAGGCCAGCACTGTCATTTCGGTGGTCATCCCGGCATTCCTCATCTGTTTCGGCCATTATGTCAGGCCTGAGGTCATCATGACCAAAAAATGGGCCGCCGTACAAGTACGGCGGCCCAGTTGTCCGTTCGCAGGAGGAACATCTTGTGGCGGGGGGGGCGTTGGCCCGGGGGGGGGGCCCCCCCGCCCCAAAAAATTTTTTATAGCCCGCCCCCAGCACGCCCCGCTGGTGGGCCTTCAGCGGGAAGTACCGGGGAAAAACC
>JBEVNC010000148.1:0-7686 GCA_040508315.1 Sphingobium sp.
GGGATCAGGATTTCCGGCCGTATCCAGCCATACATGGCCTGAAGGTCCGGACGACCCGGATGTCCCGACACATGCACCACCGCCTCGCGGTCGGTGATCATCTCGACGCCCTTGGCCGCCAGCTGGTTCTGGATATGGCCGATGGCCATTTCGTTGCCCGGTATCTGCTTGGACGAAAAGACGACGGTGTCGCCGCTCTCCACCTTGATCTGGTGGCTGTTGCCCGCGATGCGCGCCAGGGCGGCGCGCGCCTCCCCCTGCCCGCCGGTCGCGACGATCATCGCCTTGTTGCGCGGCACGTCCATGATCGCGTCGAAATCCACCGTCGGCGGAAAATCGGTCAGATAGCCGCACGACTTGGCCGTCGCCAGAATGCGGTCGAGCGAGCGTCCGGCGACGCACAGCGTGCGCCCGGTCTCGCGCGCCACATCGCCCAGTGTCTTGAGCCGCGCCGCATTGGACGCGAACGTCGTCACCACGACGCGTCCCTTGGCCGAGGATACCGCGTCGATCAGTCCCTGACGGACGCTCCCTTCCGATCCGCTGGCCTGCGCATTGAAGACATTGGTGCTGTCACACACCATCGCCAAAATGCCCTGGTCGCCGATGGCGGCGAGTTCGTCGGCGGTCGCGGGAACACCGATCTGCGGCGCGTCGTCCAGCTTCCAGTCGCCGGTGTGGAAAATGCGGCCATAGGGCGTCTCGATCAGCAGGGCGTTGCCCTCCGGTATTGAATGGGCCAGCGGCACGTAGCGGAACTGGAATGCGCCGATCTTCACCGGCTGGAAGTCGCAGACGACGTTGAGCTTGACCTTGCCGGCCAGTCCTTCCTCCTCCAGCTTCGCCCGGATCAGGCCTGCCGTGAACGGCGTCGCATAGAGCGGCACGCCAAGGTCGGCCGCCAGATAGGGCACCGCACCGATATGGTCTTCATGCCCATGGGTCAGCACGATGCCGAGCAGATCCTTGCGACGCTCCTCGATGAAGCGCGTGTCGGGCAGGATCAGGTCGATGCCCGGATAGCTGGGATCGCCGAAAGTGAGGCCGAGGTCGACCATCAGCCACTTACCCTGACAACCATAGAGGTTGAGGTTCATCCCAATCTCGCCTGATCCGCCAAGGGCGAGGAAAATCAATTCATTGGCGGGCTTCATGCGGGGGAAATGCTCCGTTCGTACAAGAGGGCAAGGCCATGGACGGTCAGGTCCGGTTCGATGGCGTCGAAAATATCGCTATGTTTGTCGAAAAGGACGGACAGGCCGCCGGTCGCGATCACCTTGACCGGTCGCCCGATCTCGGCGCGTATCCGTGCCACCAGTCCCTCCATCATTGCCACATAACCCCAAAAGACGCCGATATGCATCTGATCTTCCGTGGTTCTTCCAATGACGGAGCGGTCGCTGGGCGCTTCGATGGCGATGCGGGGCAATTTCGCCGCCGCGCTGACCAGTGCGTCGAGCGACAGGTTGATGCCCGGCGCGATGATACCGCCCTTATAGGCGCCGTTATAATCCACGACGTCGAACGTCGTCGCCGTGCCGAAATCGACGATCACCAGATCGCCGGGATGATCGGCATGGGCGGCGATGGCGTTGACCACACGGTCTGCGCCCACCGTCTGCGGCGCAGGCACGTCGAGCACGATGCCCCACGCCGCCGCGCCCTCGCCAGCGATCAGCGGCTTCACGCGGAAATATTTGGATGAGAGCACTTCCAGATTATGGAGCGCGCGTGGAACGACCGTGGCGATGATGACCGCCGTCACGTCGGCAATGGCATGGCCCTCGAGGCCCAGAAGCTGGTTCAGCCAGACCGCATATTCATCGGCCGTACGGCGCGGATCGGTCGCAATCCGCCAGCGCGCCACGATCCGTCCGTCCGCGACCAGCGCGAAGACGACATTGGTATTGCCGGCGTCGATAGCGAGTAACATCGAACGCTCCTCCCTCAAATCGCGAACACGTCGCCCGCATGGACGACCGTCTGTCCGCCGCCTTCCAGCGCGAGCAACAGCGCACCATCGGTGGCAAGCCCGGCGAACGCCCCCGACACCTGCCCCCCATCGGGCAGCATCACGCGCAGCGGCGTTCCCGCCGGATGCGCCCCTGCCAGCCATGCCGTACGGACCGGACCCAGCCCCTCGTAATGCCAGCATCCGAGCCAGAAGGCGAAACGCTCCGCCAGCATCTCTGCCACGCGCGCGGCGCTCATATCGGCGCGCGCACCGCAGGACACAAGGCTTGTGGTCTCGCGCCCCTCGATTTGTGGCGCGTGCGTGACATTCATGCCGAAACCGACGATGACCGCATCGCCCTTGCGTTCCAACAACATGCCGCACAGCTTTGCGGTGCCGACCATCAGGTCGTTCGGCCATTTGATGGTCGCGCCGATCCCCGGCACCAGCGCCTCGACGGCCTCCCGCGCCGCGACCGCGCAGGCCAGCGCCAGCGTATGGGGCGGCGGATCGCCGGGTCTGAGCGCTGCCAGCGTCGAGATATGGAGATTGCCCGTCTCGCTCGACCAGTTCCGGCCGGAGCGTCCGCGTCCGCCCGTCTGCCGCTCGGCTCTCAGCCACAATCCCTCGGCCCCGCCACTGTCCGCCAGCGCCATCATGTCGCTGTTGGTCGAGCCGGTCTCCGCAACGACGATGATGCGACCGGTCAGAACAGTGCCGCCGCCGCCGTCGCGCTGGCCCGGTCGAGCAGCGGGTTGAGGAGGTAGCCCAGCACGACGATGGTCGCCGCCGCCGTCATCAGAATATATTCCACCCGGCCGCGCGTGCCTTCATAGGCTTCTGCTGGCGGGTCGAAATACATCGTCTTGATGATCTTCAGATAATAGAAGGCACCGATTACCGAAGCGGCGATACCCACTGCGGCCAGCAGCGTCAGGTTCGCGGCCACGGCGGCGTCGAACACCAGGAACTTGGCCCAGAAGCCGAATAGCGGCGGGATGCCGGCAAGGCTGAACATGAAGATCGCGAACGCCGCGGCAAGGCCGGGCCGCGTCTGCGACAGACCCGACAGGCTGGCTATGCTCTCCACCGGTCGGCCTTCCTGATCGCGCATCTGAAGCACGCACATGAAGCTGCCGACCGTCATCACGATATAGATCGCGAGATAGCTCAGCACCGCTGCGACGCCCTTTGGCGTACCCGCGGCCAGACCGATCAGCGCGAAGCCGACATTGTTGATCGAGCTATAGGCGAGCAGGCGCTTGATGTTGCTCTGCCCGATGGCCGCAACGGCGCCCAGGATGATGGAGGCGAGCGCGATGAACACGATCACCTGCTGCCAGGCGAGACCTGCTGGACCCAGTGCCTCGATGGCGACCCGCACTGTCAGGGCAAGCGCCGCGACCTTGGGCGCGCTGGCGAAGAAGGCCGTGACCGGCGTCGGCGCGCCTTCATAGACGTCCGGCGTCCACATGTGGAACGGCACGGCGCTCATCTTGAACGCAAGGCCAGCCAGCACGAATACGAGACCGAACAACTGGCCTGAATTGAGCCCATTCGCCATCGCGTTCGCCACGCCGTCGAAACCGGTGCTGCCCGAGAAACCGTAAAGCAGCGAGATGCCGTAGAGCAGGATGCCGCTCGCCAGACCGCCCAACACGAAATATTTCAGGCCCGCCTCGGCCGACCGCTCGTCCTGCCGCATGAAGCTGGCGAGAACATAGGCGGCAAGGCTGTTGAGTTCGAGGCCGACATACAACGTCAGGAAGTCGCCCGCCGACACCATGATAGACATGCCGATGCACGCCAGCAAGATCAGGATCGGATATTCGGCGCGCGCCGTGCCGTTACGATTGAAGAAACGCGGCGCAATGAGGATGCTCGCAGCTGCGGCCGCAAAAATCAGGACCTTGGCATAGGCCGCGAACGCATCCGCGCGGTACAGACCGCCCATGATGCTGCCCGCGAGCACGCCGGGGACGGCAAGCACCGCCGCCGCGACGGCGAGCGCGGCCACCGACAGCCAGCTGATCGCCACCGTCGCCCGGTCGCCGACGAAAGCCGCACCGATCAGCAGCGCCAGCGCCGATCCGATCAGGATCAGTTCGGGCAATATGGGAAGGATCGTGAATGTCTCGGTCATCAGTGCGCCTCCCCGTGCGCGTCATGCTGCTCGGGTGCGTGCGCCTCGCCATGCTCGGCCGCATGCGCCGCACCGGGCTTGCCGGCCGTCAGCTTCGCGTCGCCCTCCGGCGCGGCGCGGTCCATCCGCGCCACGATCTGGGCAACGTCGGCGCGCATCGGCGCGATGAAGCTCTCCGGATACACGCCCATCCACAGCACTGCCGCCGCAATGGGCGCGAGCAACAATATCTCGCGCGCGGTCAGGTCGGGCATGGCCGCCACATCCGCCTTGTCGAGCGGACCATAGGCCACCCGGCGATAGAGATAGAGCATATAGGCCGCGCCGAGAATGATACCGGTCGTCGCGACCAGAGCCACCCAGCTCGACGCCTGATAGACGCCCATCAGCGCAAGCAGTTCGCCCACGAAGTTGCTGGTTCCCGGCAGGCCGACCGACGCCATGGTGAACAAAAGGAAGAACAGCGCATATTTCGGCATGTTCTCCGCCAAGCCGCCATAACGCCCGATCTCACGGGTATGAAGCCGGTCGTAGATCACACCGACGCACAGGAACAACGCGCCCGACACCAGCCCGTGACCGAGCATGACCATCATCGCGCCTTCCAGACCCTGCTGGTTGAACGCGAACAGGCCGACCGTCACGATGGCCATATGCGCCACCGACGAATAAGCGATCAGCTTCTTCATGTCCGACTGCACCAGCGCGATGAGGCTGGTGTAGACCACAGCGACCATCGACAACGCGAAGACCAGCCATGCGAGTTGCGCGGATGCCTCCGGGAACATCGGCAGCGAGAAACGGATGAAGCCGTATCCGCCCATCTTCAGCAGCACGCCCGCCAGGATCACGGACCCGGCCGTCGGCGCCTGCACATGCGCGTCGGGCAGCCAGGTGTGGACGGGCCACATCGGCATCTTGACCGCGAAGCTCGCGAAGAAGGCTAGGAACAGCCATGTCTGCGCATGCGGCGGGAAGTCATAGGCCATCAGCTCTGGAATGCTGGTGGTGTTCGCTGTGTTCACCATCCACAGCATCGCGACCAGCATCAGCACCGATCCGAACAACGTGTAGAGGAAGAACTTGTAGCTGGCGTAGATCCGATCCGCGCCGCCCCAGATGCCGATGATGAGATACATCGGGATCAGGCCGGCCTCGAACATGATGTAGAACAGGTAGAGATCCTGCGCGGTGAACACGCCGATCATCAGCACTTCCATGAACAGGAAGGCGGCCATGTACTCGCCGACACGCTTCTCGATGGCTTCCCAGCTTGCGCCGATGCAGATCGGCATCAGGAACACCGTCAGCACGATCAGCATCAGCGCGATGCCGTCTATGCCCAGCGCCCATGCGAACTTGCCGAAGATCGGCGCATATTCGGTGAACTGCCATTGCGGTGCCGCGGGCGACTGGTCGAACCCGGCCCACAGGACGATGCCCAGCACGAGGTCGGCCAGCGTCGCGGCCAGCGCGATCCAGCGGGCAGTGCTAGCCCCCGAGAACAGGCAGGCGACGGCCCCCGCCATCGGAATGGCGAGCATCAGGGAGAGGATGGGAAAGCCGGTCATTTTTGGACAATCGCCCAGGTTGTCGCCGCGGCGAGGCCGATCAGCATCACCAAAGCATAGGAGTACAGATAGCCGGTCTGGAGCCGACGCGTGACCTTGCCGCCCTGCACCACAAGCGCCGCCAGACCATTGGGCCCGAAGCGATCGATAGTGCCCTGGTCGCCGCCCTTCCAGAAGATGCGGCCGAGGATGAAGGCGGGCTTGACGAAGAGCAGATTATACAGCTCGTCGAAATACCATTTGTTGAGCAGGAAGTCGTACAGGACGTTCCACTGCGCGGTGAAGGCCGCGGGCCAGTCCGTATTCCGGATGTAGTTCAGCCAGGCAAGCACGAAGCCGGTCAGCATTACCCCGAACGGCGTCCACTTGACCCATGTCGGCACTTCATGCGCCGCGTGCATCAGATGATCGTCGAAGAAGATCGACCCGCGCCAGAACTCCGCACCTTCCTCCGCGCCAACAAAGGCGTGATGGAACACGAAACCGCCGAAGATCGCTCCGACCGTCAACACGATCAGCGGGACCAGCATCGGGAACGGGCTTTCATGCGGATGATAGCCTGCCGTGCCAGTCGCTTCGCCATGATGGTCGTCATGGCCGTGATCGTCATAGGCGTGCGCGACGGCGTGAACCGGGGCATGACCATGTGCATCATGCGCATCGGTGCCCTCGCCCGCATCCTCATCCGCCGGATGATCGTGGCCGTGGCTGTCATGCACCGCATGCTGGATATGCTCCGACGCTGCCCAACGCGGCTTGCCGTAGAAAGTCAGGAAGATCAGGCGCCAGCTGTAGAAGCTGGTCAGCAGCGCGGCCAGCGCACCGACGAAGAATGCACCCGTACCATGACCGCCCGCCGCATAGGCGCTCTCCAGGATCGCATCTTTGGAGAAGAAGCCCGCAAAGCCCAGCGACGTACCCGGAATGCCGACACCGGTGATGGCCAGCGTACCCATCATCATCGCCCAATAGGTGAGCGGTATGGATTTCCGCAGGCCGCCATAATAGCGCATGTCCTGCTCATGGTGCATCGCATGGATCACGGAACCGGCGCACAGGAACAGCAAAGCCTTGAAGAAGGCGTGGGTCAGCAGGTGGAACATCGCCGCGCCATAGGCGCCGACGCCCGCTGCAAAGAACATATAGCCCAGCTGCGAGCAGGTCGAATAGGCGATCACGCGCTTGATGTCGTTCTGCACCGTGCCGATGGTCGCGGCAAAAATGCAGGTCGCGGCGCCGACGATGGTCACCACCGACATTGCTGTCGGGCTCGTCTCGAACAGCGGCGACAGGCGGCACACCATGAACACGCCCGCCGTGACCATGGTCGCGGCGTGGATCAGCGCGGAGACCGGCGTCGGCCCCTCCATCGCGTCCGGCAACCAGGTGTGCAGGCCAAGCTGCGCCGACTTGCCCATCGCGCCGAGGAACAGCAGCAGGCAGATGACCGTCATCGTGTCGAAGCGACCGCCGAGGAAACCGATGGTCGAACCGGCCATGCTCGGCGCGGCGGCGAGGATCTCCGGGATCGAGATCGTCCCGAACACCAGATAGACCCCGAAGATGCCCATCATGAAACCGAGATCGCCGACGCGGTTGACGACGAACGCCTTGATCGCCGCGGCGCTGGCGCTGGGCTTCTTGAACCAGAAACCGATCAGCAGATAGGATGCGAGACCGACGCCTTCCCAGCCGAAGAACATCTGCAGCAGGTTATTAGCCGTCACCAGCATCAGCATCGCGAAGGTGAACAGCGACAGATAGGCGAAGAAGCGCGGCTGGTCCGGGTCTTCCGCCATATAGCTCCAGCTATACAGGTGGACGAGGGCGGAAACGCTGGTGATGACGATCAGCATCGTCGCCGTCAGCGTGTCGACGCGCAGTGCCCAGGCGACGTCGAACGTACCCGAATGGATCCAGGTGAAGGCGGGCGCGACGAACGCCTCGCTATCGCCCAGCCAGAAGCCCAGGAAGATGGTCCAGCTCAGCGCGCAGGAAATGAATAGCCCGGCCGTCGT
>JBEVNC010000165.1:0-4436 GCA_040508315.1 Sphingobium sp.
CGCGATCCGCATCAGCATGTCGCGGTCCTGCTCAAGCAGGTCGGCGAGCCGTTCGAGGCAGGCCGAGCGGTCGTCGATGCTCCGCCGCGACCAGTCCTCGAAGCCCGCGAGCGCCCGCGTCACCAAAGCCTCGGCCGGATCGCTCGCCGTCGGCGCGAAATCGAGCGCCGGCGCGACTGCGGTGGCGATCCGCGCCAGCTCCGGCCGGTCGTTGAGATCGAGCCCCTCGCTGTTCTTTCGCTCCGGAGCGAACAGGTCCTCCGGCAAGGGGATGGACGGATGCCGCGTCCCGCCGACCGCGGCGATCTTCGCCACCGGATCGGCCAGCAGATCCTCGTCGGTCAGGGTCTCGTCGGCGAGCTGATGGACGAAGGACGAGTTCGCGCCATTCTCCAGCAGGCGCCGCACCAGATAGGCGAGCAGCGTCTCATGCGTGCCGACCGGCGCATAGATGCGGCAGGGGCGGTCCAGCTTGTCCTTGCCGACGACCTGCGAATAGAGCGCCTCCCCCATGCCGTGCAGGCACTGGAACTCGTAGCGCCCCACCGCGAAATCCGTCCCGGCGAGATGATAGACCGCCGCCAATGTCTGCGCATTGTGGGTGGCGAATTGCGGAAAAACCGCGTCCGTCGCGGCCAGCAATTTCCGCGCGCATGCCACATAGGCGACGTCGGTATGGACCTTGCGCGTGTAGACCGGAAAGTCGGCGAGGCCGTCGACCTGCGCCCGCTTGATCTCCGCGTCCCAATAAGCGCCCTTGACCAGCCGCACCATGATACGCCGCCCGGCGCGGCGGGCGAGGTCCACGATCCAGTCGATCACGAGGGGGCAGCGCTTGCCATAGGCCTGGATCACGAAGCCGAGGCCATCCCATCCCGCCAGATCGGGATCGAGCGCGAGGCTCTCCAGCAGATCGAGCGAGAGTTCCAGCCGGTCCGCCTCCTCCGCATCGATGTTGAAACCGATGTCATAGCCTTTGGCCAGCAGCGCCAGCGCCTTCACGTCGGGCAGCAGCTCGCCCATCACCCGCTCGGCCTGCGCCCGCCCATAGCGCGGGTGCAGCGCCGACAGTTTGATGGAAATGCCCGGCCCCGCATAAATGCCGCGGCCCGCAGACGCCCGACCGATGACGTGGATGGCCTTCGCATAATCCGCATAATAACGCGCTGCGTCCGCCGCCGTGGTCGCCGCCTCGCCCAGCATATCATAGCTATAGCTAAAGCCCCTGGCCTCCAGTTCGCGCGCTCGCTTCACGGCCTCGCCGATGGTCTCGCCAGTGACGAACTGCTCGCCCATCATCCGCATCGCCAGGTCGACGCCGCGCCGGATCACCGGCTCGCCCGCCCGCGCCACCAGCCGGGTGAGCGCAGCGCCCAGGCCGCGATCATCGACCGATCCGACCAGCTTGCCCGTCACCACCAGACCCCATGTGGCCGCGTTGACGAACAGCGACTTGCCCCCGCCCAGATGCGCGCTCCAGTCGCCATCGGCGATCTTGTCGCGGATCAGCGCGTCGCGCGTCGCATCGTCGGGAATGCGCAGCAATGCCTCGGCAAGGCACATCAGCGCGACGCCCTCCTGGCTGGACAGCGCATATTCCTGAACCAGACCCTCGACGCCCGTCCCCTTGTGATTGGCGCGCAGCGTAGTGACCAGCGCCGTCGCAGTGGCGCGCACGTCCGCGCGCATCTCCGGCGGCAATGTCGCGGCCTCCAGCAGCGGCGCGAGGCACTGCGCCTCGTCCCTGCGCCGCGCCTCGGCAATGGCACGGCGCAATGGCGGCATGTCGCCGCACGGGGGAGCGAAGGCGGCGAACGGTGCGGGGCGACTCATGGAGCCGTTATAGTCCGCTCCGCCTGCATTTTCCGGCTTTTATTGCCGCGACCATCGGCCTGGGCACGGGCAGCTCAGAATGGGATTTCCTCGCCCTCGAAATCGAACAGCTTGCCGCTGTCGGAGACTTTCAATCCTTCGATGACGTCGAGCAATTGCAGCGCCGCCCGCTCTGCATCGAACAGCCGACCGGCCTGGACATTGCCCTGAAAGGGACGCGACAGGGCGGTGTCGACCGTGCCGGGATGCAGCGCGACGACGATGGCGCGGTCGTTGCGACGGCGCTCCTCGATAGCAAGATTGCGCACCAGCATGTTGAGCGCCGCCTTCGATGCACGATAACCATGCCAGCCGCCCAGCCGGTTGTCGCCGATGGAACCGACCCGAGCGGAGAGCGCCGCAAAGACCGCCCGCCCGCTCTTCGGCATGATCGGCAGGAAATGTTTCGCCACGAGCGTCGGCCCGATGGCATTGACGGCATAGACCCGCGCCAGCCAGTCCGGGTCGAGATCGCGCAGCGCCTTTTCGGGACCATGATCGCCCGTATGGAGCAGGCCGGTCGCGACGATCACCAGCGTCGGCGGCGGACCCTTGGCGACATGGGCGGCCGCGGCGGCAATGCTCGCCTCGTCGACTAGGTCGAGATGCTGGTCGCCGCTGCGCGAGCGCGCGAAGCCGTGAACGACCGCGAACGCGGCCTCATCGATCAGCGCGGCCTCGAACGCGCCGCCGATCCCGCCAGATGCGCCGATGATGACGGCGGACGTCTTGCCCACACCGCTCATGCGCGGGTGAAGCGCCAGCGGTCGGCCTCGCTCTCGTCCGCATCGAAGCGATAGCCGTCGCTGTCGAAGCCGCGCATCGCCTCCACGTCAGTGACATGGTTCTCGCACAGCCAGCGCGCCATCATGCCGCGTGCGCGCTTGGCGTTGAAGCTGATGAAGCGCGGCCCGTTGGGACCGGGTTCGCGAAACTCGACCTCGATCACCCGGATGCCCGCCAGCTTGCCCTCTACGGCCGCGAAATATTCCTGGCTGGCGAGGTTGAGCACCACGCCCGACCCCTCCTCGGCGATCTGCGTGCGCAGCAACTTCGCGATCCGGTCGCCCCACCAGTCGGTCAGCTTCTTGTGCCGCGGCGCCCAGCGCGTGCCCATCTCCAGCCGGTACGGACGGATCGCGTCGAGGGGTCTCAGCAGCCCGTACAGCCCCGACAACATCCGCACATGATCCTGCGCGAAGGCAATGCCCGCCTCGTCCAGCGAATAGGCCTCGAACCCGGTATAGACGTCGCCCGCGAAGGCGAACAGGGCCGAGCGCTCGGGCAGATCGGCAAAATCGCGGAAACGATCCGCATTGAGCTTGGCGAGGCGCGGCGAGATATGCATCAGTTCCGCCAGCCGCTTCTGCGACAGGTTCGCCGCCGACTTGGCGAGCCCATGCGCTTCCTCGGCGAAATGCGGCGTCGTGGGGGAAAGCGGCGGCAACGCGCGCTCGAAATCGAGCGTCTTGGCGGGGGACAGCAGGGCGATCATGGACCGTCCGTAGCGGTGGCGGAGGCTGGCGTCAAAGCGAGGCGCTTTGCTGGCGACAGGCCCCTGGTCTAGCCTTTGCCTTCGGACAAGATGTGGGCGACCAGTGCATTCGCATGGCCATGGCCCATCGCATGTTCGTCCTTCAGCATCGCGACCAGTTCCATGTGCTTCGCCGGCAGCCGCTTGCGGATCAGCGCCTTCCACTCTTCGATGGGCTTGCCATATTTCTTTTCGATCGACGGGAAATAGGAAGCCGGTCCTTTGATCGGTTCGTCGGTCATGCATGCTCCTATCGTGCAATCCGGACACATGATTGCCGCTCGCATGCGAAATCGCAAGGCGGCCGAAACCGCGAAACCCCGTTCGCGACCGCGGGCAAACGAAAGGGGGAGGACTCTCGTCCTCCCCCTCATCATCGCTCAGACCGTGTCCCGCGATCAGATGCCTTGCGGCCGCGGATCGCTGAACGGCCCGCTGCGCTTTCCGCCGCTCTTGGGGATAGACGTACCCGTCACCGGCACCGCGACCGGACGCACTGCATTACCAGTGCGGACGAACTCACCGCGGTCCAGCAGGGCGTTGATCTCGTCGCCCGACAGCGTCTCATATTCCTGCAGCGCGTTGGCCAGCAGGTGCAACTGGTCCTCATGCTCCGCCAGCAGCGACTTGGCACGGTCATAGCCGCTGTCGACGATACGGCGGATTTCCGTGTCGATTTTCTTGGCCGTCTCGTCGGACATATGGACGCGCTGGCTCTGCGAATAGCCGAGGAAGGTCTCGCCCTGCGGCTCCTCATATTGCAGCGGGCCCAGTTCGTCGGACATGCCCCATTGGGTCACCATGTCCCGCGCCAGCTTGGTCGCATACTGAATGTCGCCGGATGCGCCCGAACTCACCTTGTTATAGCCGAAGATGATCTCCTCGGCGACGCGGCCACCCATGGCGACGGCCAGGTTCGCGTGCATCTTGTCGCGGTGATAGCTGTAGCTGTCCCGCTCCGGCAGACGCATCACCATGCCCAGCGCGCGGCCGCGCGGGATGATCGTCGCCTTGTGGATCGGGTCCGACG
>JBEVNC010000203.1:0-4385 GCA_040508315.1 Sphingobium sp.
GGCGAGGTCGATCAGGGGCGGCAGCTCCATCGTCGGCAATCCTTTTTCAGTGGTCATGTTGCGGGCGTTGCTGCGGCCCGGTCCTTCAATGCCCGTCGCCCAGCATCGAGATATGCGCGTTCACCACGCGCCAGCCCTCGGCGAGCCGGACCCAGCTTTGCGTCTGGCGGCCCGTTGTCGAGGCCCCTTCGCGCTGGAACTCCGCATTGGCGGTGGCGAAATCCAGTCCGAATGTCGTGATGACCACTTTGAGCAATTCCCGTTTCGGCGATCCGCCGACGCGGCCGGCGCGGAAAGCCTGTATCGCCTCGATTCCGTAGAGATTTTGCCCCGGTCCTATCCGCACCGTCAGATCGGACGGCCAGAACAGCGCATCCAGCGCGTCGAGATCATTCGTCATCAACGCAGCTTCATAGGCGTCGAACGCCGCCTGCACCTCGGCCAGCACCGCCGGATCGTTGATCAGCATGGCATCTCTCCCGGACCACGCGCCACGCCCATGCGCTCCAGTTGGGCGGCGGCGCGCAGGGCTATGTCCTCGCGCCAGGGCGGGGCGATGAGTTGGACCGCTATGGGCATGCGACCGTTGCGGATCGGCGCGGCGACGATAGGCAGGCCGACAAAGCTCAATGGCTGTGTCATCAGGCCGATATTGGGGCGCGTCGGCACGTCGCGGCCATTCACATGGATCGTCCTCTGGCCGAGCAGCGGCGCGGAGCAAGGCGTTGCGGGCGCGATGAGCAGGTCGTTATGGCGCAATGCCTCCATCACTTCCTCCAGGAACAGTGCGCGTTGTCGCTGCGCCTGTTGCACCGCATTGGCGGGCAGCAGCGCGCCCGCGAGCAGCCGGTCGCGTGTCGCCGGATCGAAATCCCCGGCGCGCTCCTTCAACATCGCGAAATGCAGATTGCCCCCGGATGCGGAGGTCAGGACGAAAGCAGCGGCCCGCGCCTTTGCCGCGCCGGGCAGAGTGATGCTGCCCGCCGCGCCCAGCGCCCTGGCCGCGCGGGCGACGGCATCGCGGCCCTGATCGTCCGCGCAGTCGTCGAACCATCCGTCCAGCACCGCGATGCGCCCGGAAATCGCTTCGCCCAGATGATGGCGCGTCGAGACATTGGGCATGTCGGCGCAGGCGGCGTCGCCCGCGTCATGGCCCTGCGCCATGTCGTAGACGAGCGCCAGATCGGCGGCGTTGCGCGCCATCGGTCCCAGATGGTCGAGTTCGTGCACGAACGGAAAGGTGCCGGTGCGCGGCAGGCGGCCGAATGTCGGCTTCAGCCCGAATAGGCCGCAGAAGGAGGACGGCACGCGGATCGACCCATTGGTGTCGGTCCCGAGCGAAAAGCTGCACAGCCCCGCCGCGACCGCCGCAGCCGATCCACCGGACGATCCGCCTGCGCTGCGAGCAAGGTCCAACGGGTTGCGGGTTGCGCCATAATGGGCGTTCTCCGTGGTGAAGCCATAGGCATATTCGTCCATATTCTGGATGCCGACCAATATGGCCCCGGCGCGCGTCATACGCTGGGCAAGGACGGCGTCGCGGGACGCGGGCGCAAAGCGATTGTTGATGATCGATCCGGAGGTCGTGATCCGTCCGGCGACGTCATAATTATCTTTCACGCCGAAGGGGATACCGGCCAGCGGCCCGGGGTCTTTCCCTGCCGCGACCATGGCGTCCACAGCATCGGCCTCCGCGCGGGCGCGCTCGGCCAGGATGGCGGTGAAGCAGTTGAGCGTCGGGTTCAGCCGCTCGATCCGCTCCAGCAGATTCTCGATGATGGCGCGGGCGGAGGCGCGGCCTTCGCGTACCGCGCGGGCCGTGGCGGCCGCCGGGCCAGTGACAGGCATCTGTGTTGTCGTCGTCATGGGCGATAGACCGGAGCCGGCTCCACAAGAGGGTCGATGGGCTGGTCGAACAGCAAAGCCGCCTGACCCAGCAGCGTTTCGAGATTGGCGGCGACCGTGGGCAGATAGGCGGGGTCGATAGACAACCCCGCCATCCGTGCCAGCACCGTCACGTCGTCGATGGTGACGGGCGTCATTCGGCGGCCGCCAGCGCCGGTTCTCCGACATCGGGAAGCGGCGAACTCGCCCCTTTTTTCGCGCAGAGGAACAGGAAGACCGCCACGACCAGATAGGCGGCCGCGACCGAGGGCGTCTTCATGACGCCGATGGCCTCGGCATGCATCAGGCCGAAGAAGGTCAGGATCGAACCCGCGAGCGCGAAAGCGGCGGCCTTCATATGCTCCGATTCGATGATGAACACGCAGATCGCGCCCAATATGATGCCGACCAGGGTCGCGCCGCTGCCCAGGATATGCAGCCCCTCGAACAGCACGCCATTATTGGCCAGCGTATCGAGGCCCACGGTGGCGACATTGGTGCCCGCCGCGCCCAGCGCATTGCTGATCTGCGTCGTGCCCCATGCCGCGATGGTCGGCACGATGGCCAGAACCACGGCGGGCGCATGCTTGTGCGGGCTTTCCTGGAACGCCTGCGCGCCGATCAACATGCCGATGTAGAGCAGGATCGGCAGCAGCGCGACGGACGGGATGATCGCCATCATCAGTCCGATGACGCCGAACCATGTCAGGACCAGCATCAGCGCGCCGGTCGCGGCGGAATAGCCCAGACGGCCGCCCATCTGCTTCCAACCGGGATGGCCGATATAGACCGCGTTGATGAACGGATTACCCATCACGCAGCCGATCAGGCTGATGACGCCGTCGGCGGTCAGCACGCGGGTCGTCGGGAAATGGTCGCCTGCCGCCTCCGCGCTCTCCACATTGTCCATCGCCTCGACCAGATCGTAAATGCCGAAGGGAATGGCGGTGACGAGGATGACGCCGATATATTTGAACCCGCCCATGATGAGCGGCACCGCGGGCAGCGGCATGTGGAAGCCGAAGTCCGCCATGGCGCCCGACACCTTCTCCGGCCCGATCCCGCCCAGAGGCATGTCGAACAGGATCGAACCCCAGGCGATCAGCGATCCGACGATGATCGCGACCAAACCCCCGGGGATGCCGCCGGGATAGCGATAGCCGCCCAGCCAGCTGGCCAGAATGATCGCAAGGCAGACCACGCCGATGACGGGTGTCGTGAACACCTGCGCACCCGGATTGAGCGCGATGAAGGTGAGCGAGATGCCCGCGAGGCTGCCGAGCAGCGCGGCGCGCGGCGTGATCTTGCGGATGACGGGCGCGATGAAGCCGCCGATCATCAGCACGAAGCTCTGCACGAACACCCAGGTCAGGCCCGCGCTCCACGCCTCGACCGGATTGCCGGTGGAGATCAGGATGGGCAGCATCACCACGAACACCACGACGAACATATGCGGCACCGAAATGCCCGAAGGTAGCGCGCATACGTCCGTCCGGCCTTCCTTCGTCGCCAGCTTATAGCCCAGCCACGCATAATAGACGGTGGACAGGAACAGCATCAGGCCCACGGCGGGCAGGATGCGGCCGAAGATGATGTCGTCGGGCAGTTTCAGCACGAAACGCAGCAGGCCGGTCAGGACCAGCACGTTAACGAGGATGTTCGTCCCGAAACCGAAAAATGCGTTCCAGTCGCCCGGTGTCCACCAGGGTACGGCCGATGGCGGTGATCCCGCCGTCTTGGATATGCTCGTCATGTCTCAACCCCCATGCCTAGCAAGCTGCCGGTTCCGCCGGTGCGGTGAGCGATGCGATGACGCTCCGTGAATCGCTGACCCAGCCGAAGATGCCGCCCTGTGCGACGATCATGCGGAGTGCGGTCTGGTGAAATTCGGGGAAATAGGATGCGGTGCAGTCCGACAGGACCAGGCAGTCGATGCCCCGGTCGTTCGCCTCGCGCACGGTGGTGTGCACGCACACCTCGGTGGTGACGCCGCACACGATGAGCTGCGTGATGCCGCGCTCCTCGACAATGTCGGTCAGTTCGGTGGCGTAGAAGGCGCCTTTGCCGGGCTTGTCGATCACTGGCTCCCCCGCGATCGGGTAGAGTTCGGGAATGATGTCCTGTCCCGGCTCGCCGATGATGAGGATGCGGCCCATCGGCCCCTCGTCGCCGATGGTCGTCTCGCCCTTGCCGCGGGTGCGTTTGGTCTCGTGCAGGTCGCTGAGGTCGGGCTTGTGCCCTTCGCGCGTGTGCATGACGAACAGCCCGGCTTCGCGCGCCGCCGCCAGCAACGCCTGCAGCGGTTTGATGGAGCCGCGCAATTGCGACACGTCATTGCCCAGCGCGTCGCCAAAGCCGCCCGGCTCCACGAAATCCCTCTGCATGTCGATGATGAGCAGCGCGGCCTTCGGCAGGTCGAGCGTGAAGTCATAGGGCTGGGCAGGAACAAGGGACATCGCATTCCTCCTTCTCATCACCGTAAAAAAGGGGCGGTCCTTGCG
>JBEVNC010000183.1:0-7012 GCA_040508315.1 Sphingobium sp.
AGCCCAGCAAAACTGCGCTTGCGACTCTGGATTCCCGCCTTCGCGGGAATGACGACAAAATGAGCAGGGCGGTAGTGTGATCATGGTCGCCATCCTGATCGTGAGCATCCTCCTGCTCATCTACCCTTTCGTCCTCTATCCGCTCATCCTCTCGCTCCTCCCCGAGCGACCGATAGCGCGAGCCCGCCCAGGCAACATGCCGCCTTCCGCCTCCCTCCTGTTCTGCGCCTATAACGAAGCCGCCTCGCTGCCCGCGAAGATCGACAATCTGCGCATGCTCAAGGCACGGCACCCGGATCTCGAAATCCTCGCCTATAATGACGGGTCGGCGGATGCGACCGGGCCGCTGCTCGACGGCGCGGCGGACATTTTGATCACTGTCCACGGACCCGGCCGGGCGGGCAAGGCGCGGGGGATGAAGACGCTGGCGGCGCGGGCGCGGGGGGAGATACTCATCTTCACCGATGCGAATGTCATGCTGGCGGTCGATGCGGTGGAGAAGCTGCTGGGCTATTATGCGGACGCCCATGTGGGCGGCGTGCTCGGCTCGCTGCGCTATGATGGGGAGGGGGCGAGCAGTTCCGCGCAGGTCGGCGGCCTCTATTGGCGTATCGAGGAAATGCTGAAGGACCGGGAGTCGCGCACCGGCAATGTCATGGGGGCGGACGGGTCGATCTTCTCCGTGCGGCGCGCGCTGTATCCGGAGTTCCCCGACCATGTGCTGGACGACCTGACCGTGTCGATGAGCGTGGTGTTTGCAGGCGCACGGCTGGTCAAGGCGCGCGACGTGGTGGCGCGCGAGATGATGGTGGGCGCGCGCGGGGACGAAATGAAGCGCAAGGTGCGGATCGCCGCGCGAAGCTGGCACACCCATTGCTATCTGCGCCCCGGCCTTCGCCGGATGGGCGCGCTGGATCGTTTCAAATATGCCTCGCGCAAGGTCGTGCGCTGGTTCGGGGCGGTGTGGATGGCGACTGCTGCGATTGCGGCGTTCGCGTTGGCATGGGCGTGGCATCCGGTTGCCGCGCTTGGGCTGCTGGTGGCGGGGGGAGCCGTGCTTGGCCTCGGCCTCGCCAGCCGGAGCGGGCCGCTCGCCGCGCTCACCGATATCGCGCTTGCCTATGTCGCGACGCTGCGTGGCATAGTGCTCGCCATGCGGGGACAAGATTTCACTCTATGGGCACCGGCCAAATCGCGCATGGGAAAGGCGCCTGAGCAATGATTACCGCGCAACGTGTCCTGAAAGCGGCGGGCAAGCATGTCACGCGCGGACTGCTGAAGCTGCGGGCGCTGGCGGGCGCGCGGGCCGACCGGCATTGCCCAGCCTGCGACCGGGATGTGGTGGGATTCTTCCGCTATGGCGAGGTGCGCGACTGGGGCTGCCCCGCCTGCGGATCGTCGCCGCGTGAGCGCCTGATGCACTATCTGCTCGATGCAGGGCGGATCGCGGTGCCGCAGGGGAGCGCCGTCCTCCACTGCGCGCCCAACGAGGGCAGCCTCGTGCGGCGGTTCCGCGCACATGCGGGCGACTATGTGCCCGCCGATATCGACCCGTCCCGCTATGACGTGCCGGGCATGCAGCGGGTGGACCTGATGGCGATGACCGACACGGCGCGTTACGACCGTATCTATGCCAGCCATGTGATGGAGCATGTGCCCGACGACGCCCTAGTCCTGTCCAACATCGCGCGCGCTTTGCGGCCGGGCGGGGAGGCGTGGCTGATCGTGCCGCTCTGGGACCGGCCGAGCGAAGATGGCGCAGCCGACCTGTCCGGCCGCGAGCGGGAGCGGCGCTTTGGCCAATGGGACCATGTGCGGCAGTACGGCCCCGATTTTGCGGATCGTATCGCCGCGGCCGGCCTGACCGTGGAGGTCGTCGCCGCGCGCGACCTGCCGCCCGGCGACCTTGCCCGCATGGCGATCGACGACACGCTTTTCCGGGCGCGTCGGTGACGACGGGGCGCGGCGCACGGGCGCGTGCGCTGTGGGCGCCCATCCACCGGCTGGAGGGCAATTCGCGCGTCTTGGCGCTGTTCAAGTTGGCCAATGTCGCCCTTGCCATGGCCTGGGGCTTCATCGTCACCTTCGTGTTCGTGCGTCTGTTGCCGCTGGCCGAGTTTCGGGGGTTCCTGCTGCTCGTCGCTTTTGCCAACTTCACCATTTCCGCCGATTTCGGTTTCTCGACGATCATCTATGCGCGGTTGCGGCGCTTCCGGTTGCTAGGGGCGGAGGGTTCGGATTTTCAGCCGCGCGATGTCGCGATGCTGTTCGCCTTCATGGCGCTGGTCGTGCTGATCGGTGCGGTGGCGATCATGGCGGGAATGGCGAGCGGCCATATCGCGACGCAGCGACCGGGGCTGTTCCTTGCCTTCTACCTGCTGGCGGCGATGAACATCTTCACGCTGCTGGCCAAGCGCGCGCTGGGGGCGCTCGACCGCAATCTGCTGTGGGATGCCATCGACGCGGTACGACGGACATTGTGCACGGCGTTGCTGCTGCTGGCGCTGTTCGGCCTGCCGATCCTGCTGTCGGTGCTGTTGCAGATCGCGCTCACGCTGCTGGCGCTGATTGCGGGGCTCGTCGCGGTGCACCGGGTCGCCGGGATGCGGGGCGGCGACTGGCTGCTGCGGGGCGCGGTGCCTGCCACGATCTGGCGCGACTATATGCGCGACATGGGGGCGACGATGGCGCTGACCCTGTCCGATGTGGCGGCCTATAACGCGCCGTATATCGGCATCGCGATGATGACGCACGATCCCCGGCCGCTGCTGGTGTTCGACTTCGTGTTCAAGATTTCGCGCGCGCTCACCGCCGTCATCCGCGCGCTGACCGATGCGATGATGCCGCGCCTGACCGATGCGTGGCATGGCGGGCGGCCAGATGCGGTTCGTGCGCGCATTCGCCGGGTGGAGATGCTGTCATTCTGCGCCGCCGGGGCGCTCGCCGCGGCGCTGCTGGCGGGCGGGGAGGGGCTTTCGGCTCTGCTGTTCGCTGGCAAGACAGTGCTGACGCAGACGGAATTGGCTCTGCTCGGCGCGCTGCTGATGGGGCTGGCGATGCTGTGCGTGTCGACCTTCATCCATACCGGGCTGGGGCGATTCGGGGCGCTGCTGCTGCCGTCGCTCGCCTTCTTCGCGTTGTCGGTGCTGAGCGTGCCTTTGGGCGGCTGGCTGGCGGGGGTGGGGGACTGGTCCTTCGCCACCGGCTTCCTGTTACTCTATACGGCGGCCCATATCGTCATGGCGCTCTACCATGGCCGGATGTTGCGGAAAGTCGCTCGCGCATGAAACTGGTGATGGCCGATCCCTCGCTCTTTACCGGGCGCTATGACGATGGCCTGTGCGCCGGGCTGGCGCGGCGGGGGCATGAGGTGGTGTTGGCCGGGCGGCCGCTGCGCGCGACGGACGCCATCGTGCCGCAGGGCTATGGCTATGCGCCGCGTTTCTTCGGCAAGAGCGAGGCACTGTCGGGACGGATGAAGCAGGCGGCCAAGGGCGCGGAATATGTCGCCGACGCGCTGATCGGGTCGCGGCGCGTGTTCGCGGGCGCGGCGGTGGTGCACTGGCAGTGGCTGCCCTTCGCCATGGCCGACGGGCACTGGCTACGGCGGCTGCGCACCCGTCATGCGCTGGTCCACACCGTCCACAATGCCCGCCCCTATCATGGCGACGGTGCCAAGGAGGCGATGCAGGGCAGCGGCTATTTCGGCCTGCTGGAGCGGTTCGACCGGCTGATCGTGCATGGCGAGGAGACCGGGGCGGCGCTGGCAGAGCATGGCATAAGCACGCCGGTCTCCATCGTGCCGCACCCGCCGATGGCGCTGGCCGTCGCCGGTGAGGCCGACCTTGCCGCCGTGCCGCCATCGCCGCGCCCGCGCGTCCTCTTCTTCGGCACCATCAAGCCCTATAAGGGATTCGACCTGCTGATCGACGCCGCGTTGGCGCTGTGGGGAGAAGGGGCGGACTTCGACCTTGCCGTTGCGGGCCAGCCCTTCATGTCCATCGACGCGCTGATCGAGCGGGTGCGGGCGGCGGGATATGGTGAGCGACTGATCCTCGATCTGGGCTTTCTGACCGAACCGCGCCTCGACGCGCATCTGCGCCGGGCCGATATTCTTGCCTTTCCCTATCGCCACATCGATTCCAGCGGTGCCTTTCTCTCCGCTTGCCATTATGGGGCCGCGATGGTCACCAGCGATAGCGGCATGTTTGCGCGCCTCCCCGAAGGCGCGACGGTAAAGTTTCCGGTCGGGGAGGCGGGCGCCCTGGCCGATGCGCTGCGGCCACTGGTCGCTGCGCGCGCGGTGCGGGAGGCCGCTGGACGCGCGGCGCTGGCGCTGGGCGAGCAACTGGGCAGCTGGGACGAGGCGGCGGCGCTGACCGAGGCGGCCTATGCCGACGCGCTGATCGCCGCTCGTGCGCGGGGCGTAAAGCTGTGAGCCGCTATCGCCGGGAGCTTGGCGACCGTTGGCTGGCGCTGCGTCTGGCGGCGGCGGGGCGGCAGCATCAATATCCCGAGATCATGGCGCTGCGCCGCTTCATCCGCCATTTCGGCGTGGACTGCGTGGTCGATGTCGGCGCCAATGCGGGCCAATATGCGTCGATGCTTCGCCGGGACGTGGGCTTTCGCGGCACCATCCTGTCCTTCGAGCCGAACCCGACCGTGTTCGCGGCGCTGGAGCGGCGAGCGGCGTCGGATGCCGACTGGCACTGCTATAATATGGCGCTGTCCGACAAGGACGGCACCGCGTCCTTCAACATCATGGCCGCCGACCAGTTCAGTTCGCTGAACCGCCCGACCGAGCGACTGGATGCCGTGTTCCAGACGCGCAACCGCGTGGAAAAGACGGTGGAGGTCGAGACGCGGCGGCTCGACGGGCTGTGGCCGCAACTGGCCGGCTGGCACAATGTCTCCACGCCGTTCCTCAAGATGGATACGCAGGGCCATGATCGCAGCGTCTGTACGGGCGCAGAGGCAGTGCTGGGGATCATGGCGGGTGTGCAGACCGAACTGGCGGTGCGGCCCATCTATCAGGGCGCGACCGGCTACCGCGAGATGATCGCGCTGCTGGCGCAGGCCGGTTTCTCGCCCAATGCCGTGTTCGCGAACAATAAGGGGCATTTCCCGCTGCTGGTGGAGATGGACGGCCTGTTCGTGCGCGACCGGCTGGTGGCGGGCGGTGAATGACGGCATGAGTCCAGCGCGGCCTGCCGCCGCATGGCCGATGCTGTTGGTGGGCGCTCTGGTCTATCTTGCCTGGGATGCGGCGACCTGGGCCTGGTATATCGCACCGGACCGGACGGTGACGCTGCCCGAATATCTGTTCATGACCCAGGACATGCCGGTGCTGATCGGCCTGGCGCTCGGACTGCTCGCGCTGATCCCCCTGACGCGGCGTGAGAGGCAAGGGCCGGTCGTCGCCGCGCCGTCTGGCTGGGCCATCGCGGCGGCCGTCATCGCCGCCATCGTTGCCGCGCGGCTGGGCCGGGTGCTGGTGTTCCACGACTACAGCCCGTCGCGCGACGAGCTCATGGCGGAAATGGCGGGGGCCTATCTGGCGGCCGGGCGCATCGGCTGGCCGATCCCCGAGGAATGGCAGCCTTTCGCCCGCGCGATCTTGCCGGAATTCACCAGTCCCTATGGGGCAGAGAGCAACTGGACCTCCGTCTACCTCCCCGTCCACGCCGCGTTCCGTGCGCTGTTCGTGCGGCTGGGCGATCCCGATCTGGCGTCGCCGGTCATGCTGGGCGTGGGATTGATCGCCTTGTGGTGCGTCGCCCGGCGGCTGTTCCCCGACCGGGCGGACGTGCGTGCGGTGGTCATGCTGATGGCGCTGACATCGGTGCAGCTGCTCGCCACCGCCATGACGCCCTATGCGATGACCAGCCATTTCGCGCTGAACATGATCTGGCTGGCGCTGATCCTGCGTCCCGGCCTGTGGTCGGGAATCGCGGCGGGCGTGGTGTTGATCCTGGCGGGCGGGTTGCACCAGTGGCATTTCCCGATCCTGTTCGCCGCGCCCTTCATCGCGTGGCTGTTCTGGCGGCGGCGGTGGGCGACGGCGATCCTCCAGACCGGTGCGCTGGGCGCTACTGTGCTCCTGTGGGCCAAGCTGTGGCCGATGCTGCTCGCATCCCTGCTCGGCCCGCCGCAGGGCGGCGCGGCGCGCGGTGCGCCCGAAGTGGGCGCAAAGGTCGCGAGCTTGTTCGGCCGACTGAGTCGCTGGCAACCTTTGCTCAACATCGGCCGGTTGATGGCGTGGAATAATCCGCTGCTGCTGCCGCTGGGCGCTTTGTCGCTGGCGCGGTTGCCGCGCAGTTTCAGGGGATGGATCGGCGACCCGCCAATCGTCTTGCCGCTGCTTGGCACCGTCGTCATCGGTTTCGCGACGGCCATGTATCAGGGCTATGGCTGGGGTTTCCGCTATATGCATGGTTCCATCGGCGCGCTGTGCCTGCTGGCGGGCTATGGCTGGACGGTGATCTCGCCGGAGGGCAGGCGGCCGCTGAACCTGGTCTGGGCCGCCGCAGCGCTGGCGTTCGTGGCGGCGGGGTGGCAGCTCGTGACCACGGAACAATATGTCCGCCCCTATGCACGCACGCTCGCCGCCATCCGTGCGAGCGATGCGGATGCCGTGCTGGTCGACATTCGCGGCGGCTTCTTCATGACCGATCTTGTGCGGTTCGAGGATGGGAAGCCCAGCCATCCCGTCATCCTCGCGCTGCCGATGATGACGCTGGACAGCCTGCGGGAGCTTTGCATCGGGCGCACGGTCGCCGTCATGGATCACGACCGCTTCTGGCCGCTCGGTCTCCACCGGGTCAATCCCGCGACGGCGGACGCGGAGCGCATCGACAGCCTGCGCCGCGAACTGGACCGATTGAAGTGCGGAAAACCGATCAGCGCAGGGTTGCGATAAGCGCCCGGCTGGGTTCGCTCGCCGTCAGGTGCACGGGCCCGTCGAGCAGCCAGCATTCCCCCGCCTGCCAATGCTGCCCGTCGAGCGATCCGC
>JBEVNC010000185.1:0-12602 GCA_040508315.1 Sphingobium sp.
ACCCTGTCGGTGCTGATGATGGGCGGCGGTTCGCTGTTGATCGCCGTCACGCCCGGCCATGCCGCCATCGGCCTCGCCTCCCCGGCGCTGCTGCTCGCCGCGCGGCTGTTGCAGGGCCTGAGCATCGGCGGCGAATATGGCGCCAGCGCGACCTATCTGTCGGAGATGGCGACGCGCGACCGGCGCGGTTTCTATTCCAGCTTCCAATATGTGACGCTGATCGCCGGGCAGTTAGTGGCGTTGGGCGTACAACTCGTTCTGCAGGCGACCATGAGTGAGGCGGCGCTGGAGACATGGGGATGGCGCATCCCCTTCCTGATCGGCGCGGTGTTGGCGGTCAGCGTTTTCCTCATTCGTCGCGGCCTTGCCGAGACCGAGGATTTTACGACCCGCGCAACGGACAAGAAATCCTCCGCCATGGCCCTGTTCAAGGAGCATCCGGGCACGGCCTTCCTGGTCGTGCTGCTGACCGCGGGGGGCACGCTCGCCTTCTACGCCTACACCACCTATATGCAGAAATATCTCGTGAACTCCGCCGGTTACGACCGGCAGACGGCAGCGCGGATCATGACGGTGGCGCTCGCCATCTATATGGTGATGCAGCCCGTCATCGGCGGCCTGTCCGACCGGATCGGCCGCAAGCCCTTGCTGATCGCGTTCGGCATTGGCGCGACCCTGTTCACCGTGCCGTTGTTCACCCTGATCGGTCAGGGAGGATCGCCGATCCTCGCCTTCCTGCTGGTGCTGGTGGGGCTGCTGATCGTCAGCGGCTACACCGCGATCAACGCCATCGTGAAGGCGGAGATGTTCCCGCCGCACATCCGCGCGCTGGGCGTCGCCCTGCCCTATGCCATCGCCAACGCGCTGTTCGGCGGGTCGGCCGAATATGTCGCCCTCGCGCTCAAGGGGGCCGGGCGCGAGCCGATCTTCTTCTGGTATGTGAGCGGCATGGCCGCCCTGTCGCTCCTCGCCTATCTGGCGATGCGCGAGACCAAGCGGCATGGCACGATGAGCGAGGGCGCCTAGCCCTCCATCGTCACCAGCCCCGATGGCGAGATCGTCTCCGTCGGCCACACATCGCGCTTCGCCGCCGCCGTGATCGCCGCCTTGGCCCAGAAGGCGGGATTGGACGCCAATGTGCGGATATCGAACCGCTCGGCAGTACGGAACTCAAGCACCTCCACGCCATTCTCGCCCGGCGTATAGGTGTAGGGCACGTCCGCGCCGATGAAGAAGCCGTCGCCGGTCTTCAACTCCTCCGTGCCGAGCCGCAGCGACCCGCCGACGATATAATAGAGGCAGTCGCTGTTATGGCTGTGCCGGGGCAAGGGAAAACCGCTCTTGAACCATGCATAGGCGAGGCTCATGCCGCCCTGCGCGAAGAGGACGCGGGTGAAATGGCCCTTGCCCATTCCGGCGTCGATCACCTGCGCCATGCCCGCCAGCACCGCCTCCGACGGCGGCACAGCGTCCATCACGCCGCTTTCCTCTAGGCTCGGCGCATCCTTCGCGCGAAAGACGGCGAAGCGCGGTCCTGCATCCTCTTTGCCTTCGGTCATGCCACTCTCCTTTTGCCTGCGAGTATGCCCCATGGCCGAAACTTGACAAGGGGCAAGCGACGGTCTCGATTTGACATTGATCGTGGCGGAAACCGCGGCGATCAGGGGCGGAGAAGATGGCGCTCCATGCCGTGATCCGCCTGCATGATGTCCCGGCGGGACGGGAGGCGGAGTATCGGCAAGGAGGGATCGCCGCGGCGATGCCTTGACGCGGTTATGGCCGAAGCCGGGACCCCGCGCTAGACCGTGACCGCAAACATAAGCGGAGGATCGAGTGAGCAAAAGCATCGTCATCACCGGAGCTGGCAAAGGGCTGGGACGCGCCATAGCGCGGCGGCTCGCAGCCGACGGGGAGACGCTGATCCTCCTTGGCCGCACGCTCTCAAAGGTCGAGGCCGTCGCCGAGGAACTGGGTAACGGCGCCTATGCGGTCGAATGCGACGTGTCCTCGCCGGCGTCCGTGCGTGCGGCCTTCGCCACCATTGCGCAGCGTCAGCCGACCATCGACGTGCTCATCAACAATGCCGCCGTCTACCAGCCCTTCGCGATCCATGAAGTGCCCGACGACGAAGTGCTGGCGTCGATGACCACCAATATGGGCGGCCCCATCTACATGTGCCGCTCCGCCATCCCCATGTTGCGCAGGGGTGGCCAGATCATCAACATCAGCAGCGAGTCCGTCGCTGTCCCCTTCGCCATGCTGACCATGTATCAGGCGAGCAAGGCGGGGCTGGAACGCTTTACCCAGGCGCTGCACGAGGAACTCACGCCCGACGGCATCCGCGTGACGCTGGCGCGCGCCGGGCAGATGATGGACGAGGACTCGAGCTGGAGCGTCGATCCCGACCGCGCCCGCCGTTTCTTCGAAGGCAATATGAAGCGCGGCATCAACCAGCGCGAACGGCCGATCAGTCATTTCAATTCCGTGGCGGAAATCTTCCGTTCGCTCGTGAACCTGCCATCCGACGTCAACATATCGCAGATCATGCTCGAAGGCCGTCACGCCTGACACAAGACCACGCGCCTGCAAGCGCGACCAAGAGGATACAGACCCATGTCCACTCTTCCAGAAGCCAAACTCTATATCGACGGCGAACTCCGCGGCGCGGCGGGCGGCAAGACCTATGACATCATCGGCCCCTGGACCGCAGCGCCTGTCGGCGTCGCAGCCGATGCCTCGCCGGAGGACGTCGATGCCGCCATCGCCGCAGCGCGTACCGCGTTCGACACCACCGACTGGGCGCTGAACCACGAAAAGCGGTTCGACCTCGTCAAGAAGATGTTCGATCTGCTGATCGCCGACCGTGAGCGCGTCTCGACGCTCGCACGCGTCGAGGCGGGCGCCGCCATCGGCGCGGTCAGCCGCGCCCATGTCGACATGGCGGTTGCCTGCTACAAGGATCTGCTCGACCTCGTCCCCGTTGTGACGTGGGAGAAGTATTATGGGATCAATGGCCCCGAAGGCTATAACAGCGACCGCAAGGTCGTCTATGAGGCCGTCGGCGTGGTCGGCGCGATCACGCCTTGGAACGTGCCGCTCTACGTCAATGTCGGCAAGGTCGTCTCTGCGCTGCTCGCCGGCTGCACCGTCATCCTGAAGCCCGCCCCGAACACGCCGGGCATGGGCGCGATTTTCGGCGAATGGGCCGATAAGGCCGGCTTCCCCAAGGGCGTCATCAACGTGCTTACCGGCAGCGATCCGGCGCTGGCGGGCGAGATGCTCGTCAACGATCCGCGCGTCGACCTCATCAGCTTCACCGGCTCCACCGGCGTCGGCCGCCGCATCATGGAGCAGGGCGCCAAGACGCTCAAGCGCGTCTTCCTGGAACTGGGAGGCAAGTCGGCCAAGATCGTCCTCGACGATGCGCCCAACTTCCAGCAGGAGATCGCCTCCTCCATGCTGGTGTTCCATGCAGGGCAAGGCTGCGCCGTGCAGTCGCGCCTGCTGGTGCACAGGAGCCGCTATGAGGAAGCCAAGGCGATCCTCGCCGCCGCTTATACTGGCTTTGGCGAGAATTGGGGCGAGTTCGACAATCCGGGCCACATGATGGGGCCGGTCATCTCCCAGCGCCAGATGGAGCGGGTGAAATCCTATATCGACCTCGGCATCGAGGAAGGCGCGACCCTTCTCGCAGGCGGAAAGCTGCGCCCCGACAAGGGACCGGGCTATTTCATCGAGCCGACCTGCTTCGGCGATGTGACCAACGAGATGCGCATCGCGCGCGAGGAGATTTTCGGCCCCGTGCTGGTCGTCATTCCGTTCGAAGATGACGAGGATGCCATCCGCATCGCCAATGACAGCGAATATGGCCTCTCCGGCGGCGTGGTCTCTGCCGATCTCGACCGGGCCATGAGCGTCGCCAAGCGTATCCGCAGCGGGTCGATCAGCGTCAATGGCGGGATGTGCATTGCTGGCGACTTGCCTTTCGGCGGATATAAGGCCAGCGGTGTAGGCCGTGAGTGGGGCGTGGAGGGCATCGAGGAATTTCTCGAGAGCAAGGTCATCGCCGTCCGCGTCGCGGCATGACAATCCCGGTCGACGGGCGACGTACGCGTCCCCGTCGACCCCCAAGAAGGCGTTGCGATGGTAACGGAGAGCGAAGGCAGATCTTTAGCAGCCAGGGCCTCCAGGCGTCGCGCGCCCGAAAGCGCCGAGCCGATGCCCGAAGATGGGGTGAGCCGTAACCTCTATGGCCAGCGCCTGGGACGCAAGGGGCGCGATACCCGCGACCGTATCGTCGCCGCCGCGCAGGCACTGCTCGCCGTGCCCGAGCCGACACCGATCACGCTGAGCGCGGTAGCGCGCGAGGCGTCGCTCGGCATGACCACGCTCTATCTCTATTTCAGCGACCTCACCGAATTGCTGCTGGCGGTGCTGGAGCCCGTCATGGCGACGGCGGAGGAATCCTATCTGACGCCGATCCGGTCGCGCTGGCCGGACGACGGCCTGAACCGGTATTGCTACGATTTCATCCTTGCCTATCACGCCTTCTGGCTGCGTCACGCGCGGATACTCCATCTTCGCAACGCTATGGCCGACCATCATGACCAGCGCATGATGTTTCACCGCGTCAACACTGCCACGATGCTGATCGGACTGGTGGTGCGGCAGATGGATGCGGACCCCGAAGACCCGGAGGCGTCCGCAATGGCGACCGTTCTGATCTCCGGAATCGAGCGCGTCGTCACCATGGCGACCGACGTGGAGGTCCAGTATATATTGGGCGCCGGCCGCGCGGTGCCCGACCCTAAGGAACGACTGCGCGCGTCGGCCCGGCTGCTGGAACTGGGGATCACGGAGCATCGCGCGGGGCGATAGGGTCGGCAGGCCCGTCCTTCGAACATTGCCTCATAATTCACAAGTCCGTGGTGTCATTTGAACGTGGCAAGTACCGCTCGCCCTACCCCTTCTTACCTCCGACCCCTTTCAGATAGTTCTCCATCCGCTCCAGATAGTCCGGGTTCTGCATGAGCGCACTGTTGGCCATGCGCTCGACATGACGACCCATTTCGGGACCAAGTTCGGCAGCCAGTTCGATAGCCACCTTCGCCGCGCCCATCTGCTCGCCATTCTGCTTGGCGAGGTGAAGGCAGAAGTCCATCACCTCGGACTCGAACGTCTCGTCGGGAATGACCTGATGGACCAGCCCCATGGTGAGAGCCAGGTCGGCATTGGCAGGCTTGTTCGCCATGATGAGCCAGCGCGCCCAGTGCGGGCCGCACAGACGGGTCAGGCGGCTGACGCCGTTGGATGCGGGCAGCGTGCCGAACAACCCTTCCGGAAAGGCATAGCCAGCGCTCTTGGCCGCAAGGCGGAAGTCGCAGGACAGCGACATTTCCAGCCCTCCGCCCACGCACATCGCCTGATGAGCGACCACGATGGGCTTTTCGATATGCTCCATCTCGTCATAGATGCGGTGCATGCCGTTCAGGTTGATGCGGTGGTTCTCGCGAATGCCGCGCGCGCTCTTGGCCTGCGGGATATGCGTCGGGCCGAGGCCGCCACGCAGGTCCGCTCCCGCGCTGAAATAGCGGCCCGTCGCGCGGATCAGCATGACCTTGAGTTCCGGCGTATCGCGGAAATGATACACAGCCTCGTCGAACAACTGCATCAACTGCCAGGACAGGGCATTGAGCTTGTCCGGGCGGTTGAGCGTCACGATTAATATGCCGTCCCGTTCCTCGGTCAGCAGGTGCGGGGCCTCGATGGTCTCGTCGGTCATGATGTCCCTCCCCTGTTCAACCGCGCGTACGCGGCATGCCGAGCGCCTTTTCGGCGACCATGGATCGGTGCACCTCGCTGGTGCCGCCGTAGATGGTCGTGGCCTGCGCATGGCGGTAGCATTGGTTCAGGAACCCCGCAGGGCCGTCACCCTTGGCCAGCGAAGTCGGCGCGGTGAGGTCGAGCAGGTCGCGCGAGTCCGCCTGGAAACATTCGGAGGAGAACATCTTGGCCATCGGCCCTACGCCCTGCAGCCCCTTATTGTTCACGCTGCCCCAGATGGAGCGATAGGTGAACAGGTCGGCGACCGCGAGATTGGCATAGGTCTTGGCCAGACGCTGCTGCGCCTGCGGTTCCTCGATCAGCAGATGGTCGCCATTGCGGATCTCGCCCGCCAGCTCCTCGGCCGCCTTCTGCATGGCGCGCTGCACCTTGCCGAAGCCGCCGCCATGTTCCAGTTCCAGACCCGCAGACATGGTCCGCGCGCCTTCGTTAATCGGGCCGAGGCGATAGCTGTCGGGGATCGGGACATTGTCGTAGAAGGTGATGTTCGTGCGCTCGTCCATGAAGGTAAAGACGCCCTGCACGGTCACGCCCTCGGTCTTCAGGGGCACGATGAACATCGTCAGGCCCTTATGCTTGGTCGCTTCGGGGTCGGAGCGGGTCAGCATGAAGACATAGTCGGTGATGTTCGCGCCCGACGTCCACATCTTGGTCCCGTTGATGAGCCATGATCCGTCCGGCTGCTGCGTGGAGCGGCACTGGGCGGCGAACACGTCCGAACCAGAACCCGGCTCCGAATAGCCAAGGCTGGTGATGACTTCGCCGCTCATCATCTTGGCGAGGATATTCTCCTTCACCTCGTCGCTGCCGAAGCGGAACAGGATCGCCCCGACCATCGCGGTCACATTGTGCGCGGGATTGTTGTAGCCGGTATGCTCGAACGCCTCCATGGCGGCCAACTTGGCATAGGGGGTGATGCCGCGGCCGCCCATTTCCTTGGGCCAGCCGAGAAAGAGCAAGCCCGCATCGGCCAGCGCCTTGTTGATGCGCGGGTTGTAGCCGTCCCAGCTATAATGGAACTGCGCCTTCTCCTCGTCCGTCACCTGGGTCTCGAAGAAGTCGGCGATCTCCTTCTGGATCATCCGCGCCTCGTCGCCCAGGTCGAACTCGATAGGCGTGTCGCCCGGTTCGGGAAGTGCGGCGACCGCGTCCGAGTAGAGGCGGCGGCCAGCGTCCTCCAGATGGCGCTTGGGATCGCCGAACACCAGCGGCCACGCCTTGGCGCGCAGGTTGAAGAGGTGGATGTCATATTCGGTACTGAGGCCATAGCCGCCGAATGTGTGGAGGGCGCGCGCCACGCTGGTCGCGGCCGCCTCCGCCGTCCACCAGGCCGTGAGGGAGATCAGCGCGCCCGCATCCTCGTCGCCATCGGCGAGCGAGCGGATCGTCTTCCACACCAGCAGCTTGCCGCCGTCCACATGGCACAACTGGTCGGCGAGCGGGTGGGACACGCCCTGGAACTGGCCGATGAACTGGCCGAACTGCTTGCGTTCGCCCGAATAGGCGGCAGCGATCTGTAGCGCTTCGCGGCCCAGGCCAGCCAGAGCGGCGGAGATCAGCAGCTTCCACTCCTCGATCCCGCGACCGAAATCGATGAGCGCGTCGCGGCCCGAGGCGAGGACGACGCGCGGGAGGTCGGCCAGGTCGATTTCCGCAATCGGCGTGGAGGCGAGATTGGGCACGGCCACCCGCGCCTCTTCCGGCACGGTGATGAGGATGATGTCCTCGCCATCCGTCGCGATCATCGCCTCAGCGACCGATCCGCCCGCGATCCACTGCTTCGACTGTACGGCCAGATCATGGAATGCGAGGGAGGCGACCGCCTCGCCAGCGGTCACGCGGCCGAGCAATGCCTCGGCTTCCGCGCCGCCGAACGTCGCGAGCAGGCGTGCGGTGACGAGCGTCTCGGCAAGCGGCCCGGACGCAAGGGTACGCCCCGCCTCCTCCATGAGCAGCACGGCGTCGAACAGGCCGAGGCCGAGACCACCTGCCTCTTCGGGCACGCGGATCGAAAAGGCGCCGAGTTCGGCGAGACCCTGCCAGAGATCGCGATCGAAACCGGACGGCTCTGCGGCGCGGACGCGCGCGGTGCTGCTATTCTCGTCGAGAAAGCGGGCGAACATGTCCCGCATCATTTCCTGATCGTCGGTCAGATCGAAATTCATTCTGGCATCCCCGTCTGAAGTGGGCTTGGACTTTGCGTTACAACCCTTGCTCCCCCTGCCGCACCATGATTCTGGCTTTCCGTCAACCATCTGTGCGATATCAGGACACATTGTCCGTACAGGTGAAGTGATATTCCTGCATGCGAAAACCCGCTGCCCACCGAAAGAAGGCGCGCGGATTTCCCCGAACGCCTTCCTACCCCACTCGAGGTGCTTTCGCTTAACCGCCGAAGCGATATTTCAGGCGGAAGCCATACATGCGGGGCTCGCCGATGATGTTGGACACAAAGCCGTTGGTCTGCTGGTCGTTGGCATGCAGGTAGATGCGCTCGTTCGTGATGTTGGTCATGAAGAAGCCCGCATCGACGGGCAGCCCGGCGACGTCCTGCCAGTTGACGTTGACGTTGCCATATTTGGCGTTGGGCAGGACGCCGTTGTTGGACCCCACCACGGCGTCGGTGACGACGCGCACGCTCGACTGATAGACGAAGGTGCCTCCGACGCTGATCTTGCCGATGGATTCGGGCAGCGGCAGCGTATAGCTCGCCGTCACGTTCACCTTGTGCGGCATAGCGTTGGGGATGACGTCGCCGACCTTGGGCGGGCGAATGTCGTTGAACGGCAGGCCCGCCGCGACGACCGCCGGAGTCGCGTCCTCGACCGCTAGGATGCGCGTCTTGAGATAGGCATAGGCGGCGTCGATGCGGAAGCCTTGGAACGGCCTCACCCCCACCTCGGCCTCGAAACCATAAAGCTCCGAACTGCCGACGTTCAGGATCGATGTCGTCTGGGTGCATAGCGACACCGGATTGCACTGGAAGCCGAGCTGGATCTGCTGGTTGCGGAAGTCATTGTAGAAGCCCGCGATGTTGAAGTTGCCCGGCAGTGCGCCGCGCCAGCTAGTCTTGGCGCCGACCTCATAGGTGTCGACGGTTTCGTCCTTGTAGTTCTGCAACCTGTCCGCACCGAAGGCTGCGACACCGCCCTGACGGTAGCCGCGCGACCATTTGGCGTAGAGCAGCACGTCGTCCAGCGGCTTATAGTCCAAACCGATCAGCCAGGTCGGAGCCGACGTCTTCACCGTGCTGTCCTGGAAGCACATGTCGAACCGCTGGTCGATCGGTCGGCGAGGATTGGACGGCGTATTCGCCGCGCCGAATGTCGGGGTATTGGTACAGGTCGCATAATTGCCCAGCGGCGCAGGGTTCAGGCGGATGTCGACGATCTGGAAGTTGCTGCGCACCCGGTCGGCCGTATAGCGAATGCCCGCCGTGAATTTCAGCTTGTCCGATATGTCGTAGCTCGCCTGCGCATAGGCGGCCATGCCCCGATAGGAGGTGCGCGTGGTCGAATAGGCGATGCGGCCGAGTGACGTCAGGCCGCCATCGCCCGGACGGCAGTCGAAGGTCGCAAGGTTCGAGCAGGGCGTGAAGGTCGCGGTCTGCACGCCTGAGCGGCCCAGCGGCTCGTTCAGTTCCAGATAAAGCCCCGCCTGCCAGATCAGCTTGCCGTCGCCCGGCCGTCCCTGAAATTGCAGTTCCTCCACGAAGGAGGATTGCGCATTGGTATAGCCGTTCGCGATATTGTGGGTCAGCGCAAAGGGCTGAACCTGATTGCCGGTCGTCTCCGTACCCGGCGTCACCACCGGGCGATACTGACCGAACAGGTCGATATTGGTGATGCCCCTGAATTCACCGTAGGCCGCGATATTCTTGATCGTCAGGCTGTCGCTCGCCTGCCAGGTGGTGGTGTTGATCAGCTGCCACTGTTCCGCCACCGATTGGGCGTCGGGGAGCGGGTTGGAGACGGTGAAGAAATCGAGCGCCGCCTCCCGCGCCACCTGCGCGCACGGGTTGGCCGCGTAGCATTTGGTGATCTTGGGGATGACGCCCGTGCTGCGCGACTTGGAATAGGAGGCGATGGTGTAATTTTCGATGTCGGGCGTCAGGTCGGCGACCGCGCTGAGGCGCAGCGCCGTGTAATCGACGCTTCCCATCGCGTCGCCATAGGGTCCGGCGCCAATGCGGCCAGCATTTTTGAGGTAACCGTCGCGCTTGCTACGGTCGACGCCGAAGCGCAGCCGCAGCGTATCCATCACCGGCAGGTTGAGCACGCCCTGCCCGCGCCACATGTCATAGTCGCCGATGCTACCCTCGACATAGCCTTCCAGCCGGTCGGTCGGCTTGCGCGGCACCAGCAGCACCGCGCCGCCTGTCGAGTTGCGGCCGAACAGCGTTCCCTGCGGGCCTTTGAGCACCTGCACGTTCTGGAGGTCGAACAGCTGCCCCGGCCCGGCGCCGTCACCGCCCTGCGTCGCGCCCGATCCGCGCGGGGCGACCACGTCGGCGAAATAGGTGCCGACGGTGGAGGTCGTGCGCTGCTCCTGCGTGAAGCCACGGATCGTCCAGGTCGTGTTGTCCGCGCCATAGCGATTGTTGGTGGTCAGGCCGGGCGTATAGGTCGCAAGATCCTTGGCCGACTGCACATTGTTGTTCGTCAGCGTCTCCTGACTGAACACGGTGATCGAGATCGGGACGTCCTGCAACCGCTCCTCGATACGCCGGGCGGTGACGATGATGTCGGACGAATTGTCCTGCGCCAGCGCGGGGGTGGCAGCAGCGATGGAGATGGCGGTGGAGGCCAGCAGAATCGCTCTGCGGCAATAGGTTTCAGACATATCTCTCTCCCGATTTTGCTTGTGCAAATGGGGCGGTATCCCGCCTCTTTCATCGAGCGCGCCCGCTTTGCGTGACTGCGCTGGTGAGCATGTGTCGGCATCGCACGCGGCGGTGCAAGGGAAGAAGATATCGCCTATGGGCCGGGAAAGCCCAGCATGGCCCGATTGCGATATTCATCGCCGGATTTGGCCGGATATGGAGCAATCACACAACAAAACGCCGCGGCGATGGATGTCAGTCGCCGAACAACATCCGGTGGATGGTGAACGGCAGCACATCCTCCTGAAGCGGCATGATCTGCGTCATCAGGATCAGGATCATCCTTTCAGAGGGCACGACCGAGAACCAGGTCGAGAATAGGCCGGACCAGTGAAACTCCCCCGCCGGGCGCGCGCCGCCGGGCAAGGACACCGCCACTCCCAGCCCGTGGCCGGTGTGCAGATAAGGCTCGCCCCCGAACTTGGATCGCGACATCTCGCCGATGCTTCCTCCGCCGGGCAGATGGTTGCGCGTCATCGCGGCGACCGTCTCCGGTCGCAGCAACGCCTCCCCCTCGCCGATCAACGTCGCGCAGAAACGGCGATAGTCGGCCATGGTGGAAAGGAGGCCGCCGCCACCGGATTCGAACGCCGACGGCCGCAACCAGATGCTGTCATCCGCCGCGTCATAGAGGTAGCGACCCCGGCGCGGATGCATCGCCCATGCATTGGTGAAGCGGTCGGCATCCTGCGGACGAAGCGTGAAGCCCGTGTCCTCCATCCCCAGCGGCGCGAAGATGCGGTCAGCGAACAAGTCCCCCAGCGAGCGCCCCGTCAGTCGCTCGCAGACGATGCCGATCAGGTCGATACCGAAGGAATAGGTGAACCGTTCCCCCGGTTCATGCAGCAGCGGCAGGCGCGCCAGATCGCCCAGTACGCCGTCCCGCGTGATGACCGCCTTGAAATTATGGATGCCCTTCAGCCAATAGGCCTGGTCGACCGGCGAATGCTGCTGAAAGCCATAGGTGAAGCCACCGACATGGCGCAGCAGGTCGATCATCGTCGGCTGGGCCGCTGCCGGGCGCGTGGCGAATGGCGGGAAGGCGCCGCCCCCATACACCGCCAGGTCGGCCAGTTCCGGCAGCACATCCGCCACCGGATCGTCGAGCGCCACCCGCCCGTCCTCGACCAGCATCATGAACAGGACCGCCGTCACCGCCTTGGTCATCGACGCGATGCGATAGATGGCGTCGGTCCGCAGCGGGCGACCATCCTCACGCGCCTCGCCTGTGCAAAACTCGCTGACGACCTCCCCGTCGCGAACCCCGAGAAAATGGGCATGCGGGAGCGTACCGTCCGCCACCAGCGCGCGGACATGTGCCTCCACGGCAGCGAAACGCTCGGGCGAAAGCGGCGGAGTCGGGACCATAGCGCTTCTTCCCCGCTGACAGAACCGCGCGCAAGGGCTAGGGACGGCTCCATGACGACACTATTTGCCTATAAGCTGCTCGACCACGCGGCGTGGAAGGCGTGGAAGGCCAGCGGCACGTACAGCGGCTCGCCCGACGACCTGCGCGACGGCTATATCCATCTCTCCACCGCCGAGCAGACCGCCGCCACCGCCGCCAAATATTTCGCGGGCACCGATCCGCTGGTACTGGCGATGGTCGACCTCGCGGCCGTGGCGCCTACGCTGAAGTGGGAACCGTCGCGCGGCGGCGCGCTCTTCCCGCATGTCTATGGGCCGATCCTGTTTGGCGCGGTTGCCGGGCATAGCGTGCTGCGGCTGGGCGCGGACGGCGCGCATATGTTTCCGCAGGGGTTCTGATGCACGACATCCACATCATCGGCGGCGGCCTCGCCGGATCGGAAGCGGCCTGGCAGCTTGCCAATGCGGGCTTTCGCGTGCGGCTGTCGGAAATGCGCGGCGGCGGGGA